>CAZGLW010000013.1:0-32997 GCA_964525985.1 uncultured Acutalibacter sp. | reverse complement strand
CCTGCCGCTTGGCCCGCTCCATCATGTCCGGTGAGTAGTCCAGACAGGTGATTTTCAGCATTTCACCGTCTCCTCTCAAAAACGATCCTGGCGACCTGCGTTTTATCCAAGAGTCTTCTGGCAAGGTCTGACAGTTAGTTATTGCTAACCTCAAGATAATATTATAATGCGCTAAACCGGGAATTGCAAGGTCTGTCATAAAAATTCGTTTCCGCATTTTCAAAACAATAAAAGAGATGGAAAAAAACCTGCACATTCCATCTCTTTTTTTATGCCTGCCACACGGTACCCGGCAAAAGGCCAAGCAACGATGCGGTGCCAAAAATCTTTTAAAAACCCGCAAAATTACCGTCAGAGCCGGTAAAACACCGGGGAAAACTTTCGACTGCACAGTGCTTTGCCGCTGTTGGGACTTCACTTTACCACAAAATGCTTGACAACGCTGCTACCGTCCCCATTGATGAACCGTCCATCGGAAAGATCGAGGCCACCGTGAGCCAAAAGCGCGCCGGAATAGGTCTGCCCCGTCTCCTCATCGGTGTAGAATTTCTCCGGGTCCAGACCGGGAATGCGGAGCAGCTGATACCGGTTTTCCGGCATACGCATAACCACCCGAGTAAACAACGCCTCGCTTTTGTCAGGGCTTACAAAAGCCCAATCACAGACAAATGGATTCTCTGTGGGCGAAGTAATGCGATAAAAATCCCCGTAATGGGTCAGGTCATAGTATTTGTGGTAATCCGCCACCTGGCGCCTGACAATCTCCCGTTCCTCCGGGGTCAGCTTCCGGGGGTCCATTTCATACCCAAAGGTGCCGCAGAGGGCCACATTGCCCCGGGTCTCAATGCCTGTTCGGGGACTGGCGGACACGTGAGCGCCCATAGAAGCGGGCGGGTAACACAGGGATGCACCGAACTGAATGGACAGCCGCTCGATAGGGTCGGTGTTGTCGCTGGCCCAGATCTGAGGGGAGTAGTACATCATACCAGCGTCGAATCGGCCCCCGCCGGAAGAGCAGTTTTCCAGCAGAATGTGGGGAAAAGTCGTGGTAATCCGGTCCATCAGATCGTAAACGCCCAGCACATACCGGTGGAAGAACTCTCCCTGGCGCTCCGGGGGCAGCTGCAGGCTGGCGGCTTCGCTTATGTTCCGGTTACAGTCCCATTTAATATATTCGATATTGTTTTGCGAGATCACATCAAACATCTGCTGAAAGATGTTGTCACGCACATCCTGGCGGGTCATATCCAGCACACACTGGTAACGGGACATGGACCCTTCCCGGCCGGGGGCGCACACGGCCCAGTCTGGGTGGTCCCGGTACAAGTCGCTGTCGGGATTTATCATTTCCGGCTCGTACCAAATGCCGAATTTAACCCCCAGGGCGTTTACCCGGTTGATGAGACGCCCCAGGCCGCCCTTCAGCTTCTCCTCGTTTACAAACCAATCGCCCAGCGCCCGATGGTCATCATGCCGGTCACCGAACCAGCCATCATCCATCACCAGCATGTCAATGCCCAGGTCTTTGGCTTCCCTTGCGAATTCAACCAGTTTGTCGTCGTCAAAATCAAAATAGGCCGCTTCCCAACTGTTGATGAGCAAGGGGCGCTTTTTCCTGGTCCATTCACTGCGCATCAGGTGGTCCAGATAGAAGTGATGGAACGTCCGGCTCATACCGCCCAGCCCCGCTTCGCTGTACACCGTCACCACCTCGGGGGTAATAAACACTTCCCCCGGCTCCAGCCGCCAGCGGAAATCGTCGGGATTGATACCCGCAAGCACCCTGGGGCAGCCCCGGGTGTCCACCTCTACGTCAATGGCAAAATTACCGCTGTAAACCAGGTTTATTCCCCACACATCTCCCATTTCTTCCGTGGCACCGTGCCGGGCAAAGGCGGCAAACGGGTTGTGGTTAGGGCCGGTCATGCCCCGCTTGGAGCGAATGGACTGAATGCCGTGGTGCAGAGGTTGGCGCTCGGTGGTGTTCTCTTTTGCCCACTTCCCATAAAGATGTACCATATCCATATCCATAGTGGGAAACTCCACACAGGCGCTGTAAGCACGCTCCAATTCCACCGGGGCGGCACCGTCGTTTTCCAGCCGGACGCTGCGGGCCATAGCCCCGTAGTCCTCAAATACCGTATATGACAGAAACGCCTTTATACCGGTCAGTCTGTCTACAGCCTCAACCTCCAGGGTTTCAGCCTGGTCTTCTCCGGCAAAGGTGGTGGGCAGGCCCGGCAAAGCGGGTTTGCCTTTGGTTATCTTATGAGAGACATAACGCAGGTCGGTGACGGTATTGCCATCTTTTCCCCGAACGGACAGGGCGGAAATACGGAAATCCCCGGAGCCGTTGGCCGGGTACTCAAAAGGGTTAATGTCCAGAGAAAACCTGGGGTCCTCCACACCGGGGGCCCAGGGGCTCAAAGAATCGAACCAGCCCCGGTAAACCAAATACCGCAGGTCAGTATCCGGCACCTTAGCGCCGTAATACAGGTGGCATAGATACCCACCGTCAAAGATCATCAGTGCATAGGTAGAATTCTTTGTGTCCAGCTTAAAGACTTTCGATTTTTCGTCAAATGTTATGGGCATTGGAACATCCTCTTTCTTCACCTTTCAAAATGCGGTTTCATTCTATCACAAAGCTTTTCCGGGTTCAAGGGAAAGCGCTGAAAATGCGTTCTATGTTTTTCCGCTGCCGGCATAGCATAGGAAGAACGACCATGAAAAGCGGGGGATAAGCCGTGTTTGTAACGCTGAAACTGAAAAAGAATCTTGTTGTGGCCATTCTGGCCTTATGGGTACTGCTGGGAACGGCGGTAATGGTCCCCCGGGCCGTTAAAACCGTGGAACAGGCAGGACAAAAGGATTTTATCAAGTGGGTGGATTTTGATGTGTGCGAAAGCGCTTTGGAGGACGCTATGAATCTGGATATAGAGACCTGGCAGGACCCGGGCCGGTCCCATCTGGGCTGGGCCGACACTCTAGCCTTACTGGGGGTGAAATATGGCGGCGATTTTTCCCGGTACAGGAAGAAAGATCTGGATGAGATTGTCAAAAAGGCGGAATCAGGCGAAACAGTGGAGAGCATGACCGGGAATATGAAGTATTTCGCTTACTACCGGGAGGCATACGGCGCTGTGTTGGACGGCTTTTTGGGAAAGTATGAAATTGAAAAGGATGCAGGATGGGAAACCTGTTACGGCCTGAAAGCCTGTTCCCCCATCGCCAAATCCTTCCCATACAGCCACTACGACGACTTCGGCGCAGAAAGAAGCTACGGCTTCGCCCGAAAGCACCTGGGCCATGACATGATGGCCGCTGTAGGCACCCCGGTCATCGCGGTAGAATCCGGCACAGTGGAGGCCATTGGCTGGAACCAGTACGGGGGCTGGCGGATCGGAATTCGCAGCTTTGACGGCAAACGCTACCACTACTACGCCCACCTGCGGCAGAACCGGCCCTACGCCCAGGGGCTGAAAACGGGCGACGTGGTGATGGCTGGGGACGTGATCGGATATGTGGGCCGCACCGGCTACAGCACCAAAGAAAACGTAAACAACATCAACACGAGCCACCTGCACTACGGCCTGCAGCTCATCTTCGACGAATCACAGAAGGAAACAGACAGCGGAGAAATCTGGATCGACGTGTACGCCTTGTGCTGCCTGCTGCAAAACCATCAGAGCGCCGTGAAGCGGGACGACTCCACAAAAGAGTGGAGCCGCCAGACCGCCTTTCGGGAAGAGGTGCCGGAGGACAGGTTCATTCCCTCTGCTCTGCCTCTTTCTCCCGAAGCTGCTGGCTGATCTCAGCCGCCTTCTGGTCGGTGAGTGTAAATTTCCTCCGGAACAGGATCAGCACCAGGGCCAGCACGATCATGGGCAGGACGGTCATTAACAGGCGCAGGCCCACAAGCGTCCCCTGGCTTTGGGCGGCAACAGGTCCGGTCTCGTCGGTATTGCCCACCAACCCGATCAGGTCCAGACCGATTCCGGTAAGGAACACTGCCACGCCTGAGGCGGCCTTGACCACAAAAGTCTGCATGGAGAAGATCACGCTTTCCTCCCGGCGGCCTGTTTTCAACTGACCGTAATCCACCGAATTTGACAAAAACAAGGTGGTAAGCACGCTGAGCATGCCGTTGCAGGCAAACACTACGGCTCCGGGGATACATAAAGCCACCAGGTTGTGGTTTAGACCCAGGAACAAAAGCGCCAGCATGACAAAATACGCTCCAAGCGCCCCAACCACGCTGACCGTAAACACCTGGGTGCTGGAAAGCTTTTTCCGCAGCAGGGGGTATAGAACCATCATGCCCAAAATCTGAAACGCCCCGCCAATTGTAGAGAACAGAGTATAGGTCCCTTTCCAGCCCTCTCCGCCGAAATCGTATTTAAAGAAATAAATGATAAAGTTAGAAGTGAGATATAAAGCGCTGTTTATCAGCACAATGCTGAGCACAATGACCAATGCCTGGTCGTTGCGGAAGAGAGCCTTGAACATATCCTTCACGCCCGAGGTTTCCATACTGCTTTGGGACTTTTCCCGGAACAGGACACAGCAAAGCACCTCTGCTATGACAAACAGCACCGCCACGATCAGAGCTACCAGCCTAAAACCCTGGCGCTCGCTGTCCCCGCCTAAAATGCCTACCAGAAGCATGGCGAACATGGCAATCAGGGCGGAACCCACGCCCGCACAGGTGCGGCCCACCACGGAGAGATTTTCCCGTTCTGCGGGGGTACGCGTAACGGCGGGAATCATGGACCAGTAAGGAATGTCCATCATGGTATAGGTGACGCCCCAGAGAATATACACCGCGGAGAAATAAACCATCAGGCCAGCCCCCTCAAGGTGGGGCGCCGCAAACAGCGCGTAAAGCACCGCAGCGTTTAACACCGTGCCGGAAAACAGCCAGGGCCGGAACCTGCCCCAACGGGACCTGGTTTTAGCCACCAACACCCCCATAAACGGGTCGTTTAAGGCATCGAATACCCGGGCAATCATCAAAATAAGCCCCACAAAGGTAGCGGACAGACCCAGCACATCCTGATAATAGTACATCACAAAGGACGAGGACAGAGCGTACACCATGTCCTTTCCCACAGCGCCTATACCGAATGCGGTTTTTTGTTTCCATGTCAGCTTCATTTTCTATTTTCCTCCCACAATGCACAAAAGCGCCCATCCTTACAGCCGGACGTTATTTGTCATCATTGTAATACACATCCGCTTTTTGCACAAGCGGTTTTATTCAAAAAATTCACAAAAGAACATTTGCCTTACGGAAAATCTTGCATTATAATTGTCTTTGTGTGCGGACATGAGAAACATAAAGATGGGAGACATACGCGTGATATTTGGCAGGCACATCAATCGGTATTATTTAAAGTATTCGCCAGTGCTTCTTTTGGGACTGGCCGCGCTGATTTTAGTTGACTATTTCCAACTCAAGGTCCCTGAGCTTTACCGTACGGTGATCAACGGCACCAACGGGACCATTGAATTCAACATGGACGTGCTGCTGCAGGATGTCTGCCTGCCCATGATACTTATTATCCTGGTAATGGTCATTGGCAGGTTCCTGTGGCGGATCTGCTTTTTCGGCTCCGCTATCCGTGTAGAGACGGACCTGCGGAACCGCATGTTCGACCACAGCAAAAACCTTTCGCAGGATTACTACCAGGTCAATAAGGTGGGCAATTTAATGAGCCTTTATACCAACGATCTGGAAACCATTCAGGAATGCTTTGGCGATGGCGTTTTAATGTTTTTTGACGCCCTGTTCCTGGGAATGCTGGCCCTTGTCAAAATGTGGCGCATGGACTGGAGGCTGACCCTTTTATCCCTGATCCCCGCCGTGCTGATGCTTTCCGCGGGCACAGTGCTGGGCAAGCTGATGACCAAAAAGTGGGAGGAGCGTCAGCAGGCTTTCTCTGACCTGTCCGACTTCTCCCAGGAAAACTTTTCGGGCATCGCCGTCATTAAGGCCTTTGTGAAAGAAGTGAAGGAACTGGCCGCTTTCCAAAAGCTGAACAAACAGAATGAGGAAGCCAATGTGGTTTACACCAAAATTTCCACCCTGCTGAACATTTTGGTGACCCTGCTGGTGGAATCGGTGATCTGCGTGATTTTAGGCTTCGGCGGCTATCTGGTATATCGAAACCAGTTTAATGCCGGCCAGCTGGTGGAGTATATCGGCTACTTTTCCTCCATTGTCTGGCCATTTATGGCCATCTCCATGCTCATTGAAAAAACCTCCCGGGGCAAGGCCTCATTAAACCGGATTTCCGAACTGCTGGACGCCCCTATCAATGTGACGGACAGGCCCGGCGTGATTGACCTGCCGGAAATAAAGGGCGATATAGAATTCAGGGACCTCACCTTCCGCTACCCCGACGGGGAGTATGATGTGCTGAAAAACGTCTCCTTCCAGATCAACGCCGGAGAGCGGGTGGGGCTGGTTGGAAAAACCGGCACCGGCAAGACCAGCCTGGTGGATCTGATCCTGCGGACATACAATGTTCCCAACGGCACCCTGTTTATAGACGGGCATGACGTGAACACCTTATCCATCCATTCCGTCCGGGCGGGCTGCGCTTATGTTCCGCAGGACAACTTCCTGTTCTCGGACACCATTTCCCACAATATCGCATTTGCCTTTGACGAAACCGACGAGCGGGCTGTAGAAAAAGCCGCTATGCTGTCAGACATCCACGACAATATAGCCGGGTTCAAGGAGGGGTACCACACAGTGCTGGGCGAACGGGGCGTTACAGTTTCCGGCGGCCAAAAGCAGCGCATCTCCATTGCCAGGGCGCTGATTAAGGACGCGCCCATCCTCATTTTGGACGACTCGGTATCAGCTGTAGACACTAAAACGGAAAAAGTCATTCTGGACAATTTGAAGGAGAGCCGAAAGGGCCGGACCACTATTGTCATTGCCCACCGGATTTCCACGGTGGAAAACCTGGACAAAATCGTGTTTTTGGACGAGGGTGAGATCAAGGCAGTGGGCTCTCACCAACAGCTTTATGATGCCTGTGAGGATTACCGAAAAATGGTGGACCTGCAGAGATTGGAAGATCAGGAAGGAGACGAGGGCAATGAATGAGTATCTGCCTCTCCTGCTGGTGGGCGCGGTCATTGGCACTATTACTGCGGCGCTGGTTCTGGCTTACGCCCTGGTGAAGGACAAAAAAGAGACTATGGGCTTCGAGCGCAACATGAAGGATTCGGAGATCATGAAACGTCTTTTGAGCTACGCCAAGCCCTATTGGAAACAGTTTTTGCTGGTAGCTGTTTTAATGCTGTTTTCCATAGCTTACGACATCATCTCCCCCCTGATCATCGGCTATATCGAAGAACTGGTGGTAGGCGATTTTGTGTTAGACGCGCTGTTCCTTGCGGTAGCGGTATACGCTTCTATTCTCGTTATCTCTATGGGCAGTTCTTATGTGCAGGCTATCATGCTGCAAAAAACCGGACAGCGCATTATCTCCAATTTGAGGGAGGATCTGTTTGTCCATATCGAATCTCTGTCCCATGAGCAGCTAAACGACATTCCCGTGGGAAAACTTGTCACCCGCGTAACCAACGACACCAATGCCATTTCAATGATGTTTACGAACCTGCTGGTGAACCTTTTGAAAAACTTCTTCGTCATTGTGGGAATCCTGGCGGCCATGCTGCTCTTAAATTATCAGCTTACTTTAATGGTGCTGTGCTTTGTCCCCTTTATTTTGGTGTTTACAGTAATCTTCCGCAAGTTCTCCCGCAGAGCTTACAGAAAGGTAAAAGACCGCACCACCGATATCAATACCTACCTTTCCGAAAATCTCTCAGGCATTAAGGTCACCCAGATTTTTAACCGTGAGCAGGCCAAAATGGATGACTTCCGCCGCAGGAGCAACGGTCTGGGCAAGGCCAAGCGGGAACAGATCTTCGTGTTCGGCATTTTCAGGCCCCTGGTGTACATGCTCTACATCAGTTCGGTGCTGTGCCTGTTCTATCTGGGTGGTCGGGGAGTCATAAAAAACGTAAGTTTTTTGGGGCAGACAATCACCAGCGGCACCATTGTCACCTTTTACATGTACATCTCCAAGTTTTTTAACCCTATCCAGAACCTTGCGGAGCAGTTCTCCTCACTCCAGTCGGCATTCGCCTCAGCGGAAAAGGTATTCTCCGTTATGGATCTACAGCCGGTTTTGACCGACGCCCCCGACGCTATCGAACTGACCGATGTGAAAGGCGAGATCGAATTTAGAGACGTATGGTTTCAGTACATACCCGACGAGTGGGTACTAAAAGGCGTGTCCTTCCATATAAACGCCAAAGATACTGTGGCCTTCGTCGGGTCTACCGGTTCAGGCAAAACTACCATCCTGTCCCTGATCTGCCGAAATTACGAATTCCAAAAGGGACAGATCCTTATTGACGGTATCGACATCCGAAAAATCAAAATGGCTTCTCTGCGCAGACATTTTGGCCAAATGCTGCAGGATGTGTTCCTGTTTTCCGGTACCATCCGCAGCAACATTCTCCTGCGGGAGGAAGGAATCTCAGACGAACAGATCATGGAGGTGTGCCGGTATGTCAACGCCGACCACTTCATCGACAAGTTGGACAACGGCCTGGACGAAGTGGTAAGGGAACGGGGCAACAACTTCTCCGCCGGCCAGCGCCAGCTGTTGAGCTTTGCCCGCACTATTATCCACCAGCCCTCGGTGATGATCCTGGATGAAGCTACAGCGAACATTGACACGGAAACGGAACTGCTCATTCAGGACTCTCTGGAAAAAATGAAATCTATCGGCACAATGCTCATTGTAGCGCACCGCCTGTCCACCATCCAGCACGCCGACAATATCATTGTGCTCTCTCACGGTAAGATTGTGGAACAGGGAAACCACCAGGAACTGCTGGCTGCTCATGGCAGGTACTATCAGCTATACACCTTACAGTATCATAAGGAACAAATGCGCAAAGCATAAATGGAGACCGCCCCGGGGTTCCCCGGAGCGGTCTCCTCCTCTATTCTATCACAGCTTGGCGTGCTCCGCCTTCTGCCGTTCCTTTTCCTCACAGCGGCAGGCCCACAGTCTGTCTGCTTCGGGCTGCCAGTCCCTGGCGTAGGCAAGGCATTTTTCGCAAAGGTGCTCCACGCTTTCCGGCGATTGGGGGTCGGTGGAATGGGCCCCGGTCCTGTTCACCATCTCCCGGAGCATATCCGGATTTTCCAACATGGGACAAGGCCTTAGATGGTTCCGGTTAAATGGCTGACCGTCATGATACGCCATAAAAATGGGAGACTTTAAAGCATCCAAAAGGCTCATGTCCCGGATATTGGCATTGGAATAGTGGATAAACACACAGGGGTCGCAGTCACCGTTGGCGTTGATGTGAAGATACCTCCGGCCGCCGGCAATGCACCCGCCCACAAACTCGCCGTCATTTTGAAAGTCCATGACGAACAGGGGCTTTTCTGCACGGACCTGGCGGATCTTGTGGAACATAAATTCCCTTTGCTCCGGGTTCGGCAGCAGTTCCGGCACCGCGTCATTGCCCACAGGCATATAGTGGAAATACCAGGCAAAAGCCGCGCCCCAGCCGATCATCTGGTCAAAGAACTCATCGCAGGCGATTGAATCCAAATTCTGGCTGGTGTAGCAGCAGGAAATACCAAATGGCAGGCCCCGCTCTTTTAAAATGCTCATGGCCTTTACAGCTTTTTGATAGGTACCGTCTCCCCTGCGCCCGTCAGTGGCGGTCTCAAAGCCCTCAACGGAAATGGCGGGAATAAAGTTTTTCACTTCCAGCATCTGCGCGGCAAACTCCTCGTCGATCAGCGTCGCGTTGGTAAAGGACAGAAATTCACAGTCGTTATGTTTGCGGCAAATGGCTATCAGATCATCCTTGCGCACCAGGGGTTCGCCGCCGGTGTAAATGTAAATGTACACCCCAAGTTCCTTCCCCTGGGTAATGATAGAATCAATCTCGTCAAAAGAAAGATTCAGCTTATTGCCGTACTCCGCCGCCCAGCAGCCTGTACAGTGCAGATTGCAGGCGGAAGTGGGGTCCAGCAAAATGGCCCAGGGGATATTGCAGCCGTGTTTCCGGCGCATTTCCTCCTGCTTGGGCCATCCCACCAGATTGCCGTTGACCAGGAAGTTTTGAAAGAACACCTTCAAAACCTCGCTGTCGGTCTCTTCAAAAATCCGCAGCAAAAGCTGATACATGTTGTTTTTTGTCTCAATGGCACGGCGGAATGTCGCTCGCTGCACGGGAAAGCCCTTTTCCCCCGCCGGGGCGAAGCGGTCCACCCAATCCATCAGTTTTGGAAGATTCTCTTCCGGGTTTTTTCCAATGTAGCTGAACGCCTGCTTTACCCCGAACTGTACAATTCTGCTGGATGTATTCATGATTTTGCCTCCAAGAACTATAGTTTGTCTCCTTGTCTCCTATTATAGAAACCCGTCCGAATGAATCACAATCGGCAAAAATCGACAGTGTCCCAAAATAGGACACCAAAGAAAATTTGTCCCACTTAAAGGCAAAAATATTTGAGAGCCGCGCAAAACAGGTAGCCTTTTATGGGACAGAAAAATTCCCTCCCGCCTTTACCACGGCGAACACGCAGTTGGGTGTCCACCGTTCCAGAGAACCGGTCAGCAGCGTAACAATCCGCAAAGAGTTCACACTGCCGGGATACAGCCGGTCCATCTGCGGGTGCTGGCACAGTTCTTCCTCAATGACGCCGAACTGTTTCTCCTTGATGTACCGGAACATCTCGTCTAGGTCCTTGAAATTCGCGTGCCTCAGCCGTTCGATGCCCTTGCCGCTTTCCCCTACGTCTGGCTTAGCGAAGATTTCTTCCTTGCCGTTCATAAACTTGCCGAAGGATTCCCGGCTCATGGTCCCTACCACCCGGAAGTCGCGGCCCAGGTAAGCTTGAAACCGGGGAGCGAACAACGCTTTATGGTCAAATATGTCCGCGGTTTGCGGGTCGTTCACCATCATAATGAGCCTTTTGTTCCGCAGACTTGTCACATAAGCATCCCTGTTTTTTCCCTTCATATCGTAAAAGCCAAACATCACATAATCGTGATATCCCGCGCCGTACCGGACGGAACACCACAGCATATCGCAAAAAAGTGACGGCCGAGGCTTGCAAATGCAAGCCTCGGCCGTTACTAATTGTTTATTGAAAATTACTTGCAGTTGGCCTTCAGGGTCTCCAACTGGGCGCGAAGTTCTTTGGGAAGCTTGTCGCCAAAACGGGTGTAGAACTCCTCGATGCCCTCGGCCTCTTTTGCCCAACGGGCCTTATCCACTTCCAAAATGCCTTCCAGGGTCTCCTTAGAGATGTCCAATCCCTCAATGTTAATGTCCTCGGCATTTGGCACATAACCGATAGCAGTCTCTTTCGCGTCTACTTTGCCCTCGCAGCGCTTGATGATCCACTCGAGAACACGGAGGTTGTCGCCGAAGCCGGGCCAAATAAAATGGCCTTCCTCATCAACGCGGAACCAGTTGACGTTGAATATCTTGGGGGCCTTGTCGCCCAGCTTTTTGCCCATATCGATCCAATGCTGAAAATAGTCGCCCATGTGATAGCCGCAGAAGGGCAGCATGGCCATAGGATCGCGGCGCACAACGCCTACAGCGCCGGCGGCGGCGGCGGTGGTTTCAGAACCTACTATAGATCCCAGGAACACGCCGTTGTCCCAGCTCTTGGACTGGTATACCAGGGGAACGGTGTCAGGGCGGCGGCCGCCGAATACGATAGCGGAGATTGGCACGCCGTTGGGATTTTCAAACTCACTGGAAAGGCAGGGACAGTTTTTGGTAGGGGCGGTAAAACGGCTGTTGGGGTGGGCCAGCTTATTGCCGGCGGCCACATACTCGGGGCCGTTCACATGCTCGCCTTTCCACTCCTCGGCGTTTACGGGAGGATTCTTGTCCAAAGATTCCCACCAAACGGTGTTGTCATCCAGGTTGCGGGCCACGTTGGTAAAGATGGTACCCTTCTGAGTGGAGATCAAGGCGTTGGGGTTGGACTTCATGTTGGTGCCGGGAGCCACACCGAAGAAGCCGTTCTCCGGGTTGATGGCATACAGGCGGCCATCTGGGCCCTGGCGCATCCAGGCAATGTCGTCGCCCACGGTCCACACCTTATATCCCTTAGCCTTATAACCCTCGGGCGGGATAAGCATGGCCAGGTTGGTCTTGCCGCAGGCGGAGGGGAAGGCAGCGGTGATGTACTTTACCTCACCCTGGGGGTTCTCTCCGCCCAGAATGAGCATATGCTCGGCCATCCAGCCTTCGTTCTTGGCCTGATAGGATGCTATACGCAGGGCAAAACACTTTTTGCCCAGCAGCACGTTGCCGCCGTACGCGGAATTGACGGAGATAATGGTGTTGTCCTCAGGGAACTGGCAGATCCAGCGCTTTTCAGGGTCTACATCACACTTTGCATGAAGGCCCCTCACCCACTCATCACTGTCACCCAGCACATCCAGTACCTTCTGCCCCACGCGGGTCATGATGGACATATTCAGAACCACATAAATGGAGTCGGTGACCTCGATGCCGATCTTGGCCAGCGGGGAACCGACGGGACCCATAGAGTAAGGGATCACATACATGGTACGGCCTTTGTAGGTGCCGCGGGCGATATCGTACAGCATTTTATAAGCTTTCTCGGGGTCCATCCAGTGGTTGGTTGGGCCGGCGTCCTCTTCCTTTTTCGAGCAGATCAGAGTGCGATCCTCCACACGGGCTACATCGTTGGGGGCAGTGCGGTGATAGTAGCAGCCGGGAAGCTTCTCCTGGTTCAGCTGGATCATCTCACCGGTCTGGCAGGCTTCCTTACGCAGACCCTCCAGCTGTTCCTCCGAGCCGTCGATCCAGACAACCTGGTCGGGGGTGACCAGAGTCTTCATCTCATCCAGCCACTTGAGGACTGATTTGTTGTTAGTCATGTTTATTTTCTCCTTTCGCCCAATGGCTTTTTATATCGTATAACGCGGTTATGGTACGGGCCCTTATTGCCCATTTTTATTTTAACACAGGGCGGCGGAATAATCAATAAAGAATTTGTTAAATATTGGGCAGTCTCACCCTAAAGCCTCCACCGCAGCCTTTTCAATCGCCAAGCCGGCCTTATAGCGCCTAATGTACTTTTCGAAGCCCTCCCGGTCCTCCGGAAGTGGGGACACGCAGTCCCCCGCGGCGTTTTTGAACACCTTTTCCGCCAGGAAGTCCTGCAGGCTTTCGTTGGGAGCTTTCTCCTTGCAATACATGGCAAGCAGCGCCATCCCCCAGGGGCCGCCCTCTCCGGCAGTCTCCATCACCGCTACCGGCACGTTCAGGGCCCCGGCCATCAGTCTTTGCCCTACGCCCCTGGTCTTAAACAGTCCCCCGTGGCCATACAGCTTGGTAAGGGTCACTTGTTCTTCCTGAAACAGAATATCCATGCCGATCTGCAAGGTGGCCATTGCGGCATACATCTGAGCCCGCATAAAGTTCGGCAAAGTCAACCGGCTGTTCGGGTCCCGCACGGCCAGAGGGCGGCCATCCTCAAGTCCCACTACCGGTTCGCCGGAATAGCAATTATAGCTGAGCACCCCTCCGCAGTCCGGCTCTCCCTCCAGAGCCTTTGCGTAAAGCATATCGTACAGTTGGGGCTTGGAAAGTGTTTTGCCTGCAGCCCGCAAAAGTTCATCAAACACTTTCACCCAGGCATCCAGGTCAGAGGTGCAGGTATTGCAGTGCACCATAGCCACAGGCAGACCGTCTGGAGTGGTGACCATATCTATCTCACGATGAACCTTAGAAAGGCCCTTTTCCAAAACAGCCATAGCAAAAATAGACGTGCCCGCCGACACGTTGCCTGTTTTTGGCGCCACACTGTTGGTCGCGGCCATGCCCGTACCCGCATCACCCTCCGGCGGGCACAGGGGGATCCCCGCTTCCAAATCCCCGGCGGGATCCAACAGCTTCGCGCCCTCGGATGTCAAAGACCCACCGGAATCTCCGGCCGTCAAGACCGCAGGCAAAACGTCCTTTAAGGTCCAGGGAATTCCCTTTTCCCGAAGCAGGCCGTCAAACTTCTGTACCATCACAGCGTCGAAATCCCCTGTTGCGCTGTCGATGGGGAACATACCGGAGGCCTCCCCCACGCCCAGCACCTTTTCCCCGGTCAGCTTCCAGTGGACATACCCCGCCAGGGTAGTTAGATAAGCAAGCTGCCCCACATGGGGCTCCCCGTTCTTCACGGCCCGCCACAGGTGGGCAACGCTCCACCGCTGGGGGATGTTGAACTGGAACAGCCGGGTGAGTTCCTCCGCCTCCGCTTCGGTAATGGTGTTGCGCCAGGTGCGGAACTCCGCCAGCTGCCCACCGTCCGCCCCAAATGGCAGGTAACCGTGCATCATGGCCGAAACCCCCATAACTCCGGGCCGTTTTAACACTACGCCGTACTGTCCCTCCACCTCCATTTTCAGGGCCAGATACGCAGTTTGTAAACAGTTCCACACGTCCTCTAAGTGATAGGTCCAAACGCCGTTTTCCAGCCGGTTTTCCCAGTCCGCGGCCCCCGAAGCAATAGGAGCGCAGTCCGGCCCGATAAGCACGGCCTTTACCCGGGTGGAACCCAATTCCATTCCCAGTGCTGTGCGGCTTTCTTCAATGACCGTCCGAATCTCCGCTGTCGTCATGATCTTCCCCCGTTTCCGCCTGCCGGCGTATTTTTCTTCTATTATACTCCCCCCGGAGAAAATTGAAAAGCAGAAGTTTTAAAAACAGGGGCCTGCTCTGTAGCTGCTAAATGAACATTGACAAACCTGCCGGTTTCAGGAAAACTGCGGGGCGGCCACGTCGGTAAACTGGAACGGCGCCCTTTCAAGCGTATGAATGAAAGGGGCCAACTCATTGTAGAAAAAATGGGCCGTGAGAACTCTCACAGCCCTAAACCCTTATCCTTTTCACGCCGGGATTGGCGTGGCACAAAGCATATTCGCGCCTGCCGATTCTGCCGTACCCGCACAGCGGCCGCTTGAAACGCTTGACTATCCATAAAACCCGGATGGAATTTATCATGCTTGAAAATCAAGGATACTGCAAACTTATCTTTTTGCCTGTTTCTCCGTCCCCAGGTACCCCTTCAATCCGGACATCAGCAGATGGAAGATCTCGCCCTCTGTCTTCTCGTCATTCGGCAGGACACCCTGCACAACATACTTGGCGTACATAACGGTGGAGGTGAGAATATGGAGCCACAGTAAATCCTGATTCAAGCGGTTCAAGCGGGGACACACGGCTTTAAACGCCCGGACCATACCCGCAAATTTATCAAAATAGCTGACATCCCGCTGTTTATCATAGTCTGGGAAAAGCTCGCTGTCTCGAAAGCGGTGGTAAAACACCGTCTCGTCCGGATGGGACGTCCAAAAGCGGAAGTAGGGCAGCCACAGGTTCTTTACAGCCTGCACGGGGCTTTTAATCAGCGTGAGGTGGTTAAATTTCACGGTCTCAAAGATGTGCGCCGCCTGCTTATCCACGTAGGTAAAGCATTCGGTCATCAGTTCGTCCTTCCCGGGAAAATACCTGTACAGGGCCCCTGGGGAAAGCCCTGCCAGTTCACTGATGTTCTGTATTCGTACGCCGTCCAGACCATATTCCCGCACAGCCCTGATTGCCGCCGTGATGATGCGGGTCCTGGTATCGTCCAAAGAAGCTTGGGACTGTTCCACCTTCTTCTCCTTACCCACGCAATTTTCACCTGCCTGTCTTTATTGTCCGTCTGCCGGAGGCGCCAAGCACTGATCCAATCATAGCACTATTTTCTGCGGAACACAAGGGAATAATTGACAGGAAAGCTTTATCATCTCTGCAAACCGGAAACCGCCGAATGCAGGAAAATTTGCTTTTGGGCCAAACACGCAAAGCGGCGCCGCCTGTTTTACGTTGTCTTTCCTTCCTCAATCTGGAATATAATCTGCAGTATAAATCCAATAACCGACAAAACCGCCATAATCCAGCAGGATGAGTATAAGAACGCATTTCCCCACGCCAGCTTTAGGAAAAAGTGAGAAATCAGCATTCCCAAAGCACAGAAAAACGCATTTAGAAATGGATTCACCAAATAATGCACCAAATTCTCAAGCGGCACATATCCGCCCAAAAGGATCGCGATAACAGCGCCCCATAGAACCAAGCTGGGCTGACCTGTAAAAATACCATAAATCCCGATTCCGCCAGAAACTATCCCCAAAAGTTTACAAACAACCCCCACTCAGCAGCCCTCTCTTTTCATATTTTCAAAAACACAAGCCGGTTTAGCCAGCCGCGATTATAGCATAAGACCGGCGGGATGTCAACAATCAAGCTGTCTCCCGCCGCAGGAGAGGGGCCGATACAGGCTGTATAGCTTTCTTCTTTTCGGTTCTTTCCACCGGGATCTCAAGGGGCGCATGCTTTGCGGCAATTTTATCCCTGATAAACCTTCTCCTGGTGCAAAGCCCTATTCGGTCTTCCCGCTGTTTTGCAGCTTGGAGAGGAGGTTGAACACCTGAAGGAACAGATAGAAAATGGTGTAGGCGAGACCGAAAGCGGCAATCCATTCATATTTTTTCGGAAGTTCGTTTTCCACGGTCTGCTGTATCGTTTGGAAATCCACCAGCAGGAACAGGCAGGCAATAACAATGTAAAGAATGGATATTGCAATACCAACGGCTGCGTTTTCCTCCAGGAAGGCAATGAGCGGCTTGAACGCGGGGATAAGACTCAGAAGGAATACGACGATCCCGCTGAGCAAAGCGGTAATAAACAGGGCGGAAATCACCGTTTTAGTCTTTTTACCCACGGTTATTTTTCCGGAGGAATAGAGCAGGGTCATCACCAGAACCAAAACAATGGTGACAATAGCTGCAATACAGATAATCCCGCCGTACTCCTCGGGGAGCAGGTCCTCCAGACAGGAAAAGCTGTAGCTGAAGCACAAACAGTAAAGGCTCCCCAGGAAAGGCACCAGGGGTTTGATGGCAAACGCCAGTAAGGGTGCAATAACAGAGAGCAGCAGGGCAATAAAAAACACCAAAGCTTCCAGGGGATGTATCGTTAAGCCGTTGTCGAGCGCAATGACTCCTCCGGCAGTCAGTTTGGGACGAAGAACAAAAAACAGGACGACACCTACGACGGACCACAGCATAAAGAAAAATGTCTTGTGCGCGACACCCTTATAGCTTGCCGCTGTGGACGGGGAATCCGCCCGCTCTTTCACTTTGGTGAGTTTTCGGATCATGGGATTCATAAAATAGCTATGTTCTGCGGCCATAAGTACATTCACCTTTCTGTAATGAATTTTTTATAGATGCTTGGGACGGTTCATAAGGGCGCCGCTGACATACAGCAGAGGAAGCACCAGTGAGAATATCTGTATGATGTCAAAGGAGTCCAAATAGATAGAAAGAATCATGGTGAACACGGCGATCAGCACCAGAATGATGCCCATAATAAGACAAGCCTGAGCCTTTTCGGGCCTGGCCCGGTTTACAATGCCGAAAATCGAAGCGATAATCTGTAGTACCGCCAGCACCAGGATGATGACTGAATAGGCGGTAAACAGAGAGGCAAGGGCGTCGGCCCCTTCCACACCCTCGTTAGCGGCGAACAGCCCTCCCATTGCGAAGCCGATTATGGAACTGACCGCATTGACAATGCCGCCGATGAGCATCAGAATGGAGGAAACTAAAAGCATGTTTTTTCCGCGTGGTTTGTTTTTCATTGACTACCTTTCCTTTCTTTTATAGTTTTCTTTGTCAAAAAACACAGCCGGTTTTCCCCCAGGCCATGTGCTGAGCCTACTCCAATAATCCAAGCTGCCGTTTCCAGCGCAGGACACGGCGGACAGATTCATCGATCCTGGCTTCACTGATCTCCCCGTTTTCCACCGCTTCAAGCACGGCGGGATATTGGTCCTGGTAATCGGTGCAGCAAAGGAGGTCATTCCCAGCCTGGATTGCCTGAACAGCCGCACAGCCGACCCCACAGTATTCCTGGACGGCGTTCATAGACAAATCGTCCGTAATAATGCACCCATCAAAGTCCAGATCATCCCGCAGGATGTCGTGCCAGGCTTTGGAAAGGGATGCCGGCGCGTCGGAGTCCACGCAAGTGACAATATTGTGAGCCACCAGTATGCAGCCCGCTCCCGCGTCGATTCCGGCCTGGAACGGGATAAAATCAGAAGAATAGAAGGATTCGAGGGACCTTTCGTCTACAGCCACGCCTGTATGTGTGTCGGGATTGTTCCCGTATCCCGGGAAATGCTTGAGCACAGTCCCCTTCCCATCTTCCCTGTACAACTCTACCACCTGGCGCACATATTCTCCGGTTGTTGCGGGGTCCTCCCCCAGTGAACGGTCATAAATAAAGTCGTCAGGATCTGTGGAAATGTCGCAAACAGGGGCAAAATTCACATTTATACCCAAATCGGAAAACAACTGGAGCTTATTGCTCTCGGCATACAAAACAGACTTCATCCCGCCGGTGCTGTAAAGCTTCCGGGGCGACCAGAAAGGTTCATCGCACAAATTGGGGTTGGAACTGATCCTCACCACAGTGCCGCCTTCTTCATCCACACCTATCAGCAGGGGGATCTTCGCCGCATCCTGGTAGCTTTGAATATTTGCCCGGATCTCATCGGCGGTATAGCCGTCAAAATCCCGTCCAAACAGGATATACCCGCCAAATTGGTAGCTTGCCATTTCAGAAGCCCCATCCTGGGGGCATCTGGTAAAAAACATCTGCCCTATTTTTTCTTCCAAACTCATGGAGGAAAGCAGCGCTTCAACAGATTCAGAGTCTTCCGGGTCAGATGGAACCGCAGTCGGTCCTTCTGCCGGCCAGGGGGTGGGCGAAGACAGCGGTCCCACTGTCGGTTCCGGCGCAAGAGATGGAGCAGTCGATTCCTGAACGGAAGATGATCCCGCGGCGCCGGATATTTCCGGCTGCGAAGAGAGAATTTCCGAAAGAGGCTCACAGCCAGACAGGAATACACAGAGGCAGCCAATCCAGGCAAGCAAAAGCGAACTGCGGCTCACCGCTCTTTTATTCATTCTGACGTCCTCCAGCCACTGCTTTATCCACCACAGCTATCCCAACCGGAATTTGCGCCGTGTTGGCTGAAACCTCGTCGGTAATGCCCTTTCCCATATTCGGGTGCCCGGAGGAATACAACTGATCGGACACAAACAAGGCCAAAAGCGCTAAAGTGACCGGAGCCAAAACCTTTACCGGGAGTTTTCGCAGAAGATCATCCAAAAGCGGCGCAAGGAAGTATACGACCGCTATGCCGCCAATGCCGAACACCAGCAGCCCTTCCCCGCAGATTCGCCCATGCAGGTTGAGAAAGTAACCGCTGTAGTCCCACCATTTGTGACCGTCGTGTGTGATTTCCATAAAATAAGCGGTAAAATATTCTACCAAACCGCAAAGCGTTACCGCACAGAGAAATTCCACAGCAGGCCGGGAGCGGAAGCGACGGAGCAGCACTAAAATCAACAGACAGCCAAAGCCGTAAATCGGGAGCCAGGGGCCTTGAAGGATACCCCTGTTCACAAAGGCATGCTCGCTGATAAAGTGCAGCGAGACCTCCCATACCCATCCTACAAAGGAAAAGATAAAGAACATTGCAAGCAGGGACCAGATAGAATAACTTCGAAGATAATGGACGTCTTCCAACCTTGTCCGCTTTTCTTTTTCGGGAATGGGGTACAGTCTTGCGGGATACGCTCTCCCTTCCGCGGCATCCTGCCTAATCTGCGAAAGGGCTTTTTCTTCCTGGGCCCGTTCCCATGCCCTTTCCGCCGGGGACCAGGAGAGGACAATGCCGAAGTTTCGGGCAAGGAACCCCCGGAACCCCGTCAGCTCAGGAGCAAGCGCCGCCTCCTCTTTCCGCTGAAGCACGTCCGTATAGGTCTCTTTGAGGAGCAGGTCGTCCGCCCGCTCATAGAGATATCTGTCATTCATCTGGTTTTCTGCTTCGGGCACAGCTTCCGTGTATCTCTCACGGATTTCCGCATAATATTCGGTGAAGGTCGCCGCTTTATAGGGATTGGAATAGAAAACAGCGGTGATCCCGGCTGTCAGCACACCCAAAATCCGCCAGCCCAAAAAACTCAGTTCCCAGACGAAGCATTCCCATTTGCGGCCCTTCATCATACGGCAGGAAAGACGGATCGCCTCCCTGGGGGAAAGGGAGGGATTTTCCGCCGCTAAATACGGAACCAGATAATAGGAATACCTCTTGATTACGCCTCCAATAACGGTCAGCGACCAAAGAAAATGATAGAATGAGGTGAGGAACATGGTGCAGGATACACGGCCCCACTTCTTCACCCGCAGAAAAAACGTCATCCGGGACAGGGGGACTTTCTTATATAACCGCCCCTCCAGGATCATGCGGCGGGATATGGCGGTGTAAATATTCCGGACGAAAAACCAGAAAGCAAAGGCCAGCCCCGCGCTGAGAAGCACCAGGATGGCAAAACCCGCGCTCTCTGAGTGGACCAGCGAAGATATTGCCGCTGTCAGGGTAGTTAAAAACGATCCCGAAGTCACTCCATTGACGAGAAAAGCAAAAATGCCGCGGGAACGCCCCAGTATGGAACCGTCTTCCGCGGAGCCGTTTTCGGCCTGCTCCTCCAACTCGTCAGAGACCTGCTCCGCGTTTTCCTCCTCTCCCATCATCAAATCCAGTACCACGTCGGAAAGATTCACTTTCGGATGAACAGTAAGGCCGGTAGTCGCGGTTCCCTCTTCCGCCTGGCTCCTCTCCTGTGAAAAGGCAGTAATCGCGTAAAGGGAGCCGGAAAACTCTGCCCCTAAAACGGCAGCTGCCAAACACAAGGCCACAAACAGCAGGTAATGATTTTTTAAGTTCCGCCTCGCGCGTTGCTTCAGCGTTTTTCTGTCCATAAAATGCCCCCAGTCCGTTCATTTGCAGCGGCCAACCGATCAACAGAGATAAGGCGCTTCCCACAATGTAAATGAACATTTACTTGTAATTTTTTATCTTAGCACAGTTTTTACAAGTTTGCAACCGCTTTTTACAAAATAGCGCTTCCAGCGGATGATCTGACAATATGCACCGGCCCTGCCACTCACTGCCATTACAAAACCCTCAGGCTGACCGCAGGGAACCTGAGGGAAATATATCATCCACGTTCTCGCCGGATCGTGCAGACTGCAAGTTACGGATTGGGAAAATTTGCGAGCCGCGTATTCGGCTGCCTACTCGTTTTTGCCTCCTAAAAGCAGCATGGGGTCTGTTCTCAAATTGCGGTTTACCAAAAACAGAGAGAGCAGGAATACCGCCAGCACCAGGGCCAAAGGCGGCAAAGCGTAGAGGAACGGCGGCGAGGCGACGTCCTGCTGCAACGAGGCGGTCTGCGCGGCGCTTTGGGCCCAGGGACTATATTTGACGCTGAACTTTTCCGAGTCCCAGGTTCCGCTTCCTTCAGCTTGGGAAGCCAATTCCGCTTCCTCCTCCTGGGACAGAGTGACCTCCGCCACCTGGTCCCGATCCAGAGGGTTGGCATACTGCGTCACGGCTATTCCCCCGGCGCCGCCCAGAAATGCAGCCGCCAGAGTAAAGGCCAGCAGACCGGCAAGGATTGATATCCTGCACTGGTTCCTGGTCATGCCCAAACTGCGTTCAATGGCGGTACGCTTCTTTTCTTTTGCCACGAAAAAGTACAGCAGCAGGGCAATGACAGCCCCGGCGGCCAGCAGGCCCGCGGTAAACAGCAGGATGGCCGTAAGCTGCACAGAGTGCAGGTTGCCCGCCACCTCTTCATAGCCATTATCACTATAGGTGATCTCCAGTTCCGCCGCTTCCGGGACAGTTTCCCGCAGAGCGGCGGCAAAGGTTTCGATAGAACCGTTGGGAATTTGGAACGTGGTGCTGGATGCCTGGTATTTGCCGTAATAGGCAATGTTGTTTTCGTCGCTGGCCCGTACCGACGACATGGGGATGATAAGCAGATCGTAGGTGAGTTCACCCTTTTCGTAAGGGTCGTTGGTATTGGTGGCGTAAAACCCTACGATCTCATATTCCGCTTCCCAGAACGGCTCGTAAATTTCCCCGTCGGCGTTGAGCAGGGTAAAATTAAAGTACATACCGGAGGTGTCGTTTCCAACGGACAGGTCGTATCCGTACAGGGAACAGAGCAGGGGCAGCGTCAGCTTGTCCCCCACCTTCAATTGATTAGCCAAAGCCAGGTTTTGCGGGACAAGGCACACGTTGGCCCCGGTCTCAAATTCCTCCTGAGTGATCTCCCGCCCTTCGGAAATGTAGGCCTCCTTGTCATGGAAAGTGGGCATGGTCTGCATGCTCCTCGCCGGTTCTACCAGAAACAGGTTGTGGTTCATTTCGGAGTTTTTCGCGGCGTTCAGCCATTTCTGCCCCGGCTGGCCCTCGTCGTAAAAATTGTCGGTGACCTCTTCCACATACTTCTTGACAGTCTTTTGCGGATCCGGCCCCGAGGGGAAAACCCCGGTGTTCAGCAGGCTGCCGTCAGGGCTGTGCTGGGTGGAATAAGCGCTGGAATACCATATATCTTCCTCCTCCCACCGGGTGCCATCGCCCAACATATGTTCTGTGCAGGTGTTGCCTGCCATGCCCGCGATATAGCGCTTTCCCTTTTCAAGAGGGGTATACCGAGTGGTGTCAGGGAACCGCAAGCACTGGCAGAACCGCAGCACCGCCCCTTCCTCTGCCGGATCGAACAGGGATGAGTAAGGCTCTATAAGGCCAAATATAGAGGGGTCAATGTCCACATAATCAAAGGTATATAAGACCCGTTCCACCCGTATGTCTACCGGGCCGGTCCCGTCGTCGTCCTCCAGTGCGGTAAACTCCAGCAGATGGTTCGCTTCCCACATCTGCCAGGTCTGCTCCATCTCCGGCAGATAGGCGGCGTAATAGGGCCTGCTTTCCGGAGGGATCAGATAATCCGCCCCTTCAAAATTGAAAGCGTCCATTTTCGGCTCTTCCGCCCAAATGCTCTCGGACAAGACCAGTTCCCCCTGGCAGGGGCTGTCCACAGTGCCTGTTTCCACTTCCTCCAGCAGGGGGGTGGAAATGGTCCCGATGGTGGTAAATTCCTGTTCCACTGCCGCCAGCCGCCGGCTGGATTGGTAAAGCAGCACCGATCCGAACACCAGTAACAGGGAGCAGGCGGCGATCAGCAGAAAGAAGATCAGGGATTTCACCGGAGTGCGCAAAAGCTGTTTCAAGCTGTTTTTCATAGTTTTCCCTCCCGTCAGTCCGCTTTGGTCAGCAGCGTCATAGCGTCAAAACGTAAAAGGAGCAGCAGGGCCACAGCCGCGCCCCCGCAACTGCAAAGCAGAAAAAGCCCGCACAAAACCAGAGCGTCCAGGCAGGCCAGCCCTCCGCCGAAGATCATAACGGGAAAAGCCACGACGCACCCGGCCAGGTCAACCAGCAGCACGCTGAAAAAGCGGGATAGCCCCACTGCTGCCTTTTCCTGGCCAACGGAAACGGAGATTGCCATTTCCCGGCGGCTGTTCCGCAGCACCAGAAATACCGAAAGGGCTGAAAGACAGACCAGCAGGCCGAAAAATGGAACCAAAAAGGCCCGGTACACATTCAGGCTTTGCCGAAGCTTTCCGGCGGCTTTGATGAACAGTTCGTCCTCAAACACCACCCTGTCCCCTGCGGCGGAATCCGCATCCGTTTCATATGGGTTCAGTTCCTGATAGCCCAAAGCTTCTACCTGCTGTTTCAGGGCGTTCAGTTGTAAAGGTTCCCTGGGCGAGGCGTAAAAAGAATCGCAGGCAAAACTTTTCCCCTCGCTTTCCGTTTTGGACCTGATCCATCTGACAGGCACCGCCATAGTAACGGACCTGCTGACGCCGGAGGCGGTAAAGATTCCTCCTATTTTCAGAGTAGTCTCCTCCTCGCCAAGCCGCATACAGAAGGATTGGGGCTGGGTGCTGAATGTTCCCACGTACCACCGGCGCAGGAATAAAGGCATGGAGATCTCGTCCCCCACATCAAGGCCGTTGGCCCGGGCAAAGCTCTCCTCTACCGCGCATACCGGGTCGTCTCCGGCAAGAAAAGAGAATTCCTCATCCAGTTCCAGGGCTCCCGCACAGTTGACCGCCATAATGGCAACGTCCCCGCCCTGGTAGCTTGAGTCGGCTGTCGCTGCTTTTTCTTTGTCTGCTTCGCTGAAGGCGCCGGTGGCAGTGGCAGTATATACCGGGTCTGTAATGTCTAAAGTTAAAAGCTCGTCCAATTTATCGGCCTCGATACATAAGCCGCTGATTAAAGAGCCGTCGAAGTTTGTCACCCGCATGGTCACCGGCAGCCACTGGGCTAATGTGTCAAGGGCCTGGCGGCTGCTTTGAATATTTCCAAGATAGAGCGTTGTGCATCCCAGCAGGAAGGCTCCGATGAGAAAAAGCAGCAGGCTGCGCCCTTTATTGCGTAATAACTGGTATTTGATCTCTGTCAGCAGCATAAAAATCCCCCCTTATTCCTCCTCACCGGTCTCCACCACCCTGCCGTCCATCAGGCAGTAGACCTGGTCGGCTTGGGCGGCAATACCCATATCGTGGGTCACGACAATAACACAATAACCCTTTTCTCTCACCAGGCTTTTCAACAGGTCGATGACCACCTTGCCGTTGTCGCTGTCCAGATTTCCGGTGGGCTCATCTGCAAGGATGAATTTGGCGTCGGAGGCCAGGGCCCTTGCAATCGCCACCCGCTGCTGCTGGCCGCCGGAAAGCATGGCCGGAAGCTTTCTCCCGTCCACGTCCTCCAGTCCCACGCTCCGCAGGAGTTCTTTAGCTTTCGCTTTGGATTCTTTGGCGGGTTTTTTCATGATCTGCATGGGGTACATCACATTTTCCAGCACATTCAAGGTGGGAAACAGGTTGAAATTCTGGTAAATAACCGACACGTTTTCCCGGCGGTGGCGCTCGCTGCCGATCTCCTTTACGGTTTTGTCGCCCGCAAGCACCTCCCCCTGTGTAGGCGTGCCAAGCCCCGCCAGCAATGACAGTAGAGTCGTTTTACCGCTGCCGGAATGGCCCACAATCGCGTAAAATTTACCGGCCTTGAAATCACAGGTCACATCGGTGAGCGCCTGCACCTGCTGGTACTTGCTTTGGTAGATGTAAGTAACGTGCTTGGCTGTCAGTATGTTCATGGTGATTTCTCCTTTGGCGCCATTTTCTATTTCTCATCCTATCACGCTGTTTATTAACTGTCAAGAAAAAGTTACTTAAAATTTTATGTATTTACTTTTTTTTAAAACATATGTTACAATTCAGTTATTACTTCCAGGGAACAGAGGAGGAATAACGTGGCAAACCAGGATGTGACGAAAAAAGCGCCCATTGATCTTTTGTGTCTGTCCCTCCTGTGCGAAAAGGACTGTTATGGATACGAAATGAGCCAGGAAATATCTTCCCGCAGCGAGGAACTTTTAAGCATTCCGGAGGCGGCCATTTACATGGCCATGTACCGGCTTGTATCAAAGGGTTACGCCGCCGACCGCCGGGAAGTGGTAGGCGGGGAAAAATCCCGAATACGCGTGTATTATCACATTACGGAAAGCGGCAGGACTTATCTTGCCGGCATTTCAGAGGATTATCACCGCACCGCCCGGGGCGTGCAGCTCTTTTTGGAAAAGGGACCCGGAACCTAGTCTGCCTTTTTCTAAAACGCACCGGAAAAGAAGGAAAAGCGCCCTCGTGGAAGAAAGCTTGCGAAAAATGGGAAAACAGGTTAAAATAGGTGCAGTTTTAGAGGTAAGGAGGACAGATATGGCATATTCAAATTTGACAAAGCGGGCGCTGGCCCAGGCCTTAAAGGATTTGATGACAAAGGAACCCTTTCAGAAAATCAGTGTGGGCGATATCTGCGCCGCGTGCGGCATGAACCGCAAAAGCTTTTATTATCACTTTAGGGATAAATATGACCTAGTAAGCTGGATCTTTACCACCGAGTATCTGGATAAGCTTGACCTTGCCAAATTTGACAGCGGCTGGGAATTGTTTGAGGACCTGTGCCTTTACTTTTACAGTGAACGGGCCTTTTACCTTCCGGCTTTTCAGATTACAGGACAAAACTCCTTTTCCTCCTATTTAAGTGAAAAAATGACCCCGGTCATCGATATGCTGGTCACTCGGCTGTGCCCTGCCGCTCAGGACTGGGAAAGCTGGAATATCCTTACCTCCTTTTTTACAGATGTTGCGTTCCCCGCCTTTTTTACCTGGCTTACACGGCAGGAGGGCCTGGATGTGTCCGCGTTTTTAGAGACCAACCGCCAACGGCTGTGGCTGTTGATGAAGGCCCTGTTCCAGGAGGATGACAAAAAGAAAATCCAGCCGTAGGAAGCATATAAAAACGCTCCCGCCGGATCGGCGGGAGCGTTTGGATTTTTTACAGTTCGATCAATTCGTACTCTCTTGTGCCCACGCCGATCTTGGCGGCGGCCTCTACGGTGTGCACACCGTTACGGGATTCGATGCGCTCGAGCAAATGGGGCTTGCCGGGGTCGCTGCAGGCATACACCTGATCTAAACACGCCTGATCCAGGGCCACCGGGTCGAGAGAAGACAAAATGCCGATATCGGCAATGGCCGGGTCCTCGGCGACAGCACAGCAGTCACAGTCTACCGACATGTTTTTCATTACGTTTACAAAAGCGATTTTGCCTTTATAATACTCTACAATGGTTTTGGCTGCGTCTGCCATAGACTCCAGGAAGGAATCGTGGTCGGCTGTCCAGATTTTCTCTGGCTTGCCCGCCCCGTGGATATACGCCTTGCCATGAGCCGAAGCCAGACCGATGGATATGTTCTTCAAAGCCCCGCCGAAGCCTCCCATAGGATGGCCCTTAAAGTGGGAGAGAACCAGCATTGAATCGTAATTTTTCATGTGACTGCCCAGATAGTTTGTGGAGATCATGTTCCCGCCGTGAACAGGCAGTTCCATCTCGCCCTCCTCATCCAGAATATCCACTGCGGCAATGTCGGTCCAGCCGTGAAGCTTCATAGTGTCCCAATGGTCGGCGGTAGTGTTCCGCTTTCCCTCGTAAGCCGTGTTGCACTCAACAATGGTGCCGTTAACCTCACTAATCATGGCTTTAAAAAATTCAGGGCGAAGAAAGTTTTGGTTTCCCACTTCGCCGGAATGGAGCTTTACGGCCACCTTGCCGGGAAGTTCCACGTCCAGTGCCCGGTACAGCCTGATTACAGCCTCTGGTGTGATTTCTTTAGTAAAATAGACCTTTGCTTTTTCCATAATCGCGTCATCCTTTCTTGGAATGGCAGTCCCCGCCGGGGCCGGCGCCTTCGGGCGCCTTATGTGTTTATTTTATAACTTAAACCGGGGTTTAAGTCAAGCCCTTTCCCAGTTTTCTCAGTGCTGAATGGGCTGCTCATCTTCTCCACCGCCAAACTGCCAGGAGGGGGAAGCCTTTTCATGCAAAGAGATCAGTTCTTTGTCAAAGTTTGTACGAACCCGGCACTCCTTATCAAAAATCATCACGTTTTCCTCTCCAGGCCTGCAGGCGGGCCAGGCGGGCAAGCCGGCGTGGCCCGGGTTGCCCGTGCGGGCAAAAGAAACGTAAGCGCCGAACACGTTGGCTTCCAACTTTTCCGTCACACCAGGTTCATTGCACACAGGGACCATTTCGGCGTTGTGGAAAGCGAAAGGAATATCAGAGCAGTGCCAGGCTGTTTTTCCCCCGTCGTAGGAAAAGTCATAAGCGAAGAGGTAGGAATATGTGGGACTTTCAGGGCACTGTGCTTTGCACTCGATGAACTCCCGGCTGGGAGAGCGGAAAATGCTGTCCACGGTAAGCAGACAGGTCAGGTCCTTCTCCGGCCAGGCCTTTCGGAACAGTCTGATCAACTCCCCGCTGTGCTCCTTGTATTTTTTCTCGATCAGCGCGGCTTTCTCCCCTTCTGTTAAGTCGTTGTGGGTGGGCACGGCGGGGCCAAAGGCGAACTCGCCGAACACGCTGCCCACCATGACCGGAATGGTCATGGCATGTCCTGTAAAGCCCACAGTCCGTGGATCGCCCACATAAAAGTCGTTAGGTACCGGAGAATTGCCGATGTATTCCCCTCTGGCCCGTAAAGCAGGGGCCACTTTTTCATATGCGGCGGCCAGGTCGGCATAGGGAACGGTTTCTAACTTCTGGGCGTCTTTTTCCTCCAGGCCCAGTTCTTTTAGAATTGCTGTGACAAGAGGCCTGCTGTCGGTTTTTGTCTCCCTGACAAAGCCCTTGCCCAAAACGCCGCTCATGATAATGCCTTTCTGAAACAGCCCGTCCGCCGCGGGGGTCTGCATCAGGGTATAGACCTTCATGCCGCCGCCGGATTGGCCAAAAACGGTCACGTTTTCCGAATCGCCCCCAAAATTTTCAATGTTGTCGTGAACCCACTGCAAAGCTGCCACCAAATCGGCGTTCCCGGCGTTGCAGGAGTTTTTGTACTTCTCCCCATACGGCTCCATGTCAAAATAGCCCAGCACATTCAGCCTGTGGTTGACTGACACCACTACCACGTCTCCGTACTTTGACAGGTTCTCTCCGTCGTAGGCTTGCTGTTCGATAGCGGAACCCGAGGAGAACCCGCCACCGTGGAGCCACACCATCACAGGTTTTTTTGCGCCGGGGTCCAGGCTCTGGGTCCACACGTTCAGGTTTTGACAGTGCTCGCTCATGGGCCAGTAACGGTGGGGCACCATCACCTCGCCGTTGGGCTGCTCCTGGTGCAAAAGGGGGCACACATAGCCGTAAGAAAGGGCGTCCTTCACCCCCTCCCAGGGCCTCACGGGCCGGGGTGCTTGAAAGCGTTCCGCCCAAGCGTACTCAATTCCCTGGAATATGTAGGTACTGTCCATCTGAAAACCCCGCAGCTTTCCTGCTTTGGTCTGCACCACCGGTCCGGTCCTCGTGCATACGAACTTCCTTGCCATGATATATTCCTCCCAAAAGGTTGTTCTTTATTTTTAGTATACTAAAAATTTTTAAAAAGAGAAATACCTTTTGGGGAAATATTCGTGAAAAATTCTGAACTGTTTATTTTACGGAGAAAAACTGCGGAACAGACACTCCCGCAGAATTTATATAGTTGCATTTTCAACTAATTTTTGCTATACTGATAAGGCTGTTGAAAGGGGGATACGGGATGAAGATGGTTTTCCGGTACTTGAAGCCCTTTGTACCCAGGATGACCCTGGGACTTATCATAAAATTTATCGGGGCGGTTATGGATCTGCTTCTGCCCTGGATGCTTTCCCATATCATAGATGACATCGTACCCTTGAAAGATACAGGACTCATCGGCTTGTGGGGCTGCGCTATGGCGGCTGCCGCTTTGCTCTGCTTGGTGACCAACATTGTAGCGAACCGCATGGCGGCCTGGGTGGCCCAGCATACAACCCAGTCCATCCGCCACGACCTGTTCGCCAGGATCTCTTTGCTGTCCTGCGCCCAGGTAGATGAGTATTCCATCCCGTCCCTGGAATCGAGGCTGACCAGCGACACCTACAATGTTCACCAGATGATCGGCATGATGCAGCGCCTGGGGGTGCGCGCCCCCATTCTGCTGGTGGGCGGTGTACTTATCACCCTGACCCTCGATCCGGCCCTTACCCTGGTACTGGTCTGCACCTTGCCCTTTCTGGCCCTGCTTGTATACGCGGTTTCCAAAAAGGGTATCCCCCTTTACCGGGAACTGCAGAACAAGGTGGACTCTATGGTGCGTACAGTGCGCGAAAATATTTCCGGTATCCGGGTCATTAAGGCACTGTCCAAAACCGAGTATGAAAAGGAACGCTTCGCTGGAGTGAACCGGGAAGTGATGGCCAGTGAAACAAAAGCCGGTACCACTATGGCCTTGACCAACCCAATGGTAAACCTGTTTTTAAACGTGGGCCTTACGGTCGTAATTTTAGTGGGGGCCTTTCGGGTGAACGCCGGTCAGACCCAGCCGGGAAAAATTATTGCCTTTCTCACCTATTTTACCATTATCCTAAACGCTATGATGGGCATCACCCGTATTTTCGTCATGGCTTCCAAAGGCGCGGCCTCCGGCGCGAGGATCGCCGAAATTTTAGGGACCCCGGCGGATCTGGAGGTGGTCCCGGAACCAAACCGGGAAACCCCTTATCATGTGGAATTTGAAAACGTGGTGTTTTCCTACGGCAAAAACTCCCCCCAGACAGAGGAGCCCATCCTTCGTGGCATCAGCTTTCATCTCCGACCTGGGGAGACCCTGGGGGTCATCGGGGCCACAGGGTCCGGAAAGTCCACTTTGGCCGCGCTGCTCATGCGGCTGTACGATCCGGACAAGGGAGAAATCTATATCGGCGGCAGACCGATCCGCTCCATCCCGCCGGAAGAACTGCATACCATGTTCGGGGTAGTGTTCCAAAACGACGTACTGTTTGCCGACACCATTTATGAAAATATCGACTTTGGCCGGGGCCTGCCCAGAGAGCGGATAGAAAAGGCGGCCCGGTGCGCCCAGGCCGCAGAATTCATTTCATCCCTGCCAGACGGCTTTTCTCATAAGCTTACCGCCAAAGGGACCAATTTGAGCGGCGGACAGAAACAGCGGGTGCTGGTGGCCAGAGCTTTGGCCGGTCTGGACCCCGAACAGAAAGAACCGAAGATTCTAATTCTGGATGACTCCTCGTCGGCCCTCGACTACCGGACCGACGCCGCCTTGCGGAAGACCCTGGAAAAGGAGTACGGAGGGATCACCTCGGTGATCATTGCCCAGCGGGTCAGTTCTATTGCCCATGCGGACAAGATCCTGGTGCTTGATGAGGGAAAGGCAATCGGTTATGGCACCCATGAAGAACTGATGGGGACCTGCCAGGTCTACCAGGAGATTGCCAGGATTCAGATGGAACAAAGCAAACCGTCTACAGGGGGGGATAGCTGATGCCGCCAAAAGGACCAGGGGGCGGAAGGGGCCCCAGCGGAGCCGTAGAAAAACCAAAAGACAGGAAGAAAGTGCTTATCCGGCTGTGGAGATATATCTGGGCCCACAAATGGATGGCTTTGGGAGCGGTAGCCCTGACAGTAGCCAGCAATCTGCTGGCCCTGCTTGGACCAAAACTTTCTGGTCAGGCCATCGATGCCATCGGTACAGGGCCGGGGCAGGCGGACTTCCCCGCGGTGTTTTGTTTCTGCGGATTGATGGTTCTGTTCTATATTTTGTCCTCAGTCCTGTCCTACGCCTTGTCTATCCTGATGATCCACCTCAGTCAGAAAATCGTGTTCCAAATGCGCGAGCAGGTATTCAGCCGTTTGACAGAACTGCCTGTCCGGTATTTCGACAGCCACCAGACCGGCGACATCGTCAGCCGAATTTCCTATGATATCGACACGGTGAACGCCTCACTTTCCAACGACCTGCTGCAGATCGCGGCCAGCGCAATCACAGTGCTGGGCTCCCTGGTGATGATGATTACCATTTCTCCCGTGCTGGTGCTGGTATTTGCCGTCACCATTCCCATGTCAATTTTCTTTACACGTTATATGACGCGAAAGGTGCGGCCCCTGTTCCACAAGAGGTCCGTGACCCTGGGCGAAATGAACGGTTTTGTTGAGGAGGTTATTTCCGGCCAAAAAACCACCAAAGCCTACCATCGGGAGAAAATGATGGTGGACCGGTTCGACGGCCACAATCAGGAGGCGGTGGACGCCTGGTACAATGCCGACTATTACGGCGGCATGACCGGCCCTTCTGTCAATTTGATCAACAACCTTTCCCTGGCGCTGGTCAGCATTTTTGGGGCGCTACTGTTCCTGTTTGGCCGCGTTACACTGGGGGACCTCTCCTCTTTTGTTCTGTATTCCCGGAAGTTCTCAGGTCCCATCAACGAGATCGCCAACATTATCAGCGAACTGCAGTCTGCCTGCGCCGCCGCCGAGCGGGTATTCCGTCTGATCGATGAGGATCCGGAACCTGCGGACGCACCAGGGGCCCTTACCCTTACCCGGGTGACCGGTGACGTCTCTATGGATCACATATATTTCGGTTATGATCCGGGCAAGACTATCATTCACGATTTAAGTTTCCGGGCGCCGCCGGGAGGATTGATCGCCATCGTGGGCCCCACCGGCGCGGGAAAGACTACTCTGATCAATCTTCTCATGCGTTTTTACGACCCGGATAGTGGTACTATCGCTTTAGACGGCAGGGATATCCGGCAGGTCACCAGGAAGAGCCTGCGTCTTTCTTACGCTATGGTTTTGCAGGATACCTGGCTGTTTACAGGCACAATTTTTGAAAATCTGGCATATGGAAAAAAGGATGCCAAGCGGGAGGACGTAGAAGCCGCCGCCAGGGCCGCCCACATTCACCGGACCATTATGACCCTTCCAAAAGGGTACGACACTTTGCTGGACGAAAACGGCATGAATATTTCCCAGGGCCAGAAACAGCTGCTGACCATTGCCCGGGCGATGCTGCTGGACGCGAAAATGCTTATTTTAGATGAAGCCACTTCCAATGTGGACACCCGAACCGAAATGCAGATACAGGCCGCCATGCGCAAGCTGATGCGTGACAAAACCTGCTTTGTCATTGCCCACCGGCTTTCCACTGTGCGCAACGCCGACAACATACTGGTGATAAAGGACGGCGATATCGTGGAGCAGGGGACCCACGACCAGTTGATGGCTAAACGCGGCTTTTATGCTGAGTTGTACAATTCCCAATTTCAATGAACCCGCCAGCGCCCGAAAAAAGTCTTTACATTTTTTCCCGGTTGTGCTAAAATAAATGGCGTTATGGGCCTGTAGCTCAGCTGGGATGAGCGCCGCGTTCGCAACGCGGAGGTCGAGGGTTCGATCCCCTTCAGGTCCACCAGACCTGCGGTCGGCAATTCGCGATCGCGGGTTTTCTATGTCCCTTTTG
>CAZGLW010000012.1:0-33265 GCA_964525985.1 uncultured Acutalibacter sp. | reverse complement strand
ATATGAATCAACTCCTCGCTGTAATTGTACTCCCATGGGAGTATATAGTCAAGAGCGAGTTCCCCAAAATTTTTCTACCAAAACTGGCTGAAAATATACGACAGGAATGCCCTCCCGCTTATTTGCCACTATTTGTACGAAAGATGCGTAGCCCGTGTTCCTCTACCTGATGGAAACGAGGAATGTCGCCACACAGAAAACCGACAGGATCAAGCTGCAAGCCGCAATCGACGGCGGCAAAAGGCGTACCGCTTAGATCGACAAGCTGGTAACACGGATTTATGAGGACAATATCCTCGGCAAGCTGGATGATGACCGCTATATGCGGACGTATGCAGGCAAGATTACGTCTGGAACTGGGAGGGACTTCTCTTTTTGCCTCGACTCATTGGCCGGTTTCTTCGTACCGCTTTACCATTTCGTGGTAATCCTCCCAGCCGCCGGGAAAGTTTACGCTGCGGAACAGGGTGGGCTTCATGCCTCGGGCAATCATGCGGTCTACCACTTCGGCGGAAACGCACCACATGGCGAAAGCGGCTGTTAATCCGGAGGCGGGACCGAACTTGTTGGTGGCACCCTCCACTTCCAGCATGGCGTCGCCCTTAGGAGCGCAGTTGTCAATAACCACGTCGGCCAGTTCAAAGATCCGCTTGCCGCAAGGATGGGCAGACTGTACAGCCCCGGAATACTCCAGCGAGGTCATGACAATCAAGGAAATGCCCATGTCTTTGGCGGCTAGGGCAAGGTCTACCAGGTTGACAGCGCGGCCAGAGACAGAGCCCATAATCAGCACGTCGCCGGGAATCGCTTTGGAGGAGGTGAGTACGATTTTTCCAATGCCGACTAGGTCAGGTTCAGTACCACTCCGGTCCACGTCGCGTACCGGGTCCTCCACGGTAAAGGTGTATTTCAGCGCTTTCAGCAGGGCAAGCCCGCCAGCCCGGTTGATCAGTTCGCTGTTGATGATATGTCCGCTGTCAAAAACATGGACATTGTGTCCATTTTCTACCGCATTCACAATGACCTCAGCAGCGGCCTCAATATTGCCTCTCTGAGTTTCTAGCACCTGGTCCATCCGTTCCCGGATCGCTTGGGCGTAACGATCTATAAGCATAGTTGATCTCTCCTTTCAATAATTGGTCACATGTATTTAATATTGTCCTTGTACTCTTTAAGAATTTCCGCATTATGGCTGTCGCCGCCGTTGATATTGGCGCTCACAAAGACAGGGGGCAGCACGCCGGAACAGACCAAATCCTCTACGGTTTGGGCCATAACGGCGTTTAGGATAGCTGCACCAACCACAGTGGAGGATGCCGCCACCTTTTCAGGCAGCCCGCCGACGGCGCATACAGAATCACCGATGCAGCCACAGTTGTCGATGACGCAGTCGCAGACCTCGTAAAGCCGTTTACCGCAGGAAGCCCGGGGCTTAACTGATTGGGAATAGGCCAGGTTTGTCAGTCCTACAACGAACGCCCCTCTGGTGCGGGCCTCTATGGCCGCCTCGACCGGAACGGCGTTCCGGCCGGAAACGGAGTGTACGATAAGGACGTCGCCGTCAGAAATGCCGTTGTTTTCAATGATAATTTTTCCGTAGCCCTCCATCCGTTCGATTTGACTAGTCATGGTGACAGGGCGCACGGTCAGGGTCAGCCCTGGGGGCAGAATGGGGTTGATGACCGCCAGTCCGCCGGTGCGGTAAAACATTTCTTCCGCCAGGATACCGGCATGGCTGCATCCAAAAATATAAATATTTCTGTGACAACGAATTGCTTCTGCCATTTTTTGAGAAAGCATATCCATCGCGGCGGCCTGTGTCTGCTCCACTTTTTGTAAAATCCGATGGATTTCATCAAAATACTGGGTTTTCATGAAAAAGCTCCTTTTGCTTGGTCTTTTGCGAATTTGTGGTCTTTACGCTTTTTTTGGAAAAGGGGCAAGGGCGGACGTGGAGGAGGTGGGCCAGAGGCAGGTAAATTCGGGATACAGCTCCGCCAACTGCCTTGCACGATCCTGTGAAAGACGGGCGCTTTCTCCCATAGCCATGCTGATAACGGGTCCCATAATGGGTTCAAAGGTGGGCAGGAGCACCTCTACGCAGGGATAATGGGAGAAAAGAGTCTGGATAAAGGCGCGGATCATGGTATCACCACTTTTCCAGGCCCCGCCGGCCAACACAAGGGGAGTGTCCTCGGGAATGCGGCCGCCGTGTATGAAGGCCATAACCTGTCCCGCCGCCTTGTGGCCAGCTTCTGCTAAAATTCCTCGGGCGCACAAATCACCATCGTTGGCGCACTGCTCTACCAGGCGGCAGACGCTGGCAATCACGCTACGGCGGTCTTTGGCGTCCCAAATCTTGAAAACGCTGCTCCTGAAATCGGTCCCGCCAAAAAAACCGGGGATTTCCGTTTCCAGCCGGGTTTTCATTCCCCAGCCGTCGTAAGAGCGGAGAGCGGCACGAAGCCCCATAATCCCGATATCCGTGCCGCTGCTTTCGTCTCCAAAGGGGCTACCCCAGCCGCCCTGCCATTGAACGCACTTGCCGTCCTTTATGTAGAAAAGGGTAGAGCCGGTGCCGCAGATGATTGCCATGCCAGTGCAGATCCCAGCGCCACGAATGGCTGTTTCGCCTTCAGAAAGGCTCTCAAAGCCGCCGACCTCACAGTGCTCTCTCAGCAGATGCTCATACAGGTCTCCAGGGCCGGGCATGGAGATCCATACATGTTCGATTCGAAAGTCCCTGCCCTTTAATGGGGCAAGACACTGCTCAATGCTTTGTTCCATGCTGTGGCGCACTTCTTCCAATGTTGTAAAATGCGGGTTGATAGACCCGCCGGTTCCGGAGGATACCGGTTTTAATTTTTCGTCGAACAGCAAGGAATAAAGCTTTGTCCCTCCGCCGTCCACGGTCAGATAATATGAACGCTGCAATTTGACACCTCCATATAGGTGATTGCGGATAGACACACTGCGGGCCGCCGTCCAAGCGGCGGCCCGCAAGGTGCTATTTTTTTAATGTTACGTAGAATTTATACTTGTCGCCACGGTAGATGGAATCGGTAAACTCCATAGGGGTATGGTCGGCTAGGTAGCTGGTGCGCTCAATGTGGAGCACCGGCGATTTTTGGCTTAGACCCAAAAGTGCTGCTTCCTTCTTCTCCACTACAATAGCCTCCAGGGCCTGGCTGGCCTGCCGGGCGCGAAGCCCATATTCCTCTTCCAAAAGCTTGTACAGAGAGCCAGTCAGGTCATGCCTGAGAAGGTTGGGACAGCGGAAAAAGGGAAGGATCATCCTTTCGATAGCCATTGGCTTGTCCTCCACCAGACGCAGCCGCTCTATTACATATACTTTGGAACGTTCATCGATGTCCAGCCGTGCGGCAGCCAAATTACCGGCGCTTTCTAGGTCGGCGCGCAACAGACGCGAACTTACCCTCCAACCGCGATGTGCCATTTCCTGCGTAAATCCCTCCAGCTTGTCGAGAGACATGGAGGCCTGGCCCGACCGCACAAAGGAGCCCCTGCTGTGTTTTTTGGTTATGTAGCCCTGATGGAACAACTCGTTAAGAGCATTGCGCACCGTGGTGCGGCTGACGTCAAAGAGAGAGCACAGTTCCTCCTCTGTGGGCAGCTGCTGCCCGTCCGTAAACTCTTCTGATTTGATCCGGTCCACAAAGTACTGATAAATCTGCTGGTATTTTGGTATCGATTCCATGACTCCACCTCAGTTTTAAAGGTAAATGGTTCTTTAAGTATTCATTGTATAGCATACTGTCTACAAATTCAACCCTTAATCGACCCAATCATAATACCTTTGACGAAGTACTTTTGCAGGAAAGGATAAACCATAACGATAGGTACAATAACCACGATCATGGTGGCCATTCGAATCGTTTCAGCCGTGTATGTTGCCGCTGCTGCGGTACCCGCCCTTTGAGAGGTGGCATCCATGCCGGAAATTGAGGTCAGGTTTGCCTGGTTGATGAGTTCCATCAGCCGATAAGCAACGGTTTTTAAGTTTTTGTTTGTTACATAATAAGCGGAATCGAACCAGGCATTCCAGTGTCCCACGCCGTTAAACAGCGCCACAGTGGAAAGCACAGGAGTGGAGATGGGCAGAATAATGCGGAAAAAGATAGTTACGTCGTTGGCACCGTCCACCTTTGCCGATTCCTCCAGTTCTCCCGGAATCTCCCGAAAAAAGCTCATCATGATGATAGCGTTGAATGCGCTTAAAAGTGATGGGATGATGTACACCCAGAAAGTGTTCATCAGTCCGATGCGCTTAATCAGCACAAAATATGGAATCATGCCTCCGGAGAAGTACATGGATATGATTAGCATCATGCTGTAGAACTTGTGGAACATCAGCTTGGCGTGGGCCATCGCGTAAGCAAACAAAGAGGTAAAGAGTACGCTGGTCACGGTGCCGATAATGGTACGGGCGATGGTAACCACATAGGCTCTCAGAAGACTGTCATCGCTCAGCACATGCTGGTAGTTTTCCAGAGTAAAGGCTCTGGGCCAGAAGAAGATGCCGCCCCGGGCAGCGTCGGTACCCTTGTTAAAAGAAATTACAATAGCGTACCAGAAGGGGTAGAGGCAGGCCACAAATACCACGAACATAATGATGTATACGATGATGTCCACGACCCAGTCCTCCCGGGTCCTTTTAATCTTGTTTAGATTTTTTGTCTTTGCCACTGCTACTCCTCCTTAAAACAGCCCAACACCGCTCAGCTTTTTGGAAAGCCAGTTGCTGAACATGATCAGGACCAGTGAGATGATGGACTGAACCAGGCTGATAGCGGTGGCGTAGGAGTACCGCCCTTGTGATAAGCCCATAGTAAGAGTGTATGTCTGCACTATCTGCGAAACGCTGTTGTTGGCTGCGTTGCCCAGCATATATGCCTGATCGAAGTTTGAGCCGCTGATGCCGCCGCCGAACAGGTTGCCGATGCTCATGATAAGGACGATAATAATGGTACCCTTAATGCTGGGCAGTGTAATATTCCAAATCTGACGGAAACGCCCGGCACCATCCACCTTTGCAGCTTCGTAAAGTGACTGATCGACACCTGTAATAGCCGCAAGGAAGATGATGGCCCACCAGCCCATTTCTTTCCACACATCGCTGATGACCACAATAGGGTACCAGTATTGGGTGCCGGCCAGGAAAGAGATGGATTTGTCAATAATCCCCAAATTCTTCAGGGCTTGGTTCAGTAAGCCGTTCTGCTCGTTCAGAAAGGAGAAAATCAGGCCTGATACCACGATCCACGACATGAAGTGGGGCAGATAGCTTATGGTTTGTACTACCCGTTTGATAGGGCTGATTCGCACTTCGTTGACGGCAAGAGCGAAAATGATAGGAGCGGGGAAGGTAAATACCAGTTTTAAAAGGCTCATCACAATGGTGTTTCTAATAGTAGGCCAGAAGACGATGTCATGGTAGTATTCCTCGAACCACCGAAAACCGACCCAGTCACTTGTAATAAAACCCACCAGCCCCTGGGACAGTTTGTAGTCTTTAAAGGCTATGATGATGCCGAACATTGGGATAAAGCAGAAGACAATCAAAAACAGGATGCCCATCCAGGCAAAGATCTGCAGGGTGATCTGTGATTTAAACAGGCGCCAACGCCGGCCGGACTCTGCCGAATTCTTAGGCGTCTTTTTCACTATGGCTTTTGCCGCCAATAAGATTACCTCCTTTTTTGGGATTTGTGTTTTGGGGGATTGCGGACAATCAGATATTCACCAATTTCAGTTCACCCCTGCGCAGGATGTCTAAAGATTCCTCCACGGGCAAACTCTCCCGAATCTCACTGAAGCCGGCCTTTTGCAGGTCTCGGGCAAACTCTTCTACCAATTCGGCGCGGTCGGGGTCAATCATTGGTATGTAGGTAAGTTCCACATAACGAATGGATAGCCGGGCCACCCTGACCCGTTCCAGGATTTCTTCGTTGTCGGCCACCATTTCCGCTCTGTCGAAAATCTCATCAGCCTTCGCCAGCATTTGCCGGTTGAGATAGGAACTGTGGGGAGTGTCATAAATTCCCATGTGAACGTCCTTATCGGCCACCTGCTCATGGATCAGGTCAAAGTATTCCCTCATGGGAACGGCAGCCATTCCGTACACGCCGGTAAGGAACTCGTTCACCAGGACGTCGGTATCCTGATAGGGGTTCCAGAGAAGTTTTGCCAGCACATACTGGCGCAATTCATTCAGTTCGCCGTTGCGGCCAAGCGACACGCACCCTTCTTCGAAAATCCCTTTTACATTGTTTTCCACAAAAAAGCGGATATTGGGTCCCAATACCTTAAAGTCTGGGAAAGGATTGAGGTAGTGGGCAAAGTTAGTAGTGTAATCCCACACGTACAGCCTGTCGCACACCTTACCCCAGTCTATCAGGTCTTGGGCAAAGCCGGCCCGGCACCAGTCCCTTGAGGCAAAGGAGGCCACATGGTCGCAATCTGACAGGGGATGGGCAAAGCAGCACTCAATGCTGCACAGGCGGACAATCACATTGTGCCGGGGGCGAAGAGTTTTCGGGGCTTTCCGGCTCCATTGATAGGCCAGAGTGTCGATAGCGATGTTGGGAAATTCCTCTTCAATAGCTTCGGCCACCTTGTTCACAAATTCGATCAGGGCACCGGCCATGCTGCCCTCACGTTCGTTAATGGCCCGGCAGTGTTCGCACTGGCAGGGGTTAGCCCAGTCGTTTTGCGATACGGATACAATGGAGATCTTGGGATGGTCCTTGATCCATTGCTTCACTTTGGCAACAGAGATTTTCAGTACGTCGGGGTTGGTAAGGCACAGCTGAGTGTGTTCCTTTACGCGCTTGCCGTCGATCTCGGAAAAATACTCAGGGTGGGAGTCAAAGTATTCCTCTACGGGTACTAGGGAGTTAAAGGTGTGGACAAAAGGATAGTAATCTACCTTGTAGCCGTAAGTGTCATTCAGGTCCTCCAGCATCATACTGTTGGACTTGTTCCTGGCGTGCCAGTCGGGATCCAGATTGCCCTTGTGACAGGGGTCGCGCTGTTCCAGCATGGGCACCTGAGTTTCGTCCAGAAGGGGCAGCACTGTTTCTTCTCTGCGGGGGATGCGGCTCACGTCTCGGGTGAACCAGCGGCAGCCCAGATGCTGTTCCAAAAAGGTGTACACGCCGTACAGAGTACCCCGGGGCTTGCCGCCCGCGATGACCATACTCTTGCCCACGGTTTTAATGGTAAAGCCCTCGCAGCCCAGGGCGCTGAAATCGATTTTGCAGCCGATCTCTTTCAGACGGGAGCAGTCGCCCACAATGATTTCGGTTTCTTTGGAGGGTTCGTCGGCCAGGGCCAGAGGGAAGTCTGCGCCGGTAATCTCGTACAAAAAGCGTTTTAGTTCTTCTGCGGCATGGCGTTCGGCGGGGATGGCGTCACGGGCGGTGACGATACGATAGGTGGTTTTTCCATTAGAAGCCAGTATGATCTTGTCATTCATAGTTTTTCACCTCATTGAGAATCCCCGTCCCAACTTGGCTGGGGCGGGGGTTCCCTTTTCTTTCTATGGTGCTTTTCAGATGTTTTTTATATAAAATACGCGGGGGCTCAGGCTCAGAATGTGATGCCGGCCTCTTCATATGTTTCCAGAGCGTCCTGGAAGGCCTGAGTGTAATAGGCGTTCAGCGTATCAATGCCGATGGTCTGGCAGTTCTCCATAAAGGTGTTATATGAGGACTCGAAATCGGTGGAGGAGTAAAGCTCAACCTGAGAGTTGGTCCACAGATCGACCAGTTTGGTGTAGATCGTGTATTCATCGGTGTCGGCCTGGGGTGTGGTGAAAGCCAAAGCGGGCTGACGCACATAATACTCCTTGCGGAATTCCCGAAGATCCTGGCCCTGGCTGTAATCGGGGGCGCTGAGACGGGTGGAGGCTGTGTTCACCGCTTCGCCCAAACCGCTGGCCATAAAATACCAGGCGCTAATGCCGGTCTCCTGGGCAGTCAGATCAGCAAAGCCTTCGGGCCGTTGAAGCAGGCCGTCCTCTGTAAGGGTGTATTGCTCGCCCTCAATGCCCCACTGGGTCAGATGGTCGCCGAAGGGGCTCTTTAGGAACTCAACAAACTGGATGGCCCGGTCGGGATTTTTGCAGTTCTTGCTGATAAAGAAGTAGGCCCAGCCGGTGGAGTAGTCCAGAGGCTGAAAATCGTTTTCGCCGTCATGGGTCAGGGCGGTGGTGACTGGGATAAAATGCCCTTCGATGCCGCCCTCGTCAAAAGCTTTGTTGATATCATCGCAGTAGCCGGTGTTGTAAGAGCAGGAGAAAGCGCTGCCGCTCTGGCAGATCTGGAAGAACTGCTCGGGCTCGTAGGCATATGCCTCCGCGCTCATATAGCCGCTGGTCATCATGGTGTTCATAAACTGCAGCCAGTCCTTAAAACCGGGATCGGACATGCCGATGAAGGCCTGGTCGCCGTCGTAACTGATAGCGGTGGCGGAGGTAAAGCCGAAATACTCACAGAAAGGATTAGCCCAACTCGGATGGGGAATATAGGGGATCAGATCGGGATACTTTTCTTTTACGGAAGCCATAATGGACAGGAAGTCCTCGACGCTCTCAAGGCTCGGGTTCCCCAACTCTTCCATAATGGTTTCGTTGATGTGCAGGCCGGCATCGCCGGGGGAATAGGTATATCGGGGATCCTCCACGTCGGACTGGCTGGCATAATGAGAACGAAGGGTAAACATTTTGCCCCCGCCCTGCATAGTGTTGTTCACAATTTCAACGGGGTCAATCAGATCCATAAACTCGGGGCAGTATTCTTCAATCAGTTCGGTGTAGGTGTAGCACTTGTCCTCATCCATAAAGCGGCTGTACTGGTTTGTCTCGAAGATCAGTTCAGGCAGAGAGTCGGAAGCCAGCAGCACCATCAGCTGGTTGGAGTCAGAAGCTTTAGTTACGTCTAGAGTGACGCCGGTAAGTTCGGTGATGTACTGGGAGATGGCGTCTTTGCCCCAAGTATCGACCGAATACCAGTCGAAGTCAATGTAGCACTCCATAGTAACTGGGTCGGTGTTCTTTTTCCATGAAAGGTCGGCGGAGTCCCAAGCTTCATCACCGGAAGCGGTTTCATCCGTGCTGGAAACAGCGGTGCTTCCAGCGGTGCTGGAGACGGACTCGGCTGTGCTAGAAACAGCGGTTGCAGTGGAACTGGTTGTGGAACCGCTGCAGCCGGACAGGGCGCACACAAGCACCAGGCAAGCAGCCAGCCCGAGCGCGGTCAGCTTTCTTAATTTCATGTCATGACCTCCTAAATTCAGTGTTGCACATTCTTGTTTCTTACCTCGGTTCATTTTCGTAAAGCATTTTGACAATAAGCTTTGGGTCCGTCGCCTCCTTTCCCACAGTCGAATGTAATAATCAACCCCAATATTGTAATTACAAAATGCCCTCACATCGAAATTTTACTACGAAGCACCGAAATAATCAAGTGTCATTTTCAAATTCGACGGAAAAGCTAAATTAAATACAAAAAATTTGTGGAATATTGACGGTAAAAAAGCATAAAAGAAAGACAAAATGCCCATATAGTTCTATTGAAAACCTCTGTTCTTTGCTGTATACTGGACGCGGTAAAACCTTGACGGCGGCAATTTCCGCCGCAAAAATTGAAATGAAAGAGGTCATGCGGTTATGAGCGGTACGATGTGGGCGCTTGTAAAGGAAAAGCCGGAACAGGGACTGTGGATGAAGCGGGTGCCTGTCCCGGAGGTAGGGCCCAACGACGTGAAGATCAAGATCCACAAAACGGCTATCTGCGGTACAGACGTACATATTTATCAGTGGAACGACTGGGCACAGCACACCATTCCCATCGGGCTTACGGCCGGTCACGAGTATGTGGGCGAGGTGGTAGCGGTCGGCCCCGGCGTGCAGGGCTTTAAGACCGGTGACCTGGTTTCCGGCGAGGGACATATCACTTGCGGCAAGTGCCGCAACTGTCTGGAGGGTCACAAGGAAAACTGCAAGGACGCTAAGGGTGTGGGCGTGAATCGCAGCGGGGCCTTTGCCGAATATCTGGTGATCCCCTCTTCCAACGTATGGCCATGCAGTCCAAATGTGCCGGAGGAACTTTATGCCATTTTCGATCCCTTCGGAAATGCCACCCATGCCGCCCTTTCCTACGATGTGCTGGGCGAGGACGTGCTGGTCACCGGCGCGGGCCCCATCGGAATTATGGCGGCGGCCATTGCTAAATTCTCAGGCGCCCGTCATGTGATCGTTACCGACCTGAACCCTTACCGCCTGGACCTGGCCAAAAAGCTGGGGGCCACCGAGACTGTTGACCTGCGCTCCCAAAAGCTCAGCGAGGTGATGACGCAGGTAGGCATGACGGAAGGTTTTGATGTGGGCATGGAAATGTCCGGCAGCCAGGCCGGCCTTTCCGATATGATCCACAACATGAAGCACGGCGGCAAGATCGCTTTGCTGGGCCTGTTGCCCGCTTCCACCTCCGTTGACATGGAAACGGTGATTTTTAACGGGCTGAATCTGCGGGGCATTTACGGCCGCAAGGTGTGGGACACCTGGTACAAGATGACCACCATGCTCCAGGCCGGGCTGGACATCGCTCCCATCATTACCCACCGCTTTGATGTCAGGGATTACAAAAAAGGCTTCCAGGCGATGATTTCCGGACAGTCCGGCAAAGTGGTGCTGGACTGGTCCCATATCGGCGATTGATCCGCCAACCACGCTATTATACATCTATAAAGGAGGAACCATAAGAAATGGCACGAAAAAACGACATTTTAAGTATTTACGCCAAAGAGGTGGAGGATATACGGGAGGCTGGGCTGTTTAAAGGCGAGGCGCCTTTTGTTTCTCCTCAGGGTGCCAGGGTTGTGATGGAAGACGGCAGGGAACTGCTGTGTATGTGTGCCAACAACTATCTGGGTCTGGGCAATAATCCCCGGCTGATCGAGGCTGCCAAGCGAACCTATGACCAGAAGGGCTACGGTCTGGCTTCGGTACGGTTCATCTGCGGCACCCAGGACATTCACAAGCAGCTGGAGAAAAAGCTTTCCGGATTTTTGGGTACGGACGACACCATCCTGTATTCTTCCTGCTTCGATGCCAACGGCGGCCTGTTTGAAACCATTTTAACCGCCGATGACGCGGTAATCAGTGACGAGCTGAACCACGCGTCCATCATCGACGGCGTGCGCCTCTGTAAGGCCAAGCGCTACCGCTATAAGAACAATGATATGGAGGACTTGGAATCCAAACTGAAGGAGGCCGACGCTGACGGCGCCAGAATAAAGCTTATCGCCACTGACGGCGTTTTCTCTATGGACGGCATTATCTGCAATTTAAAGGGCATCTGCGACCTGGCGGACAAGTACAAAGCGTTGACAATGGTGGATGACAGCCACGCTGTGGGCTTTGTGGGCAGGACCGGCCGGGGCACTCCCGAATACTGCGGCGTAGAGGGCCGGGTGGACGTGATAACCGGCACTCTCGGCAAGGCTCTGGGCGGCGCTTCAGGCGGCTACACCAGCGGCCGCAGGGAGATTATAGACCTGCTGCGGCAGCGCAGCCGCCCCTACCTGTTTTCCAATACCCTTGCTCCCGCTATTGCCGGCGCCAGCATTGAAATGCTGAACATGCTGGAAGAGACCACCGCCCTGCGGGACCATCTGGAGGATGTGACCGCATATTACCGCAGGCAGATGGTGGACAGCGGCTTTGACATTATTCCCGGGACCCACCCTTGTGTCCCCGTTATGCTCTATGATGAGCGCCTCGCCGGCGAGTACGCCAGTCGCATGATGGAGAAGGGCGTGTATGTGGTGGCGTTCTCCTATCCCGTGGTGCCCAGGGGCAAGGCCCGTATCCGCACCCAGGTGTGCGCCAGCCATACACGGGAGGATATCGATTATGCGGTCAAGTGCTTTGAGGAGGTTCGCGGGGAACTGGGCCGCTGAACGATTGGTCAGTTAAAAAGAACTGTGGGGCTGTGCTGCGGTGCGGCAGTAACCGGTAGATCAGTTGAAAGTTACTGGACGGGTAAGCTTCACAGGTGCGTTCAATAACAGGCTTTTCCCAAATTTCAATGTAGACAAGAGGACGCGCTTGAGGTATAATAACCTCGGCGCGTTCTCTTGATTTGTCGTGCAGGGAGAACAACTTTCTCAGGACGGGAGGGATGCCCCGATATGGCGCGGGAAAGATATTTGATAAATGCCGGTGAGGATACCATACACGCGAAAGACGATGAACCGCAAACGCCCAAGCAAAAGCGCGATAACTGGTGGTATTACCACAAAGGGCCTCTGGTGGTCATTGTTCTGGTGGCCGCTTTGCTGTTCAGTATTGTCTATTCTGTCGTCTCAAAAGTGCAGCCCGATTACACTGTTGCCCTGATGACTTCTTACAGCATGTCCTCTTCCGGTATAGAGGAGTTGGAACGCTGTATCGCGGAGTATGCCGACGACAGGAATGGTGACGGAAGGGTAGAGGTTTCAGTGGTAAACTATGTGTTTCTGACCAATCCCACCTCGACGGAGCAGGCGGAATTCCAGGAGGCCCAGATCATGAAATTTTCGGCGGATTGCGCCCTTAACGAGTCCATGATCTTTTTCCATGACGCGGCGGCTTTTGAGTTCATGGAGAGTGAATTTTCCGGAATGTTCCAGTATAACGACGGCACGCCCATGCCGGAGGACGGAACGGATTTTTCCAATGCCATGCGGCCCTGGTCAGATTTTAAAGCTTTCTCCAATTTTGTACCGGAACCCCCCGAAGATGACGCTTATACCAGCGAAATCTTGACTGAGCTTTACCAGAGGCTCCGGGTGTCTGTCCGCGCGGCTGAGGGCTCTTCCATTGAAAAAAGTGAAAAGAATATGGCCTATTATGATGACTCCATGAAGCTGTACTCCAGGCTTTTGGCCGATGAACCGTTTTATTCCGGAGAGGAAGAGTGATATGCCGGATTCTGTGACAATTTTTGACTCCACGCTGAGGGACGGCGCCCAGGGAGGCGGCGTATCCTTTTCTCTGGAGGATAAGCTGGCAGCTGTTCGGGTGCTGGACAGGCTGGGCGTTGCTTACATAGAGGCCGGGAACCCGCATTCAAACCCGAAAGACGCCGAGTTCTTCAAGCTGGCCGGGAAGCTTTCCCTTTCCCATGCGAAGCTGGTTTCTTTCGGCAGCACCAGGCGGAAAAATACCCCGCCGGAAGAGGACGGCAGCCTGAGGGCGCTGCTGGAGGCACAGACCCCCTGCTGCGCCGTTTTCGGGAAATGCTGGAAGTTCCACGTGGACAAGGTTCTCGAAACCACCGAAGAAGAAAACCTGAAAATGATAGAAGAAAGCTGTCGGTTTTTGAAAGACAGGGGCAAAGAGGTCATCTTTGACGGCGAGCACTTTTTCGACGGATATAAAGACGACAGGACATTCGCTTTAGCCGCTGTGGGCGCGGCTGTCAGGGGCGGAGCCGATGCGGTGTGTCTTTGTGATACGAACGGCGGCACTTTCCCCGAAGACGCCGCCCGCATGGTAAAAGACGTGGCTGCAAGTTTTGGCGTGCCGGTGGCAGTACATTTTCACGACGACTGCGGCATGGCTGTGGCCAACAGTGTGGCCGGGGTCCTGGCAGGAGCCGTCCAGGTCCAGGGTACTTTCCTGGGATTTGGCGAGCGCTGCGGCAACGCGAACCTCTCCACCGTTATCCCCGATTTGCAACTGAAGCTCGGTATTTCCTGCATCCCTCAGGAGCGGCTGCCGTCTCTGGCCCATGCGGCCCGCGAACTGGCGGCTTTAGCGAATATCGATCTCCCGGCGGCCCTGCCATATGTGGGCGAAAACGCATTTTCCCATAAAGCGGGTATGCACGCCGACGGTGTGCTGAAGGACCCGCGTTCCTTCGAGCAGGTGGATCCGGAGCTTGTGGGGAACAGCCGCCGATTCCCGGCCTCGGAGATTTCCGGCCGGGCGGTGGTTCTGGAAAAGATCCGCAGGGTCTTCCCCCAGGTGCCTGTCGATTCCCGAGAGGTTCGGCAGGTGCTGGACGAGTTGAAACATCTGGAGGCTCAGGGTTACCAGTTCGAAGGGGCTGACGCTTCCTTTGAACTGCTGGTCAGAAAACGTATGCGGCCCTATCCGCCGTTTTTCCACTTGCTGTATTACCATATTTACACCGATTACCGGGACAGCCCAGATGGGGCCAGTCCAAACTGCGGCGCCAGCGCCACTGTCAAGGTCCAGGCGGGCGGCCAGGTCCAACTGACCGCCGCTGAGGGCAACGGCCCTGTAAACGCCCTTGACAAAGCCCTGCGCAAGGCTTTGGAGGTGTTCTACCCGCTTCTGTCCAAAATGAAGCTGATCGATTATAAGGTGCGGGTCCTGGACAGCAAAAGCGCTACCGCGGCCCGGGTACGGGTACTAATCACCTCCACCGACGGGGAAGAGACGTTCACCACTGTGGGCGTTTCCGAAGACGTGGTGGCGGCCAGCTGGCGGGCTTTAGAAGACTCTTTGGAGTACCTGCTTTTAAAATATGACTTATCGACAAATAAGGAGGACAGGAACAAATGGCAATGACAATGACCCAAAAAATCCTGGCGGCTCACGCGGGGCTTGCTTCCGTTGAGGCGGGGCAACTCATCGAAACCGGGCTTGATATGGTGCTCGGCAACGACATCACTTCCCCTGTGGCCATCAACGAGTTTGAAAGGGCAGGGGCAAATTCTGTTTTTGACAGGGAGAAGATCGCGCTGGTGTTGGACCACTTTGTGCCCAATAAGGACATTAAGGCCGCCCAGCAGAGCAAGCAGACCCGGCAGTTTGCCAACAAGTATGACATCGTCAACTTCTTCGATGTGGGCGAGATGGGAATTGAACACGCCCTGCTGCCTGAAAAAGGCCTGGTGGGCCCCGGTGACTGTGTTATAGGCGCCGACTCCCACACCTGCACCTACGGCGCTTTGGGCGCCTTCTCCACAGGGGTGGGTTCCACCGACATGGCCGCCGGCATGATCACCGGCAGGGCTTGGTTCAAGGTGCCTCCCGCTGTTAAGGTGGTTCTGAAAAACAGGCTGACGGGTTTTGCCTGCGGCAAAGATGTGATTTTGCATCTGATCGGTCTTATTGGCGTAGATGGCGCCTTGTACCAGTCGTTGGAATTTACCGGCGAGGGGGTCTCGTCTCTCTCAATGGACGGCAGGTTCACTATTGCCAATATGGCTATCGAGGCCGGGGCCAAAAACGGGATTTTTCCAGTGGACGAGCAGACCCTGGCCTACTGTAAGGACCGCTATAACGGGAAAATCGAGGTGTTTGAGGCCGACCCGGATGCGGAATACACCCGCGTTGTGGAGATCGACTTGGCTGCCCTGCGCCCCACAGTCTCCATGCCCCATTTACCCGAGAACACCAGGGTAATCGACGAGGTGGCCGATGTAAAAATCGATCAGAGCGTGATCGGTTCCTGCACCAACGGCCGTATTGAGGACATGCGGGCCGCCGCTGCCATTTTAAAGGGCAGAAAGGTGGCAAAGGGCGTGCGCTGCATTGTAATCCCCGCCACCCAGTCCGTTTATCTCCAATGTATCCGGGAAGGGCTGGCCGAAATCTTTATTGAAGCCGGCGCTGTGTTCAGCACGCCCACCTGCGGGCCCTGTCTGGGGGGTTATATGGGCATTTTGGCCGAGGGCGAGAGGGCCGTCTCCACCACCAACCGAAATTTTGTAGGCCGCATGGGACATCCCGAATCCGAAGTCGTGCTGGCTTCCCCGGCGGTAGCCGCCGCCAGCGCCGTCACCGGGTATCTCACCGATCCAGAAAAGCTGTCAGCCATGAAGTTCGGAGAGATTGTCACCATAAAAATTGACCGGCCTGCCGGGACTGTCCACCCCAAGCACCCCGGTTTGGTTTATCCCATCAATTACGGTTACGTCCCCGGGCTGATCGCCCCGGACGGCGAGGAGCAGGACGCTTACGTCCTGGGGGTGGACGTGCCTCTCACGGAATTTACCGGCAGGCTCATCGCTGTCATTCACCGGTTTGACGACGTGGAGGAAAAGTGGGTGTTGGCCCCGGATGGAGCCAGCTTTACAAAAGAGGAGATCGCCCGGGCCGTGGAGTTTCAGGAACAGTATTATCATACGGAGATCCGGATGGAAACGGACTCAAACGCTTGAAAGGAGTATCGTTATGAACGCGAAAGGAACAGCCCACAAGTACGGCGACGATGTGAACACTGACGTGATCATCCCCGCCCGCTATCTCAATACAGCCTCTCATCAGGAGCTTGCCGCCCACTGTATGGAGGACATCGACAAAGATTTTGTAAAGAATGTGAAGCCCGGCGATATTGTGGTTGCGTTGAAAAATTTCGGCTGCGGCTCCTCGCGGGAACACGCGCCTATTGCCTTAAAGGCTTCCGGCGTGTCCTGCGTGATTGCCTCTACCTTTGCCCGCATTTTCTACCGCAATTCCATCAATATCGGACTGCCTATTTTAGAGTGTCCTGAGGCTGCTCTGGCCATTTCCGGCGGCGATGTCGTTTCTGTGGATTTTGATTCGGGCCTGATTACCGATGAAACCACCGGCCAAACCTTCCAGGCGCATCCTTTCCCTGAGTTTATTAAAAATATTATTTCCTGCGGCGGATTGATGGAATCCATCCGCAGGAAATAGAGGTTTTCCCCCGTCTAACAGGCGGCTGGCAAGATTTGAAAGCTTGCCGTCTGATTAGTTGGAAAGAGGGAATGGAAATGAGAGCGGGCGTAAAGACCCGGCCACCCCTGTTTTTCGTGCTCCTGGTGTGTGCCGTCCTGGCGCTGTTATGTGCCATTATTGTCTGTGCGGCCCATCTGGGCTCCGAGTCTGGAAAGGAGCCTGAGTTTTCCGCCGGGATGGAGCCGTCCGGCACGGGATGCTCAGGCTCCGCTTTGGAGAACGCCCGGCTTTTCTCTGGGGAGGTTTCCCGGGAGCCGGAAGGTTTTACCCAGCTTTCCGACCCCTTGCTGGTGCTGGTCAACAGTGAAACGCCCTTGCCTGATGATTGGGAGGTAGAACTGGTTTCGGTAAATGACGAGGAGCAGGTGGACGCCCGGATGTACGATGACTTTATGGCTATGATAAGCGCCGCCGGCCAGGAGGATGTCTGGTTTTGGGTGGCTTCCGGTTACCGCAGCGTGGAGAGTCAGCAGATCATTTTAGAGCAGGGGGTCAGCAGCAGGATCAGCGGGGGCATGGGTGAAGAAGAAGCCAGAGAAGACGCCTTGCGCACGATCCAGCGGCCCGGACACAGTGAGCACCATACCGGTCTGGCTGTGGATTTAAACGACGTCAGCGATGATTTTGAGAACACCCCGGAATACCGGTGGCTGTCGGAGCATGCGGCGGAGTACGGGTTCATTCAGCGTTACCGCAAGGACAAGGCGGAGATTACCGGAATTGACAATGAAAGCTGGCACTACCGCTATGTGGGCCGTGAGCATGCCAGACGGATGCGGGAATTGGATATGTGCCTGGAAGAATATGTGGCGTATTTGAAAAGTCAGGGAGCGGAATAAGAGCGAATTTCCACAATATTTTTTGGAAATAGGATTGAAATTTCGTCAGCGATTCTGTATAATAGTACCAAACTAATACCGGAGGGCTGAAGAATTTTTGCCGGAAAATATCCTGCCCTTTCGGCACAAAGATAAAGGAGTGTATTCCCATGAAATTAGGTGTACTCAGTAATGTTATCGGTTCTACCCCTCTGAAGGAAGCGCTGGCTTATTTCAAATCTCTGGGTGCCCAGATGGTGGAAATCGGCTGCGGCGGCTATCCCGGTAAGGACCACTGTGACCCGGAGGTGCTGCTGCACGACGAAGCAAAATTCCAGGAGTTTGTGACCACCATTCAGGAATCCGGTCTGGAAATAAGCGCTCTTTCCTGTCACGGCAACCCTGTCCATCCCAACAAGGAGATTGCCAAACAGTTTGATAATGATATGCGTAACGCGGTGCTCATGGCTGAGAAGCTGGGTATCCACCAAATCAACTGCTTCTCCGGCTGTCCCGGTGACTGCCCAGAGTCAAAGAATCCCAACTGGGTGGTTTGCGCCTGGCCCAACGAGTTCCAGGACGTAGTGGAATGGCAGTGGAACGAGATTCTTATCCCCTATTGGAAAGAATTTGTGGCTTTCGCCAAGTCTCACGGCGTCAACAAGATTGCTTTGGAGATGCACCAGGGCTTCTGCGTCTACAACCCCTATACCTTAAAGAAGCTCCGTGCCGCTGTCGGGCCCGAGATCGGCGCGAACTTTGATCCCAGCCATCTGTTCTGGCAGGGCATAGATCCTCTGGCCGCTATCCGCGATCTGGGCGGCGAGGCCATTTTCCACGTCCATGCAAAGGATACCAAGATTGATCCATTCAACTCCGCTGTGAACGGTACTCTGGATTATAAGAGCTACGGCGATCCGCTGAACCGCACCTGGGTGTTCCGCAGCATCGGCTACGGACACGACGAACTGTTCTGGAAGGATTTTGTATCTCAACTCCGCATGGTGGGCTACGACTATGTTCTGTCAATTGAACATGAGGATATCCTTATGAGCCAGAACGAGGGTCTTGTCAAAGCCTGTGACGTTTTAAAGCGCTCCATCACCTTTGAGGATACCGCCACCGGCCAGCATTGGGTATAATCACTTCAATAAAAGCAAAAAACTGGGGCCGTTTCCCGCTTTTCGCGGGAGACGGTCCTCTTTTTGCCTATAATTTTTCCTTTGAGTGGAACAATACAGTTGCGAGGTGATTTTTTTGGAATCCATTTGGAGCAAAACAGAACATCTGCCGGAGCGTGAGCAGCTTTCGGGGAACATCGCGGTTGACGCGGCGGTGATTGGCGGGGGCATGGCCGGAATATTGACGGCCTATCAGTTAAAGCGGCGAGGAATAGAGGCAGTGGTGCTGGAAGCGGAGCGGGTAGGAAGCGGCCAGATCCGGAACACCACAGCTAAGATCACCGCCCAGCACGGCTTGATTTACGACCGTCTGCTCAGGCAGTTTGGCGAGAGCCGCGCCCGGGAATACGCTCGGGCAAACCAAAATGCCGTCGGGGAGTACCAGCAAATCGCGGAGGAAGAAGGGATCGCCTGTGATTTTCAGCGCCTCCCGGCCTATCTTTATTCCGAACGTGAACCGGAGTTATTGAGGAAGGAGATGGATGCGGCAAAACGATTGAAGCTCCGCGCGGAGCTTACCGCCGTGCAAGAGCTTCCCTTTCGGGGGGCCTGCGCATTGCTTTTTCCGGACCAGGCACAGTTCCATCCGCTGAAATTTTTAAACGGCGTCTCTCAAAGGGTCCAGGTGTTCGAACACACCCGGGCGAAGCGCGTCTTTCGCGGTTCCATCGAAACGGACCGGGGCACAGTTTCCGCCCGGCATATCGTGTTTGCCTGCCATTTTCCGTTTGTCAACTACCCGGGACTTTACTTCACCAGGATGCACCAGGAGCGCAGCTGCGTTCTGGCTCTTCAGGGCCCTCCAAAGCTTTCCGGCATATATTATGGGGTAGATCCTCCGGGGCTCTCCTTCCGCAGCGCGGGGGAGACGCTGCTGTTGGGCGGCGGGGTCTATCGGACTGGGGAAAGCAACGGCGAAAAGTACTACGGCGAACTGCGCCGCCGGGCCGATTTCCTGTGGCCCGGCTGTGCCGAGACGGCAGTGTGGTCCGCTCAGGACTGCAGGACTATTGACGGCGTGCCCTATATCGGCATATTTTCCCCCACACGGCCAAACTGGTATGTGGCTACCGGCTTTAATAAATGGGGTATGACTTCTTCAATGGCGGCTGCTGTGCAGATCAGTGGGGAGATCGCGGGGGAGAGGAAAAGTGACAGCGTTTTTTCTCCCAGACGTTTTGTGGCCAGTGCGGCTTTGCCCAACCTGGCTAAAGATCTGGAAAAAAGCGCAAAGGGACTGCTAAAGGCGATCCTCTATTTTCCCGGCAAGGAGTTCGATACGCTTCTTCCCGGGCAGGGGTCGGTCATTCGCTGGAACGGCAAAAAGCGGGGCGCTTATCGGGACAAGGACGGCGCGATCTACCTGGTTTCCGCCAGGTGCCCCCATCTGGGCTGCCAGCTGGAGTGGAACCCCAACGAAAAAACTTGGGACTGTCCCTGCCACGGCTCGCGGTTCGACTACCTGGGCAATCTCATCGACAACCCCGCCCAATGCGGGCTGAAGAACTCTCACAAAGCGTAAAGGGGGAGAACTGTGGCCTTGCAGTGCGCTCGGCAGTTCATAGTTCCAGGACCGCTCCGGTTTTTGATTATAAAAAATGGTCTTGAGTCCTTCCCCCGCAAAAGGTTGGTAGCTAGCCGAAGTGTCGCGAGCGCGTTTACAAGCGAGCAACGAAGGCGTAGCGTGACCTTTTGCGGAGAGGAGCGACAGCCCGTAAGGCGAACGCCGCGCTTTGCAAAAAGAAAAGCGCGGCAAGCCACAAGGGCTTGTCGCGACGTGGTGCCGCTAACCGGAGATCGAGAGTTCGATTCCGGTTTTTTATCATAAAAATCGGCAGCCCGCCTAAAGGCGACCTGCCGATTTTGGTGCCGCTAACCGGAATCGAACCGGTACGATGTTGCCACCGAGGGATTTTAAGTCCCTTGCGTCTGCCAGTTCCGCCATAGCGGCATTTAACTTCATTATCTTATCATATGGCTTTCTTAAAAGCAAGAGCGATTTCTCCAAAAACGGCATGAAAATTTCCAGTTTACCGTTGCCTTTTCCATGCAGAATGGTGTATACTAATAACTATAGGGGAGACCCGAATTTTTTTCGAAGGAGAAATCACTATGTATTATCTCGGAATCGATCTGGGCGGCACCAATATTGCCGTCGGCATCGTGGATGAAAACAGCAAGATTATTGCCCGCGCTACCTCTAAAACACAGACAGAGAGTGCCGAGCAGGTGGCCGACGCTATGGCTGCAACAGCTTACGAAGCCTTGAAAAATGCCGGTCTTACCATCGACGACGTGCCCTGGATCGGCGTGGGTTCTCCCGGAACGGTCAACAAGGCCACCGGCATTATCGAGTTCTCCAATAACCTGCCTTTCCGCAACACCCCCTTGCGGGACATGCTGTCTGAGCGTTTGGACGGCAAAAAAGTGATCATGGAGAACGACGCCAACGCTGCGGCCTTCGGCGAATACATGGCCGGTGCCTTAAAGGGCGCTGACAATGCCGTTGCCATCACGCTGGGTACCGGCGTGGGCGGCGGCGTTATCATCAACCATAAGATTTACTCCGGCAGCAATTTTGCCGGCGCCGAACTGGGCCATACCGTTATTGTGGTAGACGGCCGTCCATGCACCTGCGGCCGCAGTGGCTGCTGGGAGACCTACGCCTCCGCCACCGGTTTGATCAAGACCACTAAAGAACATATGAAGGACGCCCCCAAAGATTCCCCCCTGTGGACCCTTGTGGAGGGAGACGAGAGCAGGGTAAATGGCCGTACCGCTTTCGACGCCATGCGTCAGGGCGATCCCATCGGGCAGGAGATTGTGGACGAGTATATTCATTACCTCAGCGAGGGCATTGTAAACATGGTAAATATCTTCCAGCCCGACATTCTCTGTGTGGGCGGCGGCATTTCCAACGAACGCGAGACCCTGATGGCTCCCGTCCGTGAATTTGTGGAGAAGCAGCAGTACGCCATGAATTCCTCCAAAAAGACTGTTATCTGCCGTGCGGAGCTGGGCAATGACGCCGGAATCATCGGCGCGGCTCTGCTGGGTAAGGAGGAATGAGCCGTGTATGCGGAAATCTCCGAATTCGGCAGGTTCCCGGACGGCAGGGAGGCGCAGCTGTGCACGCTGAAAAGCGAAAGCGGCATGACTTTGTCAGTCACCAATTACGGCTGCCGTATTGTCCGGCTGCTGACAAAAGATAAAGACGGCGTTCTGGGCGACGTGGTCCTGGGCCACCGTACACTGGAAGAGTATTTCGGCGCGAACTACCAGGGGACCTTTGTGGGCCGGTACGCTAACCGCATCGGTAACGCTCAGTTTACGCTGAACGGCAAGACTTATCAGCTTTCGAAAAACGACGGCGGGAACACTCTTCACGGCGGCCCCGGCGGCTGTCATCAGGTCTTGTGGAAGATGTGCGCCTCTGTGAAAGAGGGCGAGCCTTCCGTCACCTTTTCTCATGTAAGTCCCGATGGAGATGAGGGGTACCCCGGCCGTTTGAACATGGAGGTAACCTATACTCTTAAAAAAGACGATTCTCTGGAACTGCGGTACAATGCCGTCTCTGATGCTGAAACGCCTTTTAATCCCACGAACCATTCTTTCTTTAACCTTTCCGGCAATCCCCAAAAGGATGTGCTTGGCACCTTTCTTACCATCAACGCGTCTAAAGTTACAAATGTGTCCGACGATTTGATCCCTGACGGCACCTTTTCCGATGTGGCAGGCGGCCCGCTGGACTTTACCCAGGGTAAGGAGTTGGGCCGTGATATGTTTTCCGCCGACCATATGATTCATCTTTGCGGCGGGTTTGACCACAATTTCTGCATTGATGGTGAAGGTTTCCGGAAATTTGCCGAGGCCTATGAGCCGGACAGCGGCAGGGTCATGGAGGTGTTCTCCGACCTGCCCGGCGTACAGCTTTATACCTTCAACTCTGTAGAGGGTCTTACCGGCAAGGACGGCCAGCCCATGAAGCCCCATACCGCCTTCTGCTTAGAGACCCAGTATTACCCCGATTCGGTGAACCACCAAAACTTCCCGTTCCGGTATCTGCAGCCCAATGAGCCTTTCTCTACTAAGACTGTGTACCGCTTTTCTGCAAGATAGGGGGAAGTCTTTGTGAAACAGGAAAAATCCTGCGGCGCTGTGGTGTACCGGGTCAAGGACAGCGGCAAAATAAGGATCCTGCTTATCCGCCATGAAAACGGCGGCCACTGGGCGTTTCCTAAGGGACATGTGGAGGGAAATGAAACCGAGGAAGAGACTGCCCTTCGGGAGATCCGGGAAGAGACCGGCCTGAAAGTGGAGTTGGATACTGGGTTCCGCCACACTGTAACCTATTCCCCCAAGCCTGACGTGATGAAAGATGTGATTTACTTTGCCGCCAGGGCCGATAGCAAGCATGTAAAGGCCCAGGAGGAAGAGGTGACGGCCATCCAGTGGCTAAAGCCCAAAGAGGCATTAGAGACCGTTACCTATGAGAATGACCGTGCGGTTTTACAGGCTTTTCTTTCCTATATGGGCCACTGAGTCCGCCTGCTGGATTATGAAGCGCTCCTTTGTTAAAAAGGGGCGCTTGTTCTATTTCCGGGGCACGTCCCATACAATGGAGTATCTCATAAGGAAGAAGGGAGATCATGGATAACAGCCGTTTTGACGAACTGGCCAGGCGGATTCCCCGCTATGGGGACATGCTGCTGCGCCTTCCCGGTGAGGTGAAGGCACAGACCTTTGATATTCACCTGAAAAGCGGACAGCCTGTGGCGGTTTGCGGCAGAGAAGGGGCGCTTTTTCTCCGGGAGGACGGCACGGTCACTCGCGCCCTGACCAGTGGGCTCACCAAAATCATCCCGGAGGAAATGCGCGATATTTTCGTACAGACCTGCGCCCAGTCCGTGTTCAGCCACGAGAATGAGATCAAAAAAGGCTATGTGGCTGTGGGCGGCGCTTTTCGGGCGGGTATCTGCGGTACCGCCGTTCTGGAAAATGGAGAAGTAAAAAGTGTAAGAGACATAACGGGCCTTACTTTCCGTGTCCCCAGGGAATCCAGAGGGTGTGCGGACAGGCTTTTTTTAGAGGGGACTGACCTGCGCCGGGGAGTGCTGGTGGCGGGGGAGCCCTCCAGCGGCAAGACCACCTTTCTGCGGGATCTGGCCCTGTCCCTTTCTTCTGGCAAATTCCAGCCCAGCCGCCGGGTGGCGGTTTTGGACGAGCGGGGAGAAATCGGGGGCGGGTTCGATCTGGGTCCTTGCGCTGACGTGCTCATCGGTTATCCCAAAAAGGCGGCTTTCGACGCGGCAATCCGTATGCTTTCCCCGGAATACATACTGTGTGACGAACTTTCGGCGGATGATTTGGGCGTTGTAAGCCGGTCCGCCTTTTCAGGGGCGGCCCTTATTGCATCGGTTCACGCCGGGAGAGAAGATCTGCACCGCCGCCCTCTGTGCCGGGAACTGCTGAAAAGCGGTGCCTTCCATACCGTAGTGCGCCTTGCGGGCAGGGCCCAGCCAGGAGAGATCGAATCAATTGAGACAGCGGGAGATGAGGAATATGAAAGTGCTGGGTGCGGTCCTGGTGGTTTTCAGCGGGCTGTGTCTGGGCCTGCGGGGGGCGGGCCGCCTACGGGAACGGGAAGAACTCCTTCTTGACCTCCAGCGCGTGGTACAGGATTTCCGAACGGGAGTTTCCTACTCCGCCCGGCCTTTGGCGGAACTGGTGGCACTGGAAACAGGCTCCCGGTTCTGCCGGCTGGCCGTAAAAGACGGCGCGTTTTCCAGGGACCCGAAAGCCGCCCTGAGAAAGGCTGGGGAGACACTATTGAAAAACCCGTCCGATCTGGATTTGTTCCACAACTTTGTGCGGGGACTGGGAGAAAGCGGCACACAGGGGCAAATGGAACACCTGGCCCTGTACGGGGAATTGCTGGCGTCCCACCTCAAGTCTGCAAGGGAGGAAAGGGAGAAAAAGTCAAGGCTCAGCGTCTGTTTGGGGCTGTTTGGCGGCGTTACACTGTGCCTGGTGCTGCTTTGACCTTCCCGAAAACAGGGGAAAGGAAGGAAAGAAATCTTGGACGTGGATTTGATTTTTCGAATTGCCGCTATCGGTATTATTGTAGCGGTATTGAACCAGTTGCTTATCCGGTCGGGTCGGGAGGAACAGGCCATGATGACCACTCTGGCGGGGCTCATTGTGGTATTGATGATGATTATTAACGAGATAGACACCCTGTTCCAGGCTATCAAAACTATTTTCGGACTGTAAGTATGGATATTTTCGGCATTGGTGTGTGCGCCGTATGCGCTGCGATATTTGGGGCCCTTGTAAAAAAGAGCGGCAGTGAATATGCTGTTTTGCTGGCAGTCGGGGCCAGTGTGCTGATCCTGCTGGCGGTCCTGGAACAGGCAGGACCTCTGGTCTCTCAAATAGAGAACCTATCCGGCGCCGGCGTGTTCCAGGCGGACTGCCTGAACATAATGCTAAAGGCCGTCGGTATTGCTCTGGCTGGACAGCTGGCGTCCAGTGTGTGCAAAGACGCGGATGAGGAAGCTTTGGCCTGTACTGTGGACCTGGCGGCAAAAGTGGCCATTTTGGCGTCGGCTCTGCCCTTGCTTTTGAGGCTGTTCGAATACTTGGAGGAGATCGTCAAGCTGTGAGAATTCCCAAATTGCTGTTGTGTCTTTTCTGTGCCTTTTGTCTGGTCTCCTTTCTGCCTGGAATGGCTGCCAGCGCCCATGAGTGGGGGACAGAGGAGGACCTTTACGAAAAAAGCGGGGCTGCCGGCCTTTACGACAGCCTGGACGTGGACACCAAAAGCCTGCTTTCACAGGCGGGCGTACAGTCGGGGCAGGCTGGGGACAGTCTTTCCTGGGAAGGGCTCTTCCGGGCTTTTTCACAAATCCTCAGGGACAGGCTGACAGGGCCCCTGAAGGCGCTGGCCGCTATTACCGTAGTGACGGTACTGTGCAGACTGGCCAATTGCTTCGATCCCGGCGGGGCTGGAGGGGCTGTATCACTGACGGGGACACTGGTCGGTGCGGCAGTGGTGGCCGCTCCTCTTCTGGAACTGATGGAAACAGCCGGGCGGGCAGTGGAAAGCGCTTGCGTATTTCTTCTCTCCGCTGTGCCCGTCTACGCCGCCCTTATAACCGCCTCCGGCAGTCCCGCCGCGGGGACCTCCTACAGCTTTCTGACACTGGCCGCCGGCAGCGCAATACCAATCCTTTGCACCGCTGTGATTTTTCCCGTACTCCACATGTTTTTGGCGCTGGCGCTGGTTTCTTCCGTTTCCCAGGTAAAGCTGGGGCGGCTGGGCAGTTCCCTTTACGGGTTTGCCAAATGGCTGCTGGTGCTGGCCGTTACGGCCTTTTCCGGGATTTTATCTGTGCAGACGGCATTAAACGCGCAGGTTGACGCCGCAGCAAACAAGGCGGCCAAGCTGGTGGTTTCCTCAGCGGTGCCTATTGTAGGGGGAGCTTTTGGCGACGCGGTGGCTGCTATTTATAACAGTGTGCGCGTTGTCAAATCGGGAGTAGGAGCGTTCGGCATATTGGCAGCTTTGTGCATTTTCGCGCCGGTCACAGTCGAAGCCGTTCTTTGGACGGCTGTATGCGCCGGGGGACAGATCGCGGCGGACCTGTTCGAAGCGCCAAAAATCAGTTCATTTCTCAGTATGTGCGGGTCCGTTTCCCGCATGATTTTGGCGGTAATCGCCAGCACTTGTGCCGTCTGCGTGGTAAGCGCGGCCATTATTCTGTTTGTGAAAGGGGCGGGGTAAATTTGCAGGATTTTATCGCTGTTTGCGCCGTGCTGGCTGCTGCTGAACTGGTGGCCAGGTTCTGTTCCCCAAATGTTATGGTGGATTTTGTCCGGGGCCTGGCGGTGCTGGTACTTCTTGTTTCGGGCATTTCCGGTCTTTTTTCCGTGGACTGGGACCTTGCCCGGCCGGAGATTCAAGCGGAACAGTCTCAGGAGGAGCTTTCCGGCTATGTGTCGGACCAGCTTGAGGAAGCGGCCCGGGAAGATGTGTCACAATGGGTCCGGGGACTGTTGGCTTCCGTGCAGATCGAAGCGGAAAAAATCGTGCCCGAGATAGATATTACGGAAGACGGCAGCATAGTATTAAAAAAGGTGAGCGCTTTATTTGCTTATCAGTCCGAGACGGAACGGGCCGGAGCGCTTCTCAGGAACATTCTGGGGGAAGAGGCAGAGGTGGAGGTACAAACGGATGGACGCTGAAAAATGGAAAAGACTTGCCCGCAAAGTCTTCTCTAAGGAAAAAGGGGCAAAGGCTGTAGTTTTTCTGGGACTTTGCGGCGTCCTTCTGATTTATCTCTCCAGTCTTTTTGGGGAGAAAGGGGAAAAAGAGCAGGATAGTGCTGTCTCCCAGTTTCCCGGCTCGGAAGCGTATGGCGACCAGATGGAACAGGATCTCTCCCGCGTGGTGAGGGCCATTACCGGTGAAGAGGACCCCACTGTGCTGGTCACCCTGGAAGATTGCGGTACATCGGTTTATGCCGCTGACGGGACTTTGAATTCCCGTGATGACCAGTGTGGAAGCAGCGGGGAGAAGGAAACAGTCCACGTGATTTTAAAAGACGCGGACGGCGCACAACACGCGCTTACTGTTACGGAAATACAGCCGGAGATAAAAGGAGTGGTGATAGTGAGCAGATACGCCGGTGACCCGGCGGTTCGGGAAAAACTGGTAGATGCGGTCCGTACGGCGCTGGATGTGTCCTCCGCTAAAGTATGCGTGACGGACACAGGATAGAGCGGCGGCCAGCGCGGTTGGAATCTGAAAAATTCATCTATGGAGGTATCGGTCATGAAATTCGGCAAAAAACAGTTGGTCCTAGCGTCTTTGGTGCTGGCGCTGGGTGCGGCGGTGTATCTCAATTGGCAGTTCACAGGCACCAACAAGCTTCCCGTGGGCGACCTTGAGGAAACTTCCGGTACAACAAGCGAGTTGGGGGCTGCCCAGCTTGTAAACAACGCTTACGTAGAAACGGTATCCGACGATCTCAAGGAAAAAGCCGGCGCTTCCTCTGACAAGTTTGCAGAGGCCCGCCTCAACAGGCAGAACTCCCGGGACGAGGCCATAGAACTGCTGGACGATGTGCTGGAAAGCGTTGAGGCGGACGCCGAAGCGAAAAAAGAAGCGGTAGAACAGGCCTCGGTAATCGCCCAGAATATTTTGAAAGAGACCAACGTGGAGAACCTGTTGAAGGCCAAAGGGTACGAGGAGAGCGTTGCCTATTTAAGCGACGACCAGTGCAGCGTGGTAGCTTCAGGTCAGCTGACAGATTCCGACATGCTTATCATTCAGGAAATCGTGATGGAGCAGACGGGGCTTACCGCGGATAAAATAATAATTGTGGGTACGGCTTGATTTTCTCTTGCGTAAATGTGGGATAACGGGTATAATAACGTTATCGATGAAGCATGAAAACTTGATGGAACATGTTGGAAAAAGGCTCACCGAAACAGGGTGGGCCTTTTGACATATTTTGGTAAAAGAGGGGAACCGCATGACAAGAAGGGAAGCGAGAGAACAGGCGTTCTGTATTCTGTTTGAACAGGCTGTTACGGGGGAGAAAATGGACGATATCCTCCATGCGGCTTCGGAAGCCAGGGACCTGGTGCCCAGCGCCTTCGCCGAAGCCGCGGCTTTCGGCACGGAAGAGAACCGCGAAAAGATCGACGCCGTGATCGAAAAAAATATCCGGGGGTGGAGCATTTCCCGCCTTTCCAAAGTTGCGCTGGCGCTGCTCCGCCTGGCCGTATACGAGATCCTTTTTGAAGATTCCATCCCGGAGAGCGTATCCATCAACGAAGCCGTAGAGTTGGCTAAAAAGTACGGGGGCAAAGACGACGCTCCATATGTCAACGGTGTGCTGGCTTCCGTGGTAAAACAGAAAGCACTCCGTGAATAGGCGTATAGAACTTTCAAAATAGCGGTGTTGCCGGCTGAGAAAAAAGGGGGCTTATCATGGCTGTAACTCTTACCGTCTCCCAGGTCAACTTCTTCATCAGGTCCCTGCTGGAGGGGGACGGGCGATTGAACGATATCCTGGTGACAGGAGAAATTTCCAATTTTACTGATCACTACCGTTCGGGACATCTGTACTTTTCATTAAAGGACGACAAATCTGTTTTAAAGGCTGTAATGTTTGCTGGATCCGCTAAACGCCTGAGGTTCCGCCTGGATAACGGCATGAAAGTCATCGTCCGGGGACGGGTGTCTGTGTACGAGCCCTCAGGCCAGTATCAGCTGTATGCCGAGGATATTCAGCCTGACGGTGTTGGGGCGCTGGCGCTGGCCTTTGAGCAGTTGAAGGAAAAGCTGGCCGCTCAGGGTCTTTTCGACAGTGACCGCAAGCGGTCCCTGCCGCCTTTTCCGGAACGTATTGGGGTGATCACTTCGCCCACGGGGGCGGCAATCCGGGATATTTTACAGGTAACAGCCAGAAGATGGCCTGTGGCCCAGATTGTTTTTTGCCCCGTGACGGTGCAGGGGGACGGGGCCGCCGGACAGATCACGGCAGCGGTAAAAGAAATGGATCGAAAAAACGCCTGTGATGTGCTGATCGTGGGCAGAGGCGGCGGCTCCATCGAGGACCTTTGGGCCTTTAATGACGAGGAATTGGCCCGGGCTGTTGCCGTCTGCCGTATTCCAGTGGTGTCCGCGGTCGGCCACGAGACTGATTATACCATCTGCGACTTTGCCGCCGACCTGCGGGCCCCCACCCCCAGCGCCGCTGCGGAGTTATGCACGCCCGATATCCGGGAGGAGAAGAAAAGGCTTGCCGCCCTGAACGACTATTTTACCGATCAGGCAAAGGACATGGTTGCATATCTGCGGCAAAGTCTTGACCTGCTCACCCAGGATTCCCCTCTGGAAAATTTTCAGCGCATATTAGACCCCTGGAGACGTAAACTGGATGATTTGTCTGACAAGACAGCCCGGGCTTTCCGCGGGGGCCTGGAACGCAAAGAACAGCGCCTTGCCCTGCTTTCCGGAAATTTGGACGCTCTGAGTCCGTTAAAGGTCCTGTCGCGGGGATATTCCGTGACCGCCGACCCGCAGGGCAGGGTGATCCGGGATGTCTCCCAAATCGAAACTGGGGACCGGGTGCTCCTGCGGTTCCATACAGGACGCGCGAAAGCGGAGATCGTAGAAAAGGAGGAAGGATAAAATGGCGGCAAAATCAAAACGAAGCTTTGAAGAAGCCGTGGACAGGCTTCAGGAGATTGTAGAAAAGCTGGAAAGCGGGGAAGAACCACTGGAAAGCTCTATGAAGCTGTTTGAGGAAGGGGCAAGGCTTTCGGCTCAGTGCTACGAGACCCTGGACAAGGCCGAGCAGAAAATCACAGAACTGGCCAAACTGACGGAGAGCGGAGAAGAAATGGATGAATGACAAGGCGGAATTCTACAGAAAGCTGATCGAACAGGCGCTGGAGGACTTTTTGCCCCCCTCCGTTCCCGGTGATCCCGCCGGTGCAGTGCGGGAGGCAATGCGGTACAGCCTGATGTGCGGCGGTAAACGGATAAGGCCTGTATTGACCTTAGCCTTCTGCGAGCTTTGCGGCGGAGAGCCGGAAGCTGCGCTGCCTTTCGCCTGCGCAGTGGAAATGGTCCATACCTATTCTCTCATTCATGATGACATGCCCTGCATGGACGACGATGACCTGCGCCGCGGAAAGCCCGCCAACCACAAGTTGTACGGGGAAGATATTGCCCTTTTGGCCGGAGATGGGCTGCTGACCAAAGCTTTTGAGACAGCCCTTTCCCATCCGGATGGGCATGTCGCGGCTGAGGCTGCCAAAAGGCTCGCGCGGTATGCCGGGGACCAGGGTATGGTAGGCGGCCAGTGCGTGGATCTGAAATCGGAAGGAAAAGAAGTAGATCTGAAAACTTTGGAAACTATGGATGAGGGAAAAACCGTTGCCCTGATTGCCGCGGCCTGCGAGATGGGCTGTATCGCCGCCGGAGCGGGAGAAAGGGAACTGGATGCCGCCCGTCGCTGCGCCGGGGGCCTGGGTATGGCATTCCAGATTCGGGACGATGTGCTGGATGTGCTGGGCGACTCTGTTTCTCTGGGTAAAAATGTGGGTGTCGACTCCATCAGGGGCAAACGCAATTATGTGTCTCTTCTTGGAGTGGAACGGGCTCAGCGGCTGGTAGAGGAATATACACAGCAGGCGCTGACCGCCTTAGAAGAATTCCCCGGAGATCCGGCTTTCCTCCGGCAGATGATCCGGGACCTGGCGGACAGGATTTCCTGATGCGGGTACTGGATTATACGGTGCCGGAAAGCTGCGCCGAAAAAACCGTAAAGGATTTTATCCGGTACAAATTGGGGTTCTCCGCAAGGTTTTTGACAAAGCAGAAACAGACAGCAGGGGGCATTTTGAAAAACGGCGCCCCTTGCCGGGCTACGGAGCCAATTTCACCTGGAGACGTCCTGACCTTACGCCTGCCGGAGGAAACAGGGCGGTACCTTGCAGTGGATCTTCCTTCCTCCGTCCTGTGGGAGACTGAGGATTACCTGGCGATGAATAAGCCGCCTTTTATGCCGATACATCCTTCGCCGGGCCATGACAGTGACAGTCTTTTAAATGCAGTGGCCTTTCATTACGAGGCAACCGGGCAAAGCTGCATGTTCCGGCCCATCTACCGGCTGGACCGGGACACAAGCGGGATCGTGCTCATAGGAAAACACCGGGCGGCGGTGTCCGCCGCCAAGCTGCGAAAGCGGTATTACGCCGTCTGCCAGGGGGACCTTTCCGGCTCCGGCGTGATCGATCTGCCTATTGGGCTGAAGCCGGGCAGTAAGATCCTGCGAGAATGCGGACATGGGGAGCGGGCTGTCACCCGCTGGTGGGCGCTTGCTTCCTGTACCGGCCATACCCTGCTGGCTCTGGAACTGGGAACTGGGCGCACCCACCAGATCAGGGTACATTTATCCGCTCTGGGCCATCCTCTGGCGGGGGACGAACTTTACGGCGGCAGCCGAGAGTTGATAGGCCGTCAGGCCCTCCACTGCGGGTACGTCAGGCTTTCCTGTCCAGCCCTGGATACAGAGAGGGAGATCTGTGCTGTTTTTCCCCCGGATTTACGGGAAGCCTTTCCCTGGCTGCCGGAGATGGAAACTTTGAATAAGGAGGAGTTGCAATGCCAGCCTGTCTGACACACAATCTTTTTGCAAAAGCTGTTCTGCAAACCTTGCCGGATAAGGAAAAAATCGACCGGTGCGCCTTTTTCTGGGGCGCACAGGGCCCCGATTTTCTCTTTTGCCACAGATATTTTCCCTGGATGAAAGGAAAATCCCTAAAGTCCTACGGGAACAGGATTCACGAGGAAAATCCCACTAAAACCCTGGGAGCCGCCCGAGATTTTTTAAAACGGCACCCGGACGAGGGGTACCGTTCATATGTTTATGGGCTGTTGTGCCACTATTCTCTCGATTCCACCGCCCACCCTTATATCAACGCTTTGGCGGACAGGCTGGTGGAGCAGCGCCCTTATGAGAACCGTACCACCATGCACGGGGAGATTGAGGCCGCGCTGGACGCTGTTATGCTGCGCCGGGAAACCGGCAAGCTGCCCACGGAGGTCTCCCTGGGGCAAATGTTCCCCAAAAACGAGCCGATGCAGCGGCGGGTGGCCAAGCTGTACCGGGATATGATCCTGCAGGTGTACGGCGAGGATGTGCCAGAGGAAGAACTGTACCGGGCCACGTCTGATGCCCACTTTGTTTTTTCTCTGCTCACCGACCGAACAGGTTTAAAATTAAAGGTTTTCAGCCGCCTCGAACGGGGAAGGCCTTCTTTGGTTTCCTCTCATCTGGTGCCGGTCACCGAACGGGAGGATGTTGATTATGCCAATGTCAGGAATGAGTCCTGGACCGCAGGAGGGACCGTCTCTGAGGAAAGCTTTTTCGACCTGTTTGATGAGGCTAAAGGCTTGGCAGAACAACTGATCGGGAATTTTGAAACGGGGGATCTGGCCGCCCTGACGAAGGGAAGGCCTTTTGGATGATTGGTTCGAAAGGGGGTGCTTCGTAAGGAGCTCCTCGGCGCGGGATATGGGTCATTATTGTGTCAAGAGACTGGTATTTTCCAGTTAAGTACGCCCGGCCGGATTCAATACAATACTTCCGGATGTGGCGCGCCCAAGCGCAGGATTATGTAAGGAAGGAATCCTTATGGCTTTCGCCAGCACAGCGTTTTGGGAGCAGGGCCTCCTTGCGTTTCCCATTCCCATGATACGAGAAAAACGCGGAAAACAGCCGTGCCAACTGAATGTTTTTTTCGTGTTCCATATTGCGCTCCGCACATTGGTAAAGCCCGGGTTCAGATTATTTTTTTCAAGGATATTGACATTTTCATCACGAGATGGTAAAATAATTGCGCGTTTGAAAAGTATAGGGGTATAGCTCAGTTGGTAGAGCAGCGGTCTCCAAAACCGCGTGCCGAGGGTTCAAGTCCTTCTGCCCCTGCCACCGAAA
>CAZGLW010000011.1:0-34361 GCA_964525985.1 uncultured Acutalibacter sp. | reverse complement strand
GTTATGACTTTTACCATTTATTCCAGCACTACGGCTGCAATATGCAGTTCGGCGGCGATGACCAGTGGAGCAATATGCTGGGCGGCACCGAACTGATCCGCCGAAAACTGGGAAAAGACGCCCACGCAATGACAATTACCCTGCTGACGGATTCTCAGGGTCACAAGATGGGCAAAACCGCTGGCAACGCCGTGTGGCTTAACCCCAACAAGACCTCACCCTTTGAATTCTACCAGTACTGGCGCAATGTGGGAGACAGCGAGGTATTGAAATGTCTTCGAATGCTCACCTTTTTGCCTTTGGAGCAGATTGACGAGATGGACCGCTGGGAGGGGGAAAGGCTCAATGAGGCAAAAGAAATTTTAGCGTTTGAGCTTACCAAAATGGTTCACGGAGAGACCGAAGCGCAAAAGGCCCAAGACAGCGCCAAAGCTCTTTTCGGCGCTGGCGGCAACACGGAAAATATGCCTACTACCGAGTTTTCAGCTTCAGATCTGTCCGACGGACAGATCAATGTACTGGACCTGCTGGTAAAAACTGGTCTTGCCGCCTCAAAAGGGGAGGGAAGACGGCTTATCCAGCAAGGCGGCGTCACCGTGAATGACTGCAAGGTGACAGACTTTACTAAAAATTTCACTCTGCCTGATTTCCAGGACGGACAGTTGATTATTCGTAAGGGCAAGAAAGTGTTTCACAAGGCTGTTTTACTGTAAGCCTGCGGTAACTTTGGGCGCTGCTTTACACAGCGTTTAGCGTCGTGACCGTTCTGATTTTTTACTCTTGGAATTTGGTTCGCACGGTTTTTGTAATAGACAGAAAAAATAGGGCGGGGGATCACCCCGCTCTATTTTTTCTGTCAGTGGATACAATTTATTCCATTGCTTTTTTCAAAGCATTGTAAACGGTGTCAAAGTCCGCCTCTGTCACAAGTAGGGAAATCTCCACCTCAGAGGTGGTAATCAGCCGGATATCGGCGTCTGTGTCCTGGATGGCGGTGAATACCTGGGCCGCAATGCCGGGCGTATTTTTCATGGCTGGGTCGTACACCGAGATTTTATGATTTACACTGCTGACGATAACATTTACCTTGCTCTCTTTTTTCAAAGCGGATGTGAACGCCAGAATATCAATAAGGTCACTGTCAGAAATAGTAAAAGAAAGCCCGGTATAAGCCCCATGAGTAGGGGCCATAGAGATCATGTCGATGTTGATGCCATATTCAGAGATGGCATTGAAAATTTTGGCGATGGAATCTGCGTTAGCCGGAAAACCCTGCAGTGTGACTAAAGTGATATTATCAACGGTACTGATAACGGTAGTTGCGCTCATGTTGCTTCTCCCTTTCTTTAAACAAGGTTGGACATATCGTAAAGGCCGGGGCCTTTACCCGTCATAAACACAGCAGCATTTACAGCACCAGAGGCAAACAGTTCTTTGGACTGAGCCGAGTGGGAAAGGGTAATAACCTCGTGCTGTCCCGCGAAAATCACCTGATGCTCGCCCACAATGCTACCGCCCCGCACTGAATGCAGGCCAATCTCGTCTTTTTCCCGCTTTTTCCTCTGAGAATGCCTGTCATAGGAATATTTCATAGCGTTCTCCCGCACCTCGTTTACCGCGTCGGCCAGCATTAAAGCCGTACCGCTGGGCGCGTCGATTTTCTGGTTGTGGTGCATCTCCACGATCTCAACATCATAGGAGTCTCCAAGCACGGCTTCAGCCTTTTTCGCAAGTTCTATCAGCAGATTGATCCCCAAAGACATATTCCGGGAGTAAAATATCGGTATGGTCCTGGCGGCGTTCTTTACCTGCGCCACCTGTTCCGAACTGTAACCGGTGGTACACAGAACAGCCGCTGTACCGGGATGGTCCCCACAGTACCTTATAATGGACTCTAAGGCGGAGGGATTGGAGAAGTCGATAAGCACGTCGACCTTTTCTGTTACATTATCCAAATTCCCATATACGGGAAAGCCTTTTTGAGGCTTTTCCGTGATATCTGCGCCGGCCACAATCGTACAATCTTTTCGGCTTTTTACCGCAGTCTGAACAGCGGCGCCCATTTTCCCACCGCACCCGCACAGCAGTATGTTGGTCATAGCTTTCCCATCCTTTTCTTTTTCACATCATATTAACGTATTAAACCAGGTGGTGGCGTTTTAACAGGGCAGTCAGTTTTTCCTTGCCCGTTTCCGTCATGGTAGTAAGGGGCATACGGCAGAAGTTCGTGCTGATAAGGCCCATTTCAAACAGTGCTTCCTTGATGGGAATGGGGTTCACATCAAGAAAGAAACCGTCCATCAGATCGATATATTCCATAGTAAGCTGCCGGGTAGTGTCCAGGTCACCTTTCAGCATAGCGCCGGTAAGCCGGTGCAGTTCCGCTGGCAATGCGTTGGAGAACACGGAGATAACGCCCTTGCCGCCCAAAGCCATAATGGGCATGGTCTGGTTGTCTTCGCCTGAGTATACAGTCAGATCATCTCCGCACAGTGCCAGCGTGTGGGCAACGGAATCCGTGTCACCGTTTGCTTCTTTTACCGCCACAATATAAGGATTTTTGGAAAGGGCATGGTAGGTCTCGGGCTTAATGTTGCACCCGGTGCGGCTGGGAACATTATACAAAATACAAGGCATTTTTACGCTGTTTGCAATAAAGGAAAAACTTTCCTCCAAACCTTTTTGAGAGGTTTTATTGTAATAGGGCGTAACCAGCAGCAACCCGTCGGCTCCCAGCTTTTTAGCTTTTAAAGAGAGTTCAACAGAAAAGCGGGTATCGTTACTGCCAGTCCCCGCAATCACAGGCACCCGGCCCTTTACTTTGTCAATGATAAAGCCAACGACCATCAGGTGTTCTTCCGCCGTCATAGTGGCGGCTTCTCCGGTGGTGCCGCAGGCAACTATAGCGTCGATTCCGCCGTTTATCTGGAACTCAACGAGTTTTTCCAGTTCATCCCAAAGAATGTTCCCGTTCCTGTCAAAGGGGGTGACAAGCGCGGTGGCCGCGCCGGTAAAAAGCAATTCTTTCATACAAATAGCCTCCAAAAATTTAGTCGAGATACCCCAGCTTGCAGAGCAGTTCCGCCATAAGCACGCCGCCGCCGGCAGCGCCTCGCAAAGTGTTGTGGGACAGGCATACAAATTTGTAATCGTATTGGGTGTCAGGGCGCAGACGGCCGATAGAAACGGCCATGCCGCCCTCAAGATCCCGGTCCAGTTTTGTCTGGGGCCTGTTATCCTCGGCAAAGTAGTGCAAAAATTGTTTGGGCGCACTGGGCAGATCCAGTTCCTGGGCAGGCCCCTTAAATTCTGTCCATCGCCGGATGATCTCTTCCTTTGTCAGTTTTTTCTCCATACAGAAGAATACCGCCGCCATGTGCCCGTCGGAAACTGGCACCCGCAGGCACTGAGACGTGATAGACGGAGTTGTGGCGTTTACGATCACGCCGTCTTTCACATGCCCCCAGATCTTCATGGGTTCCTGCTCAGACTTTTCTTCTTCTCCGCTGATGTAAGGAATTACGTTATCTACAATTTCAGGCATAGTCTCAAAGGTTTTACTGGCACCGGAAATGGCCTGATAGGTGCAAGCCAGCACTTTGGTTATCCCGCAATCCAAGAGAGGGTGAATCGCCGGCACATAGCTTTGCAGGGAGCAATTGGACTTTACGGCGATAAACCCCTTTTTCGTGCCCAAGCGTTTTCTCTGGTGCTCGATAACCTTGACGTGGTCAGCGTTCAACTCCGGCACGATCATGGGTACATCGTTGACGCCCCGGTTGGCGCTGTTGTTGGAAATGACCGGGCACTCATGCTTTGCATAAGCTTCTTCCAAAGATTTGACTTCGTCTTTTTTCATGTCGACAGCGCAGAATACGAAATCTACCAGGGAAACGATCTTTTCAATATCATTTTTCGCATCGTATACAGGTAACTCTGCCACAGCGGCGGGCAGGGGAGAAGTCATTTTCCATCGGCCTTCCACGGCCTCCCGGTATGTCTTGCCGGCGGAGCGACTGCTGGCGCCCAAAGCGGTCACCTTGAACCAAGGGTGGTTTTCCATAATAAGTGAAAACCGCTGGCCCACCATGCCTGTGCACCCGATGATTCCAACTCGATATTGTTTCATGCTATGTTCAAATCCTTTCCTGGATTTCCGAAAACCAGTTGAAAACCGGCCACCAATCCTTTATAATAGAAACGCCGTTTCTTTGTCCTATCATACCTTAGTTTCCCTCCGTTGTCAATTTTTCGTTTGCTTATTCTATGAAAATTCTGCCGGTCCGGTGCTTGGACTTGGAAAAGGGAGGGCTGTATTTATGGAAAACACCATGAAAACCAGCGATTTTTATTTTGATCTGCCCCAGGAATTGATTGCTCAGGCGCCCATAGAACCTCGGGACGCCTCCCGGCTCATGACATTAAACAAACGAACAGGTGAAATAGGGCATTGTCATTTCAGAGACATTGCGGATTTTCTGGACCCAAAGGACTGCCTTATTTTAAATGATTCACGGGTGCTGCCTGCCCGTATTTATGGGGTCAAGGACGGCACTGGCGCCCATGTGGAATTTCTACTGCTGGAAAATAAGGGAGATGATTACTGGGAAGTCCTTGCAAAACCGGGGAAACGGGCTAAAAAGGGCAGCCGTTTTACCTTTGGTGAAGGCATCCTCTGCTGTGAAGTTACCGAGGTGTTGGAGGACGGCGGCCGGATCGTCCATTTTGAGTACGACGGAGTGTTTTTCAACATTCTGGACAAGATCGGCCAAATGCCCTTACCGCCCTACATTAAAGAAAAACTGCGGGACAAAGAGCGGTACCAAACAGTCTATTCCAGAGAGACCGGCTCCGCCGCAGCGCCTACTGCGGGCCTTCACTTTACGCCTGAATTGTTGGAAAAGATCAAGGCAAAGGGAGTGAAGATCGGATTTGTCACTTTGCATGTAGGTCTTGGCACCTTCCGGCCGGTCAGCGCCGAAAGGATTACCGACCATAAAATGCACGCCGAGCACTATCACATGCCCCAAGAGACCGCCGACCTGATCAATAAAACGAAGCGAAACGGAGGGCGTGTAGTGGCGGTAGGCACCACCAGTTGTCGGACAATTGAGTCGGTGGCGCAAAAAGAAGGCGCTTTCCAAGAAAGCGAAGGATTGACCGATATTTTTATTTATCCCGGTTATGAATTTAAAGGCTTAGACGCTCTCATTACTAATTTCCATCTGCCGGAAAGTACTCTGATTATGCTGGTATCCGCTTTAGCCGGTCGGGAAAACATCCTAAATGCTTATAAGATTGCTGTGGAAGAAAAATACAGATTTTTCAGCTTTGGGGATGCGATGTTCATTTACTGAAACCGAAAGGAGACAATTTATGTACCAGTTGCTGAAAACAGAGGGGACTGCCCGGAGGGGGGAATTCAAAACTGTTCATGGAACGGTACAGACCCCTGCTTTTATGAACGTGGCCACAGATGGGGCTATCAAAGGGGCCGTATCCTCCTATGATTTGAAAAGTCTTAACTGCCAGGTCCAACTCTGCAACACCTATCATCTCCATTTAAGGCCAGGAGACGAGACTGTAAAAAAGCTTGGGGGCATTCGAAAATTCACCGGCTGGGAGGGTCCCGTACTTACAGACAGCGGCGGTTTTCAAGTGTTTTCTCTGGCAAAGCTGAGGAACATTACTGAAGAGGGAGTTGTCTTCGCCTCCCACATCGACGGCCACAAAATCTTTATGGGGCCGGAAGAGAGTATGAGGATACAGTCCAATCTGGGTTCCACTATCGCAATGGCCTTTGATGAATGCGTAGAAAACCCCGCTGAATACGATTACGCTAAAACCTCCTGCCAGCGCACGGCCCGGTGGCTGGAACGGTGTAAGACGGAAATGGCCCGCCTGAACGTCCGGGAAAACGTGGTAAACCCCAGTCAGCTATTGTTTGGAATCAACCAGGGGTGTACCTATGAGGACCTGCGGGTGGAACACATGAAGCGTATTGCGGATTTGGATATGGACGGTTACGCCATCGGTGGCTTGGCGGTGGGGGAACCTGCAGAAGTAATGTATAGTGTGATCGAGGCTATAGAACCCTACATGCCCAAAAACAAAATACGCTACCTGATGGGCGTGGGCACCCCTCAGAACATTTTGGAAGCAGTCCGCCGGGGAGTAGATTTGTTCGATTGCGTTATGCCCAGCCGAAATGCCAGACACGGCCATGCTTTTACCTGGGAAGGCTGTCGTAACATAATGAACGCCAAGTATGAACTTGATGAGGCGCCACTTGATCGTCAGTGCGGCTGCCCCACCTGCCAGAAATTCACCAGGGCGTACCTGCATCATCTTTTTAAGGCTGGAGAAATGCTTGCCATGCGGCTGATGGTCATGCACAACCTCTACTTTTACAACGACCTTCTCCGTCAGATCCGAAACGCTTTGGATTCAGGAGACTTTGAAAGCTTTTACCGGGAAAATGTAGCCAGGCTTGGGCGCCGGATTTAAAATCCAGCAAAAAACCATAATTTGCTTGCAAGTTTTTCTTTTTCTTGCTATAATCTATCTATCCAATTCGGAGGTGTCAAAAAGAATGAATCATTTCTTTACTTTGGAAGAAACCACTACGTCTACAACTCAGGAAAGCGGCGGCATGAGTCTTGTTGTTATGTTGCTGATATACGCTGCGTTTTTTGTGGCGCTGTACTTTATTTTCTTCCGTCCCCAAAACAAACGGAAAAAGAAAGAACAGGAAATGCGTAAAAACGCCCAGGTGGGGGATGAGATTACTACCATTGGCGGAATTTGCGGCCGTATAGTTGCCGTAAAGGATGAGTCTGAGTCTGTGGTTATCGAAACCGGCAGTGATAAGGCAAAAATGCTGGTAAAGCGTTGGGCCATCGGCAGTGTGGAAACCGTCCACGAGGACGATAATACCTGAGGAAGTGATAAAAACGCCGGAGACGTTTCACATTTCCGGCGTTTTTATCACTGCCACAAGGAAAGGGGAGACCTCTTATGAGAAGAAAACGAATTAACCGCTCAGTACAGCCAGTGTTTGCTGTTGGCGACTGTAACTGAGTTTTCTAACGAAGCCAGCGGCAAACAGGGCTGTGCTGCGCCAGAAGTAAAACATTTTTTGTTAGAAAAAGGAGTGCTGCAGCATGAATCACTACGTTGAAAACTTGAGCCGGATCGAATTTGTCGTTACTATGGCCTGCACAGGACGGTGCAGACATTGTTCCGAGGGTGAGCACACCAACGGCGGCCCTCATCTCAGTGGCGACATCGCTGAGCAGGTTGTCCGAAAAGTGTGCGAACACTACAAAATCAAGTCTATTATGACATTTGGCGGCGAACCTCTTTTGTACCCCGACACTGTTTACAAGGCCAACGCGGCCGCAAAAGAGATGAGTGTCCCTAAGAGGCAGGTTATCACAAACGGCTATTTCAGCAAAGATAACGGCAGGATAGAAGACGTGGCAAAAGGGCTAGCGGAAAGTTGGGTAAACGATATTTTGCTTTCAGTAGATGCTTTTCACCAAGAGACCATACCGTTGGAACCGGTAATGAGCTTTGCTAAAGCTGTAATGTCCCGGGGCATACGCCTGCGGACAAGCCCTGCGTGGCTTGTAAGCGAAGCGGACAGGAACCCTTATAACCAAGAGACGCGGGAGATTCTGAGACGCTTTTCAGAAATGGGAATCAACCGCGATGGGGGAAATGTGATTTTTCCCAGCGGAAACGCCTTGATTTACCTTAAAGAGTATTTTACGGAAAACCAGCCCCAAAACCCTTATGAGGAAGATCCAGAGGACATCAGGGCGATTAGCATCGGGCCGGACGGAACGGTTTTAAACGGCAACGTATTTGAAACAGACATTTTGGATATTCTGGAGGAATATGAGCCGCAAAAATAACGATATACGCCGTTTGATTGAGGAATAACGAAACCTCGCGGCTCATAGTATGAACTGTGCCGATGGGTACGGCCATCTATGAAGCTGCGAGGTTTTTTTATGAAAAAAGTAAAGGCTATCCTGTTATCGGTAGGAATTATGACAGCGACAAGCGCTCTGCTTCTGTCATTTCTAGCGTTTATTGTCTCAAAAACGGGATCACTGCCCAGAGGAATTGAACCCGTTATTTCGACAGTAGCGGGGAGCGCCGCCGTATTTCTCGGCGGTTTTGCGGCTTCGCTTTACGCCAGGGAAAAGGGTGTCCTTCTGGGAATGTTCAGCGGGCTGCTATTTGCGATATGTTTGGCAGTTGTCACTTTGTTGCTGTTTGAAAGGGAACTGACATTATCCAGTTTTGGAAAGCTGGCTGCCATTTTGCTAAGTGGTTCGATTGGCGGCATTTTAGGCGTGAACCGCAAAGAGAAGGTGAAATTTTAACCGAAACTTGTATAAGGACGGTGGGGAAGATACACATGGTTTAGCCATGTGTATCTTTATTCATACAATATTTAGTAAAATTAACATAACACATTTTGAAAAATATTCATAAGTTTACATAACAAAAATTACATAAAACATGTTGGTTAAAATAAAATTGTAAAAATATTCGTCGTTTTCTCTTGCAAAATCTTCCCGTTTGTATTATAGTATGTACTTGTGGAGGAATTGAATACTTCTCTTCTGCAAACCTTATCAAAAGAGAGTTGAAAATCTGTTGAAAATGGCTTAAAACCTGATAAAAGTGATTTTTGCTTTTTCTACCATATGTATGCTTTTTCCCTTGTCTTATATCCTTTATTTTGTGGTTTGGCTGCTGTTTTTTTGCTGTTGGAAACTTTTTTTCTTTCTTTTTGTGAAACTATTCATCTTTTTTGACTGGTTTCAAATAACCGAAAACAGGGTTGCGGAATTGCTTTTCAAGTTTATACACGCTTTATTGCTTTTTAAGAATCATAAGCCTGCATTTTTCATAAGTATTGGAACAGTATTTCACTATTTCCAGATGCGAAAAGGAAGCGTTCCCCCTTATGAAAAGATTTGTTTTCTCTCTTCCGCGTTTTTCTCCTCTGCATGATACCCGTTTTTGGGATAACTGTTCCCGTGACCGTTGGGGATTGCTCCTCATGTCTGTTCTGCTTCTCGTTGGGATCGTGGGCGGTCCCTGGATTGCTTTATCCTTGAATCTTTTTCAGAACAGGGAAGTGCTCCCTTTGTTTTTTTCCGGGATACCTGAAGTTGGAGCGGGTTTCCTTTCCGTTTTTACCACCTTATTGCTTAATTTGCTGATTTTCCTGACCTTGTCTTTTCTTTTTGGTGTTACGGCTTTCGGATGTTTTATAATCCCTTTTCTGATGTTTTTCCGGGGAATGACGGTAGGCTTGGGAGTCGTTTCCTTCCTTTTGGCGGACGGACTTTTCGGCTTTGCACGTTCCGCATTATCATATACGCCTGTTGCCGCTGCGTCTTTGCTGCTTTTCATTTTATTTTCGTTGCGTGCACTTGTATTTTCTAATTGTCTCAGACAGGTCAGCTTTACGTCCCGCGAGGGAACCCTGGACTTTCGTGACTATTGTAATGATTATCTTCGGTTTCTGTGCTTTGCGGTTGCGGTCTCGATTGTGGGCTCCGGACTGACGATGTTGGGACAGGTATTTTTTCCATAGTGCAGAAGGTGGGTAAAACATGGACAACTATTACTTAATGTTCAGTGAGTACTTGACGAATCAAAAGTCTAATTCGGCGAATACCAGGGAATCTTACCTCAGGGACGCCATGTATTTTATTGAATTCCTCTCAGAGCGGGATGTCTCTCCTTTGGATGCCGATGAGGTTATTATCAGGGAATATGTTGACCATCTCAGGGATATTGGGCGGTCTCCTACTACGATTTCACGGAATCTGGCTTCTGTGCGCTGCTTTTATAAGTTTTTAATTTTTCGAGGTTTGCTGGACGTGAATCCTGCCAAAAACGTAAAGCTGGAAAAGACAGAAAAAAAGCTGCCGCAAGTCCTTTCCGGCGATGAAATAGAACTTTTGCTGGCGCAGCCAGATATCACCGAACCCAAAGGATGCCGGGACAAGGCTATGCTGGAACTTCTGTACGCCACTGGCATCCGTGCTTCGGAACTGATCAACCTGAATATTAAAGATATCAACCTGCGTTCCGCCGTGCTGTGCTGCCGTGGGAGCAAAGGTGCCAGGCTGATACCGGTTTATCCCTCGGCTGTAGTGGCCGTCTCTGACTATATTTACCGCATGCGCGGCTTGATTGCCGGCCCGGAGAGCGGGAACGCTCTATTTGTAAATTTAAACGGCGGCAGGCTTACCCGCCAGGGATTTTGGAAAATTGTAAAAGGTTATGCCCTGTCAGCCGGGATCAGCAAAGAAATTACCCCTCATACTTTAAGGCACTCTTTCGCCCTTCATTTGCTGGAAAATGGCGCTTCTGTCAAAGACATCCAGACAATTATGGGACATGCGGATATTTCCTCAACGCAGGTCTATGTCCAGTTGTTGGACAACCATGTTAAGCAGGTTTATCAAGACTGCCACCCAAAGGCAAAGCTTGGGTAACCATATAAGAATAATGCAAAATTGGAGTTGATCTTTTGGCATTCTTTGGTCTCTTTGGAAATTTCGACAAGCCCGGTCCGGGCGTAAGCAAGGACGAACCTCCCAAGGCCGCCCCTATCCGTTTTTTTGAAATTCTTTTTCGAAAATTCGGAAAGCTGGTTCAGGCAAACCTTATCTTTATCCTGCCCACAATCATTGTGGCTGCTCTGATGGTTGCCCTGTACATGTTTCCCACCCATGTTATACTTGATATGCCTTCCTCAGACGGTGCTTTAAAGCTGGACGCATGGGCCATGTATGTGGTGCCTTTGCCTCTGATTTTACTGTCTCCCTTTGTTGCCGGTCTGACTTTTATCTCGCGCAACTTTGCAAGAGAAGAACACGCCTTTGTATGGTCTGATTTTTGGGACGCTGTTAAGAACAATTGGAAATACTTCCTTTTAAACGGCGTTGTTTTATATTTTGCTTATTTTATTTTAAGCTTTTCCATGATTTATTATTATAACAGTGCCTATCAGGAGAAGCTGTACTATGTGCCTTTTTGGCTATGCATCATCGTTTCTCTTATCCTGCTGTTCGCCCAGTATTATCTGCCTGTCATATTTATTACTTTTGATTTAAAGTTCCGGCAAGCCTTTAAGAATGCCTTGATCTTCACTCTTGCCGGATTATGGCGAAACCTGCTTTTGACGATTATTTTAGGTGCTATTGTTATTCTGATTATTGGTGTGATCCCTGTTATGCCGCTTACGATCGCAATTTTGCTGTTTTTGGCTGTTTTCATTTTCTTCTCTTTTTGTAGTTTTCTGATAAATTTTACCATCTATCCTGTTATCGACCGGTATATGATACAGCCGTATCAGAGAAAGTTAGAAGAAGAAAAAGAGGGTCCATCACAGCCAGGCCCCGCTGGTAATATTTCTGACGGGGAAGAGCTTTCAGGACTTTTTTCCCAGGAGCCAGAAGATGAAGATGATGAAGGAGAAGACAAATATGTATATGTCAACGGGAAACTGGTAAAGAAATCAGAATTAAAACAGGGAAAAAGCGACGAATAAAATCAAAAACCGCTCTGTGTAAAAACAGAACGGTTTTTATTTTTTATTGTCTTTTTCATCTTTTGGATTTTTCTTCTGATCCGTAACCTGGGCCAAAGGGTTAGAGTTTACAGCGGCTTCCATCTGACTGCTGGAAGTGTGGGTGTATATCTCGGTAGTGCCCAAATTCACATGACCCAAAATATCTTGCAGAACTCTTATATCTACGCCGCCGTACTGATACATCAATGTGGCGGCAGTGTGTCGAAGCTTATGTACCGAATATCCCGGACCGCCGAGACCGATTTTTGCCAAGTATTTTTTCACGATATACTGAACAGTTTTGGGGCTGATTCTGGTGCGACGCTCGCTGAGGAAAAGAGCGTTTTTATCTATAACGCCATCCTTTGGACGGACCGCCAGATAGCTGTCAATGGATTCCATGCAGGCCTGGTTGAGATAGACGATTCGCTCCTTATTTCCTTTACCCAGAATACGGATGGTAGAGTTGTTGTGGATCACGTCACTGATGTTGATACCCACCAGTTCTGAAAGCCTCATGCCACAGTTTAAGAACAAAGTAAGCATGCAGAGATCACGTTCCCGGTCGGGGCCATCTACCGCGTTCAACAGTTCGATACTTTGTTCGAGAGTTAGAAAGTGGGGAAGAGCCTTTTTAGTTTTCGGGGGAGTCAGGTTATCTGTGGGATTTTCCTGTAAAAGCTTCTCATGAACTGTCAAATACTTAAAAAAAGATTTTAGAGATGAGGATTTGCGCTGACGAGTAGAACTCATATTGTTACGCTCATCGGCTACAAAGTTCATAAATTCAAAAATATCGTAAGTGCCAACGGAGCGAATCAATTCAATATCAAAATCATTGACAGGTATTTCATCCATAGGACGGTCGTCAGGCACAAGTCCGCGGGTTTGTTTGATAAATCGGAAAAAAGTACGCAGATCCATACAATATTCGTTGACTGTTTTTGCGGAAAGTCCGCGGATATTTCGCAGATACATGGCGTACTCCTGCACAATGTACGGCATCTCGTCTTTAATCGAAAAACTCATTTCTTTTAGCCCATAAATACCATTAAAGTGGTATTTTTAGGTTTTCACCTCCCCCGGATTATACAAAATATTGATTTTGTATAATTTGAGATTTTTTTATCTCCACTCTCACCAGTCGATTCCAATCCATTCAGAACGGATCATTGCCTTTCCGCAGAAGCGGTAGAAATAAGAAATCTTGAAAATGCTTGTCCAAAAAGACCATTCTGTCTTTTCCAAATAAGCTCCGTCGATTTTCCACCACCAAATATACTATTACGCAGAAATGTGCTCCTTTGTATATTCCTTAATCTTCCGTTTCATCGCTTATACTCCTTTATGCGTATTTGCGTCGAAAAAATCTTTTGCCGTGAGCGGTTCAGCACTCAGTTCCCACATATTCTCCCCCATTCTTCGGATCGAACATACATTTTATTTCTGAATGTCATCAATGAGTCCCCTCAGATAAAAGGTATCGCTGTATATCTCCAACAAACTGATTACCGCAGCGCGCCAGTTCTCCGAAGACGCGTTCGATACCCTTTGTACTGTTATACCAATTCTCTTTGGTGATGTTCATGCACTCCACTGGGCAAACCTTCAAAATGACATCAGGAAAAGCCATTTGATAGAGCATCAAGCACCTTCGAGCATGGAACGCTTTACAAACGATCAAACCGGTTTTTATTTTCAGCCCGTTTTTGTCTATGATTTTCCGTGAGAAAAAGGCGTTGTCACGGGTATGCCCGGATTTATCCTCGCCAACTATTGCTGCGGCGGGTACACCATTCTTAAGGAGTACATCTGTAAAAAACTCGCAGTCAGAGTGATAATCGCCGTTATATGTATCGGCTTTAAATCTGACACCTGGCCACTTGTCACGCTTTACACTGATCCCGCCTGCGGGGATAAGCCATTTTGCGTAGCCCTCGTGGTACAATTTGGCAGCATATTCGGGTTGTTCAGGGTGCGAACCGCCTGGCAGGAAAATGGCTTCTGAAATCTGGGGTTTGTCAGAAATAAATATAAAATTTGTTATATCCGCTATGATGCGGTCATTCATTTTGTTATACCTCTCCTAGTTCGTTGCCGCCTCAAAGGCCTCCCGAATATTTCTGGCGCCGATTACTTCAATTTTTTGGGAATTCACGATACCTTTTAAACTGTGGTGCGGTAGGACGCAACGCTTAAAGCCCATGCGGGCTGCTTCGGAAATGCGTTGATCCGCATGTCTTATATTTCTCAGTTCTCCAGCCAGTCCTACTTCCCCAAATACCACAGTGTCTTCCCGGATGGGTTTGTCCTTCAAGCTGGAGATTAAAGCCGTTGCTACCGCCAGATCTACCGAGGGTTCGTCCAGCCGCAGGCCGCCAACCACATTCAGATAGGCATCCAAATTGGAAAAATAGTAGCCTGCCCGTTTTTCAAGTACAGCCAAGATCAAAGCCATGCGATTATAATCAAACCCGGTGGACATACGACGCGGCGTACCGAAGCCCGAAGTGGTGACCAGTCCCTGTATTTCCGCCAGAATAGGACGGGAACCCTCCATCACCGCTGTCACGCAGGTGCCGGAGGAATCCTTAGGTCTGCCGGACAACATGGCCTGAGAGGGGTTTTCTACCTGCTGTAAGCCCGTTTCCCCCATATCGAACACACCAATCTCATTAGTAGAGCCATAACGGTTTTTGGCGGCCCGCAGGATCCGATAAGTCATTTGGCGATCACCTTCAAAGTACAGCACCGCGTCTACAATATGTTCCAGAACTTTTGGGCCCGCAATAGCCCCATCTTTATTGACATGCCCCACAATAATGATGGGAATATCCAGAGTTTTAGCACAGCGCATCATGGTGTTGGTACATTCCCGCACCTGGGTTACACTGCCTGGTGAGGAAGTAAGTTCTGTGTGGTTCATGGTTTGGATGGAGTCGATCATGACCAGATCCGGTTTTTCAGCTCGGATTTCTTCTACCACATACTGCACGTCAGTCTCCGTCAAAACCATCAGGTTAGGGCTGGATACGCCCAAACGCCCAGCCCGCAGTTTGATTTGCCGGGCGGATTCTTCGCCGGAGACATACAAAATACGCAGGCTTTTGCACAAATACTCGCAAATCTGCAGCAGGATGGTGGATTTGCCGATGCCGGGCTCACCGCTGATTAAAATAAGAGACCCTTTTACAATGCCGCCGCCCAAAACCCGGTCAAGTTCGGATAAACCGGTGTGATACCTGTGCTCATCTTGGGTGCTGATCTCATCAATAGGAATAGGCCGTGAGATGTTCCCCAGGGCCCGGTTTGTCGTGACTCTTTGCGGGGATACAGGCTCTTTCACTGTTTCCAGCATGGTGTTCCACTCTCCGCAGCCAGGGCATTTCCCCATCCATTTGGGGGACTCGAACCCACATTGGGTGCATTGATACATAATTTTGCTTTTGACTGACATTGCCTGTCCCCCCAACATTCCTTTTTCAGTATACCACTTTTTCTGCTGTTTGTCACGTTCTTTCCTCTTTCCTCTGCAATTCTCTTTACCGTTTTTGTGATTCCCCTTCCCCCTTCCCGTTCTTTCCTTGCAAATAATCGATAATCCCATTATAAATGGCGGCGGCCATGTCCTTTTGATAACTTTCTGTGCACAGCTTTTCCGCTTCGGCAGGATTGGAAAGGAAGCCGCACTCAACCAGCACGGCCGGGACGTGGCAATTATACAAAATGTAAATGTTCTTATCAGCCTGCTTGTTTTCCCGATGATTTTCAGGCTGCAAGCTGAAAACAATGTTCTGCCGGATGCATTCCGCCAAAACAGCGCTCTCTTCCTTATTTCCCGAATAAAACACTTGGGCCCCGTCGTATTGGCTTTCGGAAAAATGATTTTGGTGAATACTAATCAATATACAGTCTCCGGTTTTTTCTACCGTACGCAGGCGGTTTTTGGTGTCCGATCGTTTCCGCTCAGCGATGGAAGAAAGACTTTGGTCTCCCACGGAGTAGTCCCCGTTGCGTATCATAACCACATTAAAATTATTTTGTCTTAAATACTTTTCCAATTCCAGGGCTATTTTTAAATTGATCTCCTTTTCCATAGCCCCGTTAACCCCTACGGCGCCGCCGTCTTCCCCACCGTGTCCCGCATCAATGATAACTGTGCCTTTCTTTTCAAAAAAATCGGCGTGGAACCATACCACGCCAAAGGCCTGCACGGTCTGCACGGCAAACAACGCTAAAGAAGCGCAGAACAGCAGCAGAAATAATAATTTACGTTTCATTCTATCTCTCCCTTTTTTACAGGTCTATGAAAAAAGAGAGGACAGTATGCCCCTAGATCCCGTCTACAAATTCCCTGAATCTGGGCAGCATCCCGATCTTGTCAGGGGTGTGGGGCGGCATCTGTAATATGTCATAGCCAGGCAGATTATTGCCCTCGACAAATACCGGTCCCGCTTCAGTGATACCCACATCCCAGCCCACATAGCGCATCTGGGGCACTCGAACAGCAGCCTTTAGGCATAGGGCTTTTGCTTCCTCCCAATAGGGTATTTGAAAACCCTGAATTTTTGTACCGGTAATGGGATGGGTTTCAAAGGTCCGCCGGTTCTTATCATAGGCTGGGTACCGGATTTTTCCGGTGTCCAAATCGATGGGAGCAAACATGCCGCCGGAATGGAGATTATCTACTGGCCGATCGCTGTTGCCAATACGCACATGGGCATAGACAATATGAGCACCACTTTCGTTTAAAATTGTGACGACGCGCAATGTATTCAGGCAATTTGGATTTAAACGGGACATCTCCGGGTGCTGAATAATCACATCTTCTATCACGCCGATATTTTTTTCTTTCAGGCGCTTATACATCTCATCCAGACTCATAAAACTATCTTTTGAAAGCTTTTCCACGCCCTTTCCCCCACTCTCCGCATCCGGTTTCACCATGATCTCCCGACGGTCCTTCATAAACCTGCGGAACTGTTCTGCCGAAGCGTTGGAAAAATCCATCCAGGCCCGGCCCATGCAGTCGGAAAAAATAGTGTAAAAATCTTTTTTGTGGTCAAAGCAGTGATAGTATTCCCTGTCGTTCAGCAGGCTTACCAACGTGTTATTAACGCTTCTTGTTACATAGGTTGCCCTCTGTTCCTCGGTAAGATCGTAAAATTGGCAGAGGAGGTAGTCGTTAAATCCCGCCCCATACCGCAGGGCGCAGTGAATCACGTCTGCCAGAGTGGAAATATATCCCTTACCTGTTTCCTTATGAACTGTTCCCACTGTGTGAAATAGATCGTTGTAATCCATATGAATCGCGCATTTCAACACATATCCTATTTTCCCCACAAAATACAGCCTCCTTATCTTTTTAGAGTAAAAGCCAGCCGCTGCTTTTTCGCCATACGCTGCCGTCCATTATCCGTTTTCTCCCGGTTAAGCGAAAACTTCGCTTTTGGCGCATTCGCCTTTAAAGCCTTCTATGACCAGTTGGTACACGGCAGGACCCCATACATTATACCTGGGTTTGTACGATAATATCGTTCCCATCAAAGCTAAAAACAACAGTGCCGTCGATATCCGTTTCATAGAGTTCGCGAATGCCAGCGTTGCGCAGACGTTCAATGGTTTCCTCATCCGGCAGGTCGTTGTTGTCACGGCCTGTGGAAATGACAGCATAACTGGGCTTTACGGCCTTTAAAAAGCGTTTGGTGCTGGAAGTTTTGCTGCCATGATGGGGGACCTTTAAAAGATCTGCGCGAAGTTCTACACCGGACTTGACAAGATCCAGTTCTGCCTCATCCTCCACATCCCCACAGAACAAGGCAGTAAATCTCCGGTAGCTTAAACGGAACACCAGTGAGGCATTATTGGTATCCTCGTACTCTTTTACGGGCCCCAGGACCTCCAGCAAAGCCTCTCCAAGCTCCAGCACATCTCCAGGGGCCACAGCCTTTAAAGGAATGTTTTTTTCTTCCAAAATGTTCTCCAGACGGCTGTATTCCTCTGAAAAATAGTTCGTGCGAATAAATATGCCTGTCTCCACTTGCCGCAATACTGGCTCTATACCGCCGATATGGTCCTGATCCGGATGGGAAGCTATGACGTAATCAAGCTTTTCTATGCCGCACCGTGACAGGTAGTCCACAACGGTTTCGCCGCTGGAATAATACCCGGCGTCCAACAGAGCCGCGTGCCCCTCGCACTGGATGAGCATGGCGTCCGCTTTTCCCACATCCAGTACATGAATATTGAGCGGTGCACTCACATCCGGAAGAAAGCCCGACATCGTGAACAGAGACCGCCAGCAGGCCTTGCCAGGCTCCGTCAAAGAAAATGCCAGCACCAGCAGCACCGCGCAAAACAGGGCAGTTGGCAGTGCCTTTTTAAGCTTCTCTCTCATCTATTCTTCATCATCCGGCGGGTCCGATTTCTGCATGTTCATTTCCAGCCACTGGGAGTAGGTCATCAGCACCTGTCTGGGCTTCGAGCCCTCGTGGGGACCTACAACACCCAACTGTTCCATCTCGTCAATCAGCCGCCCGGCTCTGGCATAGCCAAGACGCAGTCTTCTCTGCAAAAGGGATGTGGAAGCTTGTCCAGCCTCTACCACACAGCGGATAGCTTCGTCCATCATAGGGTCGGTAGAACCGCTCTCGTTATCCTGAGAATCATTTTTACTTCCCTCGCTGGCGGCGTTGCGTTCTATCTCCTGCATGACGTCCTCATCGTAGTCGATTGCTTTTGTCTTTTTCACAAACTCCACAATCGAGGAAATCTCGTCGTCGCTGACATAACATCCTTGAACACGTACGGGTTTATTGGAGCCCACAGGGGCAAACAGCATATCGCCGTTACCTAAAAGCTTTTCTGCGCCACCCGCATCTAAAATTGTCCTAGAGTCAACGGCGTTGGAGACAGTAAGGGCAATACGGCTTGGGATATTGGCCTTTATCAGGCCAGTCACCACGTCTACGGAAGGGCGCTGAGTGGCAACTACCAGATGCATGCCTGCCGCCCGGGCCAATTGGGCTAGACGGCAAATGGAATCTTCTACCTCTTTTGGAGCAGCCATCATCAAATCAGCCAATTCATCGATGATAATGACAATTTGGGGCATGGCGGGCATAGGTTGTCCGTTTTCGTCCTGAAAGTTCTGAGACTCGGCCAGAGAATTGTAGCCCTTTAAATTCCGCACGTTGCATTCCGAGAATATCTTATAACGCTTCATCATTTCTGAAACAGCCCAGCCTAAAGCGCCAGAAGCCTTTCTGGGATCCGTGACCACAGGTACCAGCATATGGGGCATCCCGTTGTATTCTGTAAGTTCCACAGCCTTAGGATCGATCATCAAGAACCGGACTTCGTCGGGACTTGCCTTATACAGCATACTGACAATAAGTGAGTTGATACACACCGATTTGCCGGAGCCGGTAGTGCCGGCAATCAGCAAATGGGGCATCTTAGAAAGATCCGCCACCACGGGCTGTCCGGCGATATCCCGGCCTAAAGCTACGGAAAGCTTGCTTTTCGACGACTGAAAGGAATTGGATTCCACCAATTCACGCATCCGCACGGTATTTCGGCTTTTATTAGGTACCTCGATACCTACAGCCGCCTTTCCGGGGATAGGCGCTTCTATGCGCACGCCGGTGGCTGCCAAATTCAATGCCAAATCATCAGAAAGATTTGTGATTCTGCTGATTTTTACACCGGCGGCAGGCTGTATCTCATATCGGGTAACAGAGGGGCCCCGGCAGATATCCAAAATCTTTGTCTGCACCCCGAAGCTTTTCAGCGTATCTACAAGGATGCGGCCATTTGTCTGTAATTCTTCAGTTTCCTTCATAGGGTTGGAATGGGGGCTGGCCGACAACATAGTAATAGGTGGAAAACAGTAGTGGTACTGTTCCGCCTGACTGTAAAGTGCCATATCCTGGGCAGATGCCTCCCGGCGGTCCTTCTCTTCTCGCTCCTCCATAAATTTCCGGGTCAATTCTTCCACCTCTTGGGGTGTCCCCTGCTCCGGCTTGACCCCAGACGTGCGGGTTGCTTCCGCTGGATCAGCAAGGTCGGGAGTTTGGGCAAAAGCTGCCTGCTCCGGTTCTTTTGTAATTCCGGGCAGCGGCAGTTCGTCGATCTCCTTCACAGCATCGGCCAATTCCTCCGCTCCCTGAAGCGGGACTTCAACCGCTTGGGGTGCTGGAATTTCGGCATTTATTGGCTCGTCGGGCTGCTCACCAAAGCCAAAGACATTTTTTAAAGCTTCCAGCTTTTCGTTCTTTTCCTTTTTTTTCGGTTTCTGCTGGGGCTTGGGGAACACCTGGGAATTTTCCGAGTGGACAGGGTGTTCTGGAAGTCGTGGCTCCAGTGGAATGTCAATCTCAGTATCGGTTCGATCCCGCTCTAAAATAAGACGTTCCTCTTCCCTGCGCTGTTTGGCGTTCTGCATACCCTCTGAAACCACATCTACCGGCTTCTTTATAGCCTTAAAGAGGCCGATCAGCGTAGTACCTGTCAAAATCATCACGGCCACAAAAAGAAGCAATACCACAATGATTCTGGCCCCGGTGTCCCCTACAGCCCTTATAAGTGGCAAGCCAAGCATACCTCCTATTACTCCGCCGCCCACACCGGCATTCTGATGGTAGAGAGATTGTATGTACTCGCCAAGCTTCGTGCCTTGAGGCGGCAAATTGCCGCTGAAAATATACCCTGCCGCACAGCAAAGGACAATGATTAGCACAGTCAGCCAAATTTTCCCGCCGATAGAGCCCCTGGGCTTATCCAGGGCCGTAATGATGGCCACATAAATCATCAATACAGGCCACAAAAGGGCCCAGCTTCCAAACAGACCTAAAACGGCACTATGTGCCCAGCGCCACAGGTTATCTCCCGTGATAAGCACCAGGCAGGCCAAAAAAATGGCGCACGCAAACAGTACCACGGCCCGTATCTGGCTGCGCTGGCGGATAGCCTCCGCCGTCATGCGGGCGGAGGAGGTACTTTTCTTTTTCGTACCTGACGCACCACTCTTTCCGGATGTCGTCTTTTTTTGAGATGCCGGCTTCCTTTTCGCGGAAGACGTCGAATTTTTTGCTGCCAAAATTTTTCCTCCGTTTCTTGATCGAATGGCCAGCCGCTTACAAAGGCTGACCTGTAAACAGGTTATACCCCAGAACATGTTCGGTAATGCCCAAAACAGTTGCCGCACCACCTACAATCAGTGTGTAATAGGCAAATATTCCCAGCTTATTTGTGGTGACGATCCACTGCAAAAGCTTAATGGCCAAAAAGCCCACAACAGCCGCAGTGATCACACCCGCGATAAGAGGCGCCGCACCAATGGCAGCACCCTCACTGCCGAGGTCACTGATAGAAACCAAAGCGGCGGCAGCGATAGTCGGGATTCCCAGTACAAAGGAATAATCCAAAGCGGTCTGCTGGTCGATTCCCCGGACAAGCCCTATGGACAAGGTAGAACCCGAACGGGACAGACCTGGAAATACAGCGGCCAAACACTGGGCCGCGCCGATTGACAGCGCATCTGTGGTATGTATCCTTTTGCGGCCCTGGCCTCTCGCCCGCTTTCCTTCCCCGTCCACCACGGGCTTTTCCCGCTTTATCTTCTTATTGAAATAGATGCCTAAAAACAGCAGGGCGCTGGTGGCCAGCAGAGACAGACCTTCTATCACGATGGAACTGTCTGAGGCAATCATTTCAGAAAAGTCTTTCACCTGCATACCAGTGCCAGGAATGGGAAGAAACAGTGCAAACAGCGGCAGGATGCCAATAAATAGCATGAGAAGCAGCCGGCGGTCCTGGCTCATTTCACTCCACTTAAAGCGGCGGCGGACAAGATCGCCGCACAGGGAAACGAATTCCTTGATTAGCCGCCAAACAAGTTTTCTGTAGACGAAAAGCACCGCCGCCAAAGTGCCCAGATGGAGCATGACGTCAAAAAGGATCCCTGGCAGTTCAATGCCCAGAATATGCTGAGACAGCGACAGATGCCCGCTGCTGGAAACAGGCAAAAACTCCGTAGCGCCTTGAACGATACCCTGAATGATAGCGTCTAAAACAGTCATAACTGCCTCCTCTTATGTAAGAAGAACGATCAATGATCCTTCTTCTTCGGCTGTGCCGCTTTTGGCCTTTTTTTCTTTTTATTCTGGTCGATCATACGATCCAGGCAATACATGGCGTCGGAAAGGGATCCCAGCGAATCGATAAGCCCCTCTTCCACAGCATCCGGGCCATCCAAAACTGTCCCCACGTCCATCACCAGTTCCTGGGTATTCATTGCAAGGGTGGTGAACCGTTCTTTTGTGATACCGGAATTCTGTGTGACAAAATTGGTGATACGGTCCTGCATCCGCTGAAAGTATTCCAACGTCTGAGGAATCCCCAAAACCAGACCATTCATTCGTACAGGATGAATAGTCATAGAAGCAGATTCCGCAATGAAGGACCGCTTTGCCGCCACTGCCAAAGGCACACCTATAGAATGGCCTCCTCCCAGCACCAGGGAAACAGTTGGCTTTTTCATGCCCGCCACCAGTTCCGCAAGAGCCAGCCCAGCTTCCACATCGCCGCCTACGGTATTTAAAAGCATCAGCAGACCATCAATCTGTGGATCCTCCTCTACGGCTACGATCTGCGGGATCACATGCTCGTATTTAGTAGTTTTGTTCTGTGAGGGCAGGATGTAGTGCCCCTCAATTTGTCCTATAATTGTCAAGCAATGAATGGTGTGACCGTTGCTGCGGGTAGTGACAGACCCGCTCTCAGTGATCTGTTTTTGCTGTTCGGAACTAAATTCTTCCTGGTCCTCCTGATCCTTCTCCTGTCCCTCTTCATTTTCGGAATTCTTATATTGGCCTTTTTTCGCTGAATCTTTTTTCATGGCAGTCTCCTCCTTTTATGGATAGTCTGCCGAAAAGGAAAGGATTCATACAAAGCTATTATAACATTTGTTTTTGTCCCTATCAAGAAAAACATGATGACGAGAAGAAAAACTTAGCGGCGAATATTGCGCCTTGCATGGCTTTCGTGATATAATGATTGCGAGCAGTAATCAGGGATAAAAACCGCAGATGTGGTGTAATGACCGCAAGTGGTCATTAAAAAGGAACTTTTAGGCGTAAAGCCCTGTTTTTTGACAAGCAAAAACCGCATTTCTCCCGCTTAGCTGTTATAGTATTTTATACTTTTGGACTTAATAATGAGATCTGGATAAAAACGGAGGTGTCGGCATTTGGAAAGCCTGCGGGTCGCGGCGGAGATTGTCCTCCCCTTGCTTTTAATGATGGCCGTGGGATACATAATCCGTTTGTCTGGCCTGATGAACGAAGCCTCTGTGCGGCAAACCAACAAGGCAATTTTCAAAATTTTTCTGCCGCTTCTGATTTTTAAAAATGTGTATAGCACAACCCTAGACCAAAGCTTTGATTCGGAACTGCTGTTTTATGCGCTGGCAGGTGTTGGACTGCAATTTCTCATTGCCCTGTGCATTGCCTTCCTTACGGAGAAGGACAACAGCCGCAGGGGCGTTATGCTGCAAGGCATGTTCCGGGGCAATTTCGTTTTGTTTGGTATACCCGTATGTACCGCCCTGTTTGGACAGCAGGCTGCCGGACTCGCTTCTCTGCTTATCACTGTTATTATTCCTCTGTACAATGTTTTGGCCGTCATCTCTTTGGAAATGTTTAACGGTGGCAGAATGGGCTTTTTCCGGGTACTGAAAGGAATTGTGACAAATCCTCTTATCATTGCTTCCCTCGCGGGTGTATTATTTCTTGTTTTTCATATCACGCTGCCTGATGTCCTCTATACAACCGTTTCCAGCCTTTCCGACATTGCTACGCCTTTGGCTTTTGTCATTCTGGGCGCTTCGTTTGGCTTCCGGAAAGTTGGCGGGCGTTTGAAGGATCTTGCCATTACCTTGAGCGTTAAACTGCTTTTCTTTCCTATCCTGTTCTTAAGTCTGGCTATCCTGTTGGGGTTCCGGGGCGCTCCTCTGGCCGTTTTGCTCACCGTGTTTGCTTCGCCTGTTGCAGTATCTTCGTTTACTATGGCCCAGCAGATGGGCGGCGACGACAGTCTCGCCGACCAGATGGTGGTCTTCAGTTCCATCTTATCCGTTTTTACTCTTTTTCTGCTGATTTTTCTTCTAAATCAACTGTCATTCTTATAAAGTATCTTTTCGTGAGCGCTCTGTAGATTGACAGAACGCGCTTTTTCACGGATAATAAGACATCATAATCTTTTCACATTGAAAAAGGAGTGAACGCATTATGGGCAGTACAATCGCTGAAAAGATCATTAAAAATCATCTGGTTAGCGGAGAGATGGAGCCCGGCGCAGATATCGGCCTGCGGATCGACCAGACCTTAACCCAGGATGCCACCGGCACTATGGCCTACCTGGAATTTGAGGCCATGAGGGTTCCCCGTGTAAAGACGGAGTGCAGTGTGGCCTATATTGACCACAATACCTTACAGAACGGTTTTGAGAACGCTGACGACCACCGATATATTCAGTCAATCGCTAAAAAGCACGGCATTTTCTTTTCCCGCCCCGGCAACGGTATCTGTCACCAGGTCCATTTAGAGCGTTTCGGAATCCCTGGTAAAACACTAATAGGTTCTGACAGCCACACCCCCACCGGCGGCGGCATCGGTATGCTTGCTTTTGGGGCCGGCGGACTAGACGTTGCGGTAGCAATGGGCGGCGGAGAATACCATATCAATATGCCAAAAATGGTAAAAATAAATCTTATGGGCAGGCTTTCACCCTGGGTGTCCGCAAAGGACGTTATTTTGGCAGTACTGCAAAAGCTGGACGTAAAGGGCGGCGTTGGCAAAATCATTGAATATGGCGGTGAAGGTATTAAAACTCTTACTGTACCCGAGCGCGCTACCATTACCAATATGGGCACCGAGTTAGGCGCTACCACCTCCATCTTTCCATCTGACGAGATTACCCGCCAGTTTTTATCGGCCCAGGGCCGTGAGGACTGCTGGACAGAACTCAAATCTGACGAAGACGCAATATACGACGAGGAGATCGACCTGGATCTTTCCTTGTTGGAACCTTTGGCCGCATGCCCCCACAGTCCCGACGCCGTCAAGCCGGTTAGGGAATTGGCAGGGATGAAGATTGATCAGTGTTGCGTGGGTTCCTGCACCAACTCTTCCTATCTGGACATGATGCGCGTAGCATCCATCCTGAAAGGAAAGACCGTTCATCCCGATGTAAGCCTGACTATTGGCTGCGGCTCAAAACAGGTTTATAATATGCTGGCCCAAAACGGGGCACTGGCAGATATTATTGCTGCGGGCGCTCGCATTCTTGAATGTGCCTGCGGACCTTGTATCGGTATGGGTCAGTCCCCCAATTCCGGCGGTGTTTCTCTGCGCACCTTCAACAGAAATTTTGAGGGCCGCAGCGGCACGGCAGATGGTCAGGTATATCTGGTAAGCCCTGAGACGGCGGCGGCCTCGGCCCTGGCCGGGTGTTTTACCGATCCCCGTACTCTGGGCGAGTATACCTCAATCTCCATGCCCGAACATTTCCTCATAAACGACAATATGGTTGTTCCACCTATTCCAGAAGATCTTATGGAAACGGTGGAAATCCAGCGCGGTCCCAATATTAAGCCCTTCCCCATTGCCGGCAAGCTGCCTGCAAGCATTGAAAAGAAAGCCATTCTGAAAGTCGGAGATGATATCACCACCGATCACATCATGCCTGCAGGCTCTAAAATACTGCCTTACCGCTCCAATATTCCCTTCCTGTCCCAATTCTGCTTTGGGGTCTGCGACAAGACTTTCCCCCAGCGGTGCAAAGAAGAGGGCGGCGGTATTATTATCGCTGGGCAAAATTACGGCCAGGGATCTTCCCGTGAACACGCGGCCCTGGTACCCCTATACCTCGGAGTCAAAGCGGTGGTAGCCAAGTCCTACGCCCGTATTCACTGTGCCAATCTGGCAAACGCTGGACTGCTCCCCTTACAGTTTCTCAGTGAGTCTGACTATGACAGCATCGACCAGATGGACCAGCTTTCCCTCCCTCACATCCGCGAGGAACTGGAAAATGGCGTCAATGTAACCATGAAAAACCTTACCAAAGGTGCGGAAATCAGGCTTACCGCTGTGCTTACTCAGCGTCAGAGAGATATGGTTCTGGCAGGCGGTCTGTTAAATTATACGAAGGGAGAAACCCATGACTAAAATACCCATGAAAACGCCGCTGGTGGAAATGGACGGCGACGAGATGACCCGCGTCATATGGAAGATGATAAAAGATATCCTGCTTGTTCCGTATATCGAACTCAACACGGAATATTATGATCTGGGTTTGGAAAACCGGGACAGGACCGGTGACCAGGTTACGGTAGATTCTGCGATAGCCACGAAAAAGTATGGAGTGGCTGTCAAGTGCGCTACAATCACTCCAAATGCCGCTCGCGTTAAAGAATACAACCTGAAAGAAATGTGGAAATCTCCAAACGGTACCATCCGCGCAATTCTGGACGGTACTGTGTTCCGCACCCCCATTTTGGTTAAGGGGATCACCCCATACATTTCCGGCTGGAAGAAGCCAATCACCATTGCCCGTCACGCCTATGGGGACGTGTACAAGAATGTGGAAGCCACTGTCCCTGCTGGGGCAAAAGCGGAATTGCTGGTCACAAAAGCCGACGGCTCCACGGAAAAGTACCCCATCCACAGTTTCCAGGCGGGTCCTGGAATTATTCAGGGGTTGCACAACGTGGACAAGAGTATTGAAAGCTTCGCACGCTCTTGTTTTAACTTTGCCCTTGATCAGAAACAAGACCTGTGGTTTGCTACCAAAGACACCATCTCCAAGACATATGACCACCGCTTCAAGGACATTTTCCAGGAGATTTTTGACAAGGAATATGCCGATAAATTCCGTAAAGAAGGCATTGAATATTTCTACACGCTGATTGACGACGCCGTCGCGAGGGTGATCCGCAGTCAGGGCGGGTATATCTGGGCCTGCAAAAACTATGACGGCGATGTGATGAGTGACATGGTAGCTACAGCATTTGGCAGCCTTGCCATGATGACCTCTGTTTTGGTGGCTCCGGACGGCACCTGCGAGTACGAGGCCGCCCACGGGACGGTACAACGCCACTACTACCGATATCTAAAGGGAGAAAAAACCTCTACCAATTCTGTTGCCACACTGTTCGCTTGGACCGGGGCTCTTCGCAAGCGGGGAGAACTGGACGGAAATACCGCTTTATCTAACTTTTCAGAAAAACTGGAACAGGCAACGCTGGATACTATTGGAAACGGAATTATGACAGGCGATCTGGCTGCCATGTCCACCTTGCCGGAAATAAAAAAAGTGGACACGGAAGGATTTCTCTTTGCAGTAAAAGAGACCCTGTTGAAGCTGCTGTAAGTCTGCAAATTATTTAATTGACATTCCAGATTATAAGGAAGAAATAGCATGATACAGAAAAAAGGAAAGGTATCCATGTCGGTGATCCGAAGGCTACCGAGATACTATCGGTTTTTGAAAGAACTTGAGAAAAACGGGATTACTCGCATTTCGTCAAAAGAACTTTCTGAGAGGATGGGCTTTACCGCTTCACAAATCCGTCAGGACTTTAACTGTTTTGGCGGATTTGGGCAGCAGGGTTACGGCTATAACGTCCCCCAACTTTGCAGGGAGATCCAAAACATATTGGGGATCCAGAACCAGTACCCCTGTATTCTGATCGGGGTCGGGAATCTGGGCCGCGCCATTACCTCCCATATGCCCTTTTCCAAGCTGGGCTTCCGGCTTACCGGGATTTTTGACAACTCACCAAAGGTAATCGGCGCCTCTATCAGTGGCTATACTGTAATGGATTATGAAAATGTGGAGGAATTCTGCCGTGCAGAGACACCTATCATGGCGGTTCTATGCGTGCCTGGTGAGAGTGCCGAAGCAGTTGCCGACAAATTGTATGAACTGGGTGTTCATGCTTTTTGGAACTTCAGCCACTTTGACGTTGCTATGAAACATCCGGATGCCGTCGTGGAGAATGTTCACATGAACGACAGCATGATGACCCTTTGCTACCGCATTACCTCAAATTGATAAAACCGCAAAAGAACGCGAAAAAGCCAGCCTCTCCAAAAAGAGGCCGGCTTTTTGTCTTTTATTCAGTATGTGGTAATCTCCACTGATTCAATAACCAGTTGCTTTACGGGGGTAGAGCCTTCGTCACCGGTGGTCTCGACCTGGGAAAGCTTATAGACATCTTCCATACCCTCAAATACCTGAGCAAATACGGTGTGGCCCTCTCCTGTGGTAGAATAATATCCGTCCAGATGGGGATTGCCTCCGTGTTCATTATACAGTTCCTTCATCTGATCAGATACCAAATCCATCTTGATCCATCTGCCGTATCCCGCTGTGAAGGAGTCGGGATCCTGCTCATACAGTTCAAAGCCTTTTTCGTAGCTATCCCATTGTGGCTGCACGCCGTTGGTCGCGTTGACAAAGAACTGGCTGCCGTTGGCGTCGGCGCCGCTATTGGCCATAGATACTGCGCCGTCTATGTTTACCAGATTGGAATTAAATTCATCCTCAAAGATGCCGCCCCAGACACTTTCGCCTCCTCGGCCTGTACCTTCTGGGTCACCGCCCTGTATCATAAAATTTTTCAGTACCCTGTGAAACAGGGTGTTATCATAATATCCCTTAATGGCGTGCAGCTTAAAATTGTACACTGCCTTTGGCGCTTCTTCGGGGAAAAAGCGAAGCTTAAAGGCTTCTCCCGACTTTAAAGTGACAACGGCAATTTCTTCTCCCTTTTCAGGTAAGTCCAGCTGGTACCCTATTTCGGCATTACTGGACTGGGATTTCAATTGGTCTTTTGAAACAAGTTGATCTGTGTTTTCCAGCACATGGGCAGCAACGGAATTTTGGGACTGACAAGCCGCGCAGCCAAGAGCAAGCACCAGTGCCGCCAGACAAATAATCAGCCTTTTCATACCAATTCCTCCGGTTTATTCTTTTTTCATATTATATCCCTTATCGCCGCAACTTGCAAGCCCCATAAGCCTTGCACCCTGTCCCTCTCATCTTCGGTATTTTCTCTTTTTAGGCCTCATATATTCAAAGGAGACCGGACGTTTGAGAATCTAAGAAAGGAATGGTAAGAACCATGAAATTTTATCCGGAGGGTCATCTGATCGACACCCTTGAAAATAAAGCCGCTATGCGTTCTCCCGCTGCTCTCTCCGAAGCCATGCGGGACCAGAGAATCCTGGAAGCCAAAGCTCTGATGTGCGACAGCAGCCATAACCTGATTGTCGATTTCAAATTCATGCGGGGGATTATTCCCAGAGAGGAGGGGGCTATTGGCATTAAAGACGGAAGCGTTCGGGATATCGCCATAATTTCGCGGGTAAACAGACCCGTATGCTTTCTGGTGCAGGATTTTATCAGAGACGAATACGGCAGGATCACCGTTTTACTTTCTAGACGGGCAGCCCAGGAAAAATGCCGGGATTATTATATAGACCAATTAGTTCCCGGCGATGTTCTGAACGCCAGGGTTACGCATATTGAGCCTTTCGGCGTTTTCGCGGATATTGGATGCGGTGTTGTTTCCCTGCTCCCTATTGACTCCATCTCCGTGTCCCGTATAGAACACCCAAGAGAGCGATTTTCAGTGGGTATGGATATTCGGGCCGTGATAAAATCCAGGGAAAACAGCCGTGTGACCCTTTCTCACAAAGAACTTATGGGCACTTGGGAAGAGAACGCCTCCCAGTTCAGGCCAGGTGAAACTGTAGCGGGGATCATACGCAGTATTGAAAGTTATGGCGTCTTTGTAGAACTTACCCCAAATCTTGCAGGATTGGCTGAGGTAAAGGAGAACATCTGCCCCGGCCAGCAGGCCAGTGTATTCATCAAAAACATTCTGCCTGCCAGAATGAAAATAAAACTTATCATCATTGAGACTTTTGACGGAGGATCCGGCAAGCCGCCGGTCCCAGAGTATTTCTTTCAGGGAGAACATATGGACGAATTTATATACTCTCCGCCAGAAAGCGAAAAGTACATTGCCACAAAATTTGAATCATAATAAATCCGGGACGGATGTACTCCGTCCCGGATTTATTATAACATTCTCATTGTTCGGTAAAAATAAATTTTTCGTTTTCAAAGGCGCATCGGTAATTCTTCCCGGCGGTCATGGAACCCTCCAGCATTTTTTCAGACACAACATCCTCAATGTCACTTTGTATAACCCTGCGTAAAGGTCTTGCGCCATATATCGGGTCATATCCTTTCTCTGCCACAGCCGAAACCGCTTCTTGTGTGAACTCGATGCCGATTCCCATATCCTTCAGCTTCTTCTCCAGAGCGGAAAGCATCTTTTGGGCAATTTTCCCGGTGTCCTCTTTTGTCAGCTTGTGGAACACGATGATATCATCCACCCGGTTCAAAAACTCGGGTTTAAACAGTTTTTTCAGTTCCGCCATCACCAGTTCTTTGGTTTTCTCAAAATCTCCGGACTCGCTCTGGGGACCTTCGGAAAAACCTAGACTTCTCTGTTTTTCGGTAATGAGTCTTGCCCCGGCGTTGGATGTCATGATGATGATTGTATTCTTGAAGTCCACCGTTTTCCCCTGAGAGTCAGTGGCCCTGCCATCCTCTAAAATTTGCAGCAAGAGATTGAACACATCAGGGTGGGCCTTTTCGATCTCATCAAACAACACAACGGAATACGGTTTCCTGCGTACAGCTTCCGTCAATTGCCCTCCTTCTTCAAAGCCAACATATCCTGGAGGAGAACCCACCAGTCGGGAAACCGTGTGTTTCTCCATGTATTCGGACATATCGAATCGAATCATAGCTTTTTCATCGCCGAACATAGCTTCAGCCAAAGCCTTGCAAAGTTCTGTTTTGCCGACGCCTGTGGGCCCTAAAAAGATAAACGAACCAATAGGGCGATTTTTGTCCTTTAGCCCAACTCTGCCCCGCCGGATGGCTTTGGCAATGGCGGAGACCGCTTCCTCCTGACCGATGACACGCTTGTGTAAGGTTTCTTCCAAGCGCAGGAGCCGATGGCTTTCTTCTTCGGTCAATTGTGAAACCGGAACGCCGGTCCACATGGAAACGATATCGGCAATGTCGTTTGGAGTAACTACGCTGTTGCTCCGCTCATTTTTGGCGGCCCACTCATCTTTCGCCTTCTCCAACTGATCCTGCAGTTCTTTCTGCTGATCCCGAAGAGAAGCAGCACGCTCAAAATCCTGGGTGTTTACAGCAGCTGCCTTGTCAATCTCAATATCCTTGATCTTCTTTTCCAGATTTTGCAGATCGTCGGGAGCTGTAAAGGTGCGCAACCTAACACGTGAGGCCGCCTCATCAATCAGATCAATGGCCTTATCCGGCAGATAACGGTCTGAAATATATCTGGCGGAAAGTTTTACCGCCGCCTTAATGGACTCATCGGTGATCTGCACCTTATGGTGGGCTTCGTATCGGTCTTTCAGTCCCCGCAGGATGGCAACTGCCTCATCCTCGCTGGGCTCTCCAACGGTAACAGGCTGAAACCGGCGTTCCAAAGCGGCATCTTTCTCAATATACTTGCGATATTCGCTGATAGTGGTTGCGCCGATGACCTGAAAGTCGCCGCGGGCCAGTGCAGGCTTTAAAATATTTGCGGCGTCGGTAGAACCCTCGGCCGAACCCGCGCCAATGATAGTGTGGAGTTCATCGATAAAGAGAATAATGTTTCCGTCCGCCTTTACCTCGTCAATGGCATTTTTGATGCGTTCCTCGAAATCGCCACGGTACTTTGTACCGGCTACCATGCCTGTCAAGTCCAGAGACACCAGCCGTTTTCCTTTTAACAGTTCCGGTACATCGCCGGAGTGAATCTTCAGTGCCAAGCCCTCGGCCACAGCAGTCTTCCCAACACCTGGTTCGCCAATGAGTACAGGGTTATTCTTCGTTCTGCGGGACAGGATCTGCACAACTCGCTGGATTTCTTCTTCCCGGCCGATTACGGGATCTATCTTGCCCTGGGCCGCCAGTTGTGTCAAATCTCTTCCAAACTGATCCAGCGCCTTGCCCCCTCCGGCCTGCTCTCCTCTTTCACCACCGCTCCCCTGTTCCCCGGAGGAAGAAAACGATGTGTTATTCAGCAGGGCTGAAAGTTCCGCCATGATACGGTTGGGGTCTATCCCAATCATTCGCAGAAAACGCATCCCGTAACAGTTGTCGTCTTCCATCACGGCGATCAACAAATGCTCCGTTCCCACATAAGCATTGTGAAGATTAGTCCCAGCGACAACCGCAAGTTGCAAGATTTGCTTGGTTCTGGGCGTAAAGTCGTTAGGTGAAAGAGATGTGGGAGGTCCACATCCGATCCTTTCCTTGACCAGGCCCTCATACGTTTCCGCTGTGGCTCCCAGTTTGTTTAATACTGTATATGCCACACCTGTGCCCTCTTTTAACAGTCCTAGCACCACATGTTCACTGCCGATATAGTCATGCCCAAGATCCTGGGCGGATTCTATCGCCAGATTTAAGGCATTATTTGCTTTTTCTGTAAATCCGTTAAAACGATACATAAAATTCACTCCTTTAAGTCAGCGCATATCTCCCTGGCCATGTTGGCACGTAAGATATCGCGCTCATTTTGATCTAATGGTTTCCCAACTGAAGCCATTAAAGTAGCGGGCTGACAGCGGATGGACAAAGCGTTGAGCTTTTGAATATCTACTCCTTGAAGCAACCCGGTAGAAAGGCCCAGCCGCACATAAGACAAAAGTTCCATCAACTCTCCTCCAGACAACATTTTGGCACTTTTCAGTACACCGGCCGCCCGATCCACCTTATCCTGCAATACAATATTTTCGCTCAGTTCCTTTCTGGCTTTTCTTTCCGCTTCGATCAACTGGGCTGCAATAGCGCTGAGGTTTTCAATTGCCTCATTTTCACTTAAGCCCAATGTGATCTGGTTGGAAAGCTGGTACATTGCTCCAACGATCTGAGTCCCTTCGCCATAGGTACCGCGCAGGGTCAGCCCCAGTTTTGCTAGATTGGACGAGATTCTGGACATGGCGCCGTTCTCCGTTAATGCCGGCAGATGAAGCATGACGGACGCCCGCATCCCGGTTCCCAAGTTTGTGGGGCACTGGGTCAAATAGCCAAATTCCGAGTCAAATGCAAAGTCCAGTGATTCCCCCAGCAAGGTGTCCAAACGGTCAGCCGTTTCCGTAGCATCTTTCAACGCGAGCCCCTCTTTCAGCACCTGAATGCGCAGATGGTCTTCTTCGTTTATCATGATGGAAATGCCTTCGTCTTCTGACTGTAAAATGGCTTTTCCGCGCCTATCTGAAATAAATTCCGGGCTTACCATATGGCGTTCTACTAAGGAAACCGCCTCTTCTTCGGAAAGAACCTCCAGTTCTAAAAATTGAAATTCCTTGGAAAGGACGCTGTTGCCGGACAGAATGGCGTCCCGCACCTTTCTCTCGATTTCCGCCTTTTGCTGGGCCGTAGCCCTGTCGGGAAAAGGGTACTGCTTAAGGTTTCTTGCCAGTCGTATCCGAGTGCTACATACCACATCTCCGCTGGTTCCTTCCTTTTCATACCATTTCATATCACTCATGGCTTTCCAACTCCTTTATCTCGTCCCGTAAAACAGCAGCCTGCTCATATTCTTGGGCTTCTATGGCCTGTTTCAACTGACGCTTTTTCTCTTCTACCAAAGAATTTTTAACCGGCATTATCTCCCCGGCCTTTTCTGTAACCCTCAAAGCAGAACTGCCGGGGGTTTTCCCTTTGTGGCGGGTTGTACCGTGGATCCGTTGGATGACGGGCATAAGCTGCCGGCGAAAAGTTTGATAACATTCAGGGCATCCAATCTTTCCCGTTTTCCCAATCTCTTCAAAGCTGGCGCCGCACTTTTCGCACCTAAGAACTTCGTCTTCTGCGGGAGAGCCGCTTAAAAGCCCACCCAGCATATTGGAAAAGTCAAAATCCCAGCCGCTGAACAGGCTGCCATATCCTTTCTCCCTAGCGCAGTCAGCGCATAGATGGCACTGGGTAAGCTTCCCATTGACAATTGTTTTGATGTGCATAGTAGCGGTTTTCTTTCCGCAGGATTGACAGATCATAACGATTCCTCCTTATATTACGCTCTTGTGGCAAGAAGCATGTTTTTATAAATAGACGCACGAAGCTTCTCCCGGAACTCTTTGGGAACAGCAGACAGAGTATTTTCAGAAACCGCCGCATGCAGCAGTTCGGCAGCGTTTTGGCTTAAAATACCGCTTTGCAGCATATTTTCCGTCATAGCTCTGGCAGTGCCGGCATCCAGCGATCCCCCAATGGCATTGACGATGTGCATGATCATATCCGGTTTTGAGACCTGAAGGCGAGAAATTCGAATATAACCGCCGCCTCCTCTCCGGCTTTCCACAAGGTACCCCTGCTCCGGCGTAAACCGCGAGGTGAGAACATAGTTGATCTGACTTGGCACGCATCCAAGAAAACTGGCCAACTCGTTGCGCTGGATTTCCACAATACCGTTTGTCTCATTGAGAAGCTGCAAAATATAATTTGCCACACTATCGCTGATCCTCAAAATATTTCATCTCCAATTTGTCTTTGACTTTCTTTGACTTTAATTATAAATTTGCTTCAAAAAAAGTCAAGGTCAAAGGAAGTCAAAACTTCGTGTTTTTTTCAATCAAAATCG
>CAZGLW010000010.1:0-37441 GCA_964525985.1 uncultured Acutalibacter sp. | reverse complement strand
TCCGGAATGGTCAAAATCTTTGATTTTGTAATCATTCCGTGAGGTTATTATAGCACATTTTTAAAAGGAATGTAAGAATTTCTTTTCGCCGGATGGTGCAATTCGGCTCAGCCGATTCGCGCCAAGCCAACCTCTGGTTGGATTTTGGCAAATTTACCTCTATTGCGCTCAACCGATAGTTTTGTTAGAATAGCTTCAACGACGTAGGAGGAGGCGATCGCGTGGAACTTGGGAAAAACATTGCGAGACTGAGGAAGGAGAGGGGACTGACACAAGAGCAGTTGGGGCAGGCTTTGGGCGTGTCGGGACAGGCCGTCAGCAAATGGGAAAACGGCGGGGCCCCCGACGCGGAAATGCTGCCAAGCATCGCTGACCGGCTGGGCGTGACCCTCGACGCATTGTACGGACGGTCCTCACAACCATATGATGACATGGGAGATATTTTTTCCAGGTGGCTTCTGACCCTTCCCGGCGAGCGGCGGATGTACGAGTTGTTCCGGCTTTTGTGCAGCACAACACTGAGGCCCTATCTGGTGGACAGCGCTGATATTCTGGATAAGATGTTCAGCAAGGTGTCCGAACTGCCTGTGGAAAGCTGTTATTCCCAGGATTTTCTGCGGCATACGGAGGACATCTTTTGGCTGAGGGGGCTTTTGTACTTTGACCAGGGCCTGCAGTTGACGGTTCCATCTGAGGATTGTCCATTCTATCTGCTCATGCCGGAACCGCCCCAGGGGTACGAAGCCAATCTGGCGGAGGACGAACGGTACAGAAAGCTGTTTACGGCCCTCAGCCTGCCGGGAGCGCTGGAAATCCTGCGGTACCTATGCCACAGGGAGGAACAGTTTTACTTTCCCGCGTGGCTCGGTAAAGCGACAGGGGTCCCGCCGGAGCAGGCGCGAGAGGCCCTGTCCGCAATGGAAGAGTGCGGGCTGGTCAGTAAAAAGAAGATGGAAACGGAGACAGGCCCGGAGAATGTATACTGCATGCATGACAACGGCGGATTTGTTCCCTTTCTGCTGCTGGCAAAATGGCTTTCGGAGAAGGAAGACGTTTGGGCGGGGTGCTGGTATAACCGGAACCGTCCCATTTTAGAGAGGGGAGGGGACGTTTGTGGATAAAGCACCTTCGTCTTTTCTCGGCTCATTTTATGAAAAGAACCGCTTCAATTTTGTCATCGCCGTTTTCTTCAACACGGTGATGGCGGTCATGGGTATTTTTGTTTCCTGGACGCTGGGTGAAGTAGTGGACGCCGTATCCGCGGCGGACGTACAGGCGCTGAAACATGTGGCGATCGTTATGGGAGCGGGGACCCCTTGCTTTTTACTGGTCGAACTGCTGGGACAGCGGATGAAGGCGAGATTTGTACACAAGGGCCTGCGGCAGTATAAAGAGAGGGCCTTTCGGTCCATCTCGGAAAAATCCATCAGCGCGTTTCTTGGGGAAAACACCAGCACTTATCTCTCCGCTTTGACCAACGACGCCGCTTCCATCGAGGAAAATTACCTCAGCCGTTCAGTCACGCTGCTGTATTACTGTCTGGAGTTTACCCTTACTCTGGGTGCAATGCTTTTTTACAGCCCTTTGCTGACTTTGTCGGTCATCGTTCTCTGTCTGCTGCCCGTTCTGGCGTCTGTACTTTTGGGCGGAGGACTAACCAATCGGGAAAGGACAGTTTCCGACTTAAACGAAAAATTCACCGGCAGGCTCAAGGACCTGCTGGGAGGTTTCGCAGTAATCAAAAGCTTTAAGGCGGAACAGCAGGCCCAGCGGCTGTTCAAAGAGGCCAACGGGGCGGTTGAGACCGCCAAAGAAAAGCGCCGCTGGTACGCGGGGCTCCTCACTGCGATTTCAGGCGATTCCGGACTTGTTATGCAGTTTGGAATTTTTCTCATTGGCGCGGTGCTGGCCTTACGGGGTAATATCACGATTGGCACCGTTCTCGTTTTTGTAAACTTATGCAATTATCTTATCGGTCCCATCCAGGTAGTGCCCGAGCACTGGGCCAGCCGCAAGGCGGCGAAAGGGCTGGTGAGCAAGCTGGAAGAACTGGCGGCGGAAAATGCCGCGCCAGCCGGGGAAGAGGTTTTGCCGGAGCTTAAAAGGGAGATTGCCGTGCGTGAACTCAGCTTCGGGTATGAGCCTGGTAAGCCGGTGCTCCGCAGTATAAACACTTTGTTTGAAAAGGGAAAAAGCTATGCCGTTGTGGGGGCCTCCGGCTCCGGGAAAACCACCCTGCTCAATTTGATGATGGGTTCCTATCGAACCTATGAGGGATCTCTCACGCTGGACGGTAGGGAAATTAAAAAGCTGTCTGCGGACAGTCTGTACGATGTAATGGGCATGATCGGCCAAAACGTGTTTGTTTTTGACGACACCATCCGGGCAAACATCACCATGTTTTCAGATTTTCCGAAAGAGCGGGTGGACCGGGCCATTCGCCTGGCAGGTCTGGAGCCGGTGATCCGGGAACGCGGCGAAAGCTATCACTGCGGGGAAAACGGGAGGAACTTGTCCGGCGGCGAACGACAGAGGGTATCCATTGCCCGCAGCCTGCTTAAGGGCTCCAGTGTCCTGCTGGTAGATGAGGCCACCTCGGCGCTGGACAACGAGACAGCCAGACATGTTGCCGCTGCGATCCTGGATCTGGACGGATTGACCCGCATTGTGGTGACCCACCGGCTGGACGCCGCCACCCTGTCACGCTATGACGGGATCCTTATGCTGAAAAACGGGGTATTGTGTGAACAGGGCAGCTTCGAGGAACTGATGGAGAAAAGGGGTCAGTTTTACGCGCTGTTCACTGTGGCGAACAACTAAAACGTGCATACGGAAGGCCCTCCGGGATGCCGGAGGGCCTTCCTGAGAGGGGGCCGCGTTTATTTGCAGCACTTGCCGCCGTCGCCTAAATCGGAAGCCCTGGGCGGGAAGAATTCGTTTGTGGGAAATTCGATCCGCCGGAACAGGTCACAGGGATTGTCGCTGGAGGTAACGCATTCCTTCTCAGGTACGCAGAAGTCATAGGAAGGAATCAGCATTTGCACGTTTCGCACAATCTGGACAATAGTGAACAGGCCAATGGTGACGTAAACATTGTTTTTCTGGGGAGAGGACTCAAACTCGCCGCCGTACCGCTGGCAGATGCATTCGGGAATACGGCAGTAGGGCTCGCAGCTGCATAAAGGCCGGTCGCACAGCTTGGCGGACAGGGCAATGGGCTCAGCTACCTGTACCGTGGCTTTCGGCAGGACTTTACAGTCCTGAGGTTCTGCATCCTCTTTGCACTGATCGGAAGAGAACATTTTTACGTTGCCTTCACTGCCATAAAGGATCACTTTTTTATTAAAGATCGACACTCCGTTGACAGGAACGGGGCAGGAAGTGGGACCCCCGAACAGGTCCAGGGCCACGTCGAAGAAAAAAGTCATATCGACGGAATAGAAGCCCTTGTTAAAGGGAATGGGCTGCAGGTCGATATACACGGTGATCACGTTTACATCCCGGATGCGCACATTTGTGGCGCTGTCTACCAAAGCCTGGCGGGCCGTGGGGAACAGGACCCTTATGTCCTCAAGGCAGTCTTTGTCAGAGCATGAGTCGTAGATCCTCATAGCGTCGATGCATACCGCCTCTTTACAGTAGTCGTCCCGGTTTTCAAACTCGGAAACGTCTTCATTTTCGGGCATGGAATCTCCTCCTTTACAGGTTTTCCTTCCATTGTATGAAACCTGTAAAAATAGGTGACTGGAAAGGAAAAGGGGAGCCGATTCCAATGCCTGGTCAGACAACAGCCTCCTTTCCCTCTCTGGCGGAACGGTAGGCGGCCAGCATCAGTTCTACAGTTTCCGCCACACCGGGAATGTCGTTGGGAAATGCCTTTCCGGTGAGGAGGGAATCATAGAAGTCGGCGATGCAAAAGGCATGACTGGCGCCCCAGTAGGGCTTTCCCCCTTTTGGGGGCAGCAGAGCCGGAAGTTCCCGGCGCTCTCTGCCGCCGTCCTTCCAGAGAACAGTTACCTCGCGGCCTTCCGCACGGAGGACCGCGTTTTCGCACACCAGTTCCAACAGTACAGGGGAATCGGCGCAATGCCCCGTAGTGGCAAAGAAGACCGCCGGCTTGCCGCCAAAATCGATCAGGGCCTCAAAGGTGTCCTCCACTTCGATGACCCCTTTCAGGTGATGATTGGAAAGGGAGGCGTCCACCTTTTGGGGGCGGCCCAAAAACTGTACCAGCAGATCCAGGGTATGAACGGACTGGTTGATCAGGGCCCCGCCGCCTTCAGTTTTTAAAGAACCCCGCCAACCGCTCTCCGTGTAGTAGGGCTTATCCCGGCGCCAGGTGACAAAAGCGCGGGCGCCTGCAATCTTCCCCGGTTCTCCGGAATCCAGCAGTTGACGGAGCAGACGGATTTCCGGGTTATATCGGTTTTGAAAGCAGATTCCTACAGCGGTTTTCTCCTGCAATGACCGGAACTCTCCCCACTGTGCCTCGTCAATTACCGGCGGTTTTTCCGTAAAAACAGCGATTCCCCGTTCTGCCGCCAGCTTTGCCATAGGGGTGTGGAGATAGTGAGGGGTGCAGATGTGGAGTACGTCAGGGAGCTCGTTGTCCAGCATCTCCTCCAAAGAGGAATAAGCGTTCCCGCCATATTTTTCGGCCAGGAATTTTGCACGTTCCGGCTGAGTATCAGCAAATGCCAGCAGATCGGCGGTCGCCTGGTCGTGCAGGACCTGAGCGTGGACCTGGGCGATACTGCCGCAGCCCACAATAGCGCATTTCAGCTTTTTCATAGAAGTGCCTCCCCAGCTTCGGGGATCTCCCGCAGAATGTCCAGCAAAGCATCCAGAGCGGTTTTCCAAGCGGTTTTGCCATCCAAAGCGCAGGCCCGCTTCCGGGGGTCCTTTTCTAAAGCGGCAAGGCCCGCGAAATTTGTCAGGTGAGGTTCCAGAGAGAGAAAGCCTCGCCAGCCCCCGGCCAGCAGATCTCCCAAAATCTCTTTGACGCGGCCGCTGCCCTGTCCGGCGGGGACAATCTTTTTTTCGTCCCACAGGGCATCTTTGATGTGGACATATTCAATATAAGAGTGAAGCGACTCATAGGCGGGCAAGGTCTCCTGGCCCACCTCGACGAAATTCGCAAAGTCGAATACTGCCTTAAAATGCGGGCCGTAAAACCCCTTCATCAGATCCAGACAGCGGGCGGCGCTGTCTCCATAGATATGCTTTTCGTTTTCGTGGAGCAAAACGGATTCCCAGCGGCTTGCCTCTTCTACCATAGTGCCTATCCGGTCCAGCACCTCGCTCCGGAACTGGTCGGGGTCCCGGTTCTCGGGAATATAGAAGCTGAACATGCGGAGATAGGGAGCGTTGAGTTCTTTTTGAATTTCCAGGGTCCGTTTCAGCTTTTCCATATGGGGTTCAAAAGGATCGGTGATGGCGATTTTCCCGATGGGGGAGCCTACAGAAGAAACAGAGATCCCGGCGTTTGAAAGTTTTTCCCGGACTTCCCGAAGCTTTTGCGGTGTAAAGTCAGATACGTTTACACCATCTGCCGCCCGCAGTTCGATAAAATCCAGGCCCCATTCCCGCACCGCTCCAAGCTGTAAATCAAATTCCGGCGCGATCTCGTCGGAAAATCCGGTAATAGCCAGTTTTTTCATGATAGAACGACCTTCTTTCACAATTAGTAAGTGCCATCTGTTGAAAAGGTAATATCCTTTACAGATTTTTTTGGCGATGCGGCCCTGCGCTTGTTGAGTTCGGCGAGGAAAAGGTCCTCGTCAAAGGGAATCTCAACAGGCTTGCGCAGCCAGGAGGAAAGGTGCATGGCGTTTGAAAGGGTAAGCCCTCTGATCCCTTCCCGGCCGTCCGCTACCAGAGGCGTACCGTGAAGAATATTTCCGGCAAACGCGTTTAACACTCCGACGTGCTGGGGGTTCTGGCCGTCAGTTTCCACGTCGGTGACCTGGCATTCGGGCTTTGCGAAGCCCTCTTTCGAAGTCTTGCAGAATTCACGTTCGTCCTCTTTTAAGTTCCAAAAGGTCAGTCTGCCGTTTTCGCACACAAGCTTGCCTTTAGTACCCGTCACTTCAAACCGATTGGTGCCCGGAGCGTCGCCTGTGGTAGTGACAAATACGCCGGTGGCGCCGTTTTCAAATTCCAAATATGCGGTGACATCGTCCTCCACTTCGATATCGTGCCACTTGCCCTCATGACAGAAAGCCTGAACTCTTTTTGGCAGACCGCATATCCATTGCAGCAGGTCCAGTTGGTGGGGGCACTGGTTCAAAAGCACGCCGCCGCCTTCACCGTCCCAAGTGGCACGCCAATCACCTGAGTCGTAATAAATCTGGGTGCGGTACCAGTCGGTGATGATCCAGTTGACACGTTTCAGATGTCCCAACTCGCCGTCCCGCACCATTTCGTGCATTTTGCGGTAGAGGCAGTTTGTGCGCTGATTAAACATCATGGCGAACACCTTGCCGCTTTTGTCGGCCGCCTCGTTCATTTCGCGGACCGCTTTTGTGTACACTCCTGCGGGCTTTTCACACAGAACATGCAGGCCCCGCTGGAAGGCTTCCCGGGCAAGAACAGGGTGCTGGTAGTGGGGCACGGCAATCAAGACTCCGTCACACAAGCCGCTGGCGATAAGCTCTGAGCCCTCGGGAAATACATGTACGTTTTTCGGGACAGTATATCCTGCCCAGTCACGACGTTCTTCCCGGCGGTCCGCCACAGCGGTCAGTTGGATCTCCGGCGTTTTTCCGGCAAGGATATTCGCAACATGACTGCTGCCCATGTTGCCTATACCGATTACACCCAGCTTTAATTTTTCCATAATAACCTCCTGCTTACAGTCCTATATATCGGACTGTGACTGCTTAATATTCCACCTTCAACGTAACGATCTGGAAAGGCCTGAGGACAAGGGAAAACGACGTGCCGACTGTCGGCTGGTCCCGGGGTTCCTCCAGCAGATTGCACGATTCTATTTGCCGGGCTGCGGGGCAGGTTAGGGTGGCAGCGGTGTGGCAGCCCGCGGCCTCATAAAGCCGAAGGATAAAGGACCTCCCGCCGTCCTCGCAAGGCTTGACGGTTTCCAGGATCACATTTTCCTTGTCTATCCAGGCCAGACTATCCAGCGGACGGGCTCCCTGACTTTGTACAGGCGGGTAATTAAGCAGATATCCCTCCTGTACTACCTGCGGCCCAAAGCCGCAATCATGCGGGAAGAAGGAGTAGGTGAACCGGTGAAGCCCGGCGTCGCCTCTATCATCGGGTCGGCAGCCGCCCTTGTGCAAAGAGAGACGAATTGAGCCGTCCTCGACGGACACGCCATACTTACAGTCGTTTAAAATGGCGGCGCCCTGGTCAAGTTCAGAAAGGTCAGTGTAACGGTGGTTGCAGACCTCAAACATTGCCTGCTCCTGTTCCGTATTGCGAGTGGTGGGCCGCAGGCAGTACCCAAATTGTATTTCATTTCTGGCGCGGTCCGCCCTGAAGTCCAAATCGAAGGCCGCTTTTAAAAAGCGGTGCCTGTCGTGCCAATCAAGTTCTGTTTCAAAATCGATTCGGGGGCTTTTTGCGTGAAAAACCATGTCCTGAGTCAGACTTGTTTTTTCTGTCAGTTGCCAGCGGTTCCGCAGACGGAACTCTACGGCCCCGTTGGAGACTGCCATTTGGGCGATGAGCCGGCCGGCAGGGGCAAGTTTCATGCACAGGTCCGCGTCCACGTCCCAATTGTCCCAGTTGGCGGGCACATCTTCTCCAAATAAGAAGGTATTCAGTGGCAGCCCGGACTTATCGCGAAGTTCTCTTTCCAGCCGCAGATCGTAAAAGCTCTCGATCCTTCCCTGTCTGTCGAAGACAATTCTTGCAAAGGGGGTTTCCAATATTTTGCCGTCATAGCGGAAGGGACTTTCTCCCGGTTTTTCCTCTGCTTCCTCCAGAGCCAGAGAAACGGCGCTTAGAGGAGCAATCTCAACGCCATCTACCGCCCACAGGGGAGCGCCGGTTACGTCCTGGGTTTTTTGGGCAGTGCAGCCGATGGGAAGCTTATCGCCTCGCAGATATACCGTGTCGTGCCGGTTGAAACCCAGGGGATTCAGCAAAGTGAGGTGATTGTCATGCGGAACGTCCATCAAGGCGGCGGTTTGTGACTCGGCCCGTTCAATTACCTCGTTGACCTGGCGTTCTGCCCGTTCATGAACCTCTTGCAGGCAGGTACCGGGAAGGATATCGTGGAACTGGTTTACAAGCAGATCCTCCCATAAGGGGATCATTGCGTCACCGGAAGCTGTCCGATTTTGAGATACCGCTGTCAGGACCTCAGCTAACTCAAGATTATGTAAACTGATTTCCGCTTTCCGGTTATTCCGCTTTATTTGGTGCTGATTAGTCAGTGTCCCCCGGTGGAGTTCAAGATATAACTCGCCCCGATGGGTCGGAACATCATGGGCGCTTTGTTCCATTTCCACAAGGGTTTTTCCTACATTGACAATTTCCACCCTGGGACAGCCCTCAAGGTCTTTGCAGCGCCGGGCAAGCTCCAGCATTTCAAATCTGGGTCCGCCGCCGCCATCACCGTGGCCGTAGGGCAAAATACGCTGGCTGACAATGCGCTTTTCAGGCATGGCGGCAGCCCCCTGGGTACCGCACAGCACGGGGACCAGCCCAGCCGGACCGGGCCAGTTTTCAATAACAGTAAAATGGGTAAACACTTTACTGCCGTCAATTCCCTCCCAGTAGAAGGTCTCCCAGGGGAAACGGGTTGTGTCATTCCAGGAAAGCTTGGTAGTGACAAAATAATCCACGCCGCAGCCTTTCATAATTTGTGGAATGGCAGCGTTATAGCCGAAAGTATCCGGCAGCCAAAAACAGTTGGAGCGATAGCCAAAGTATTTTTGGGTGTACCTTTGGCCCCACAGGAATTGCCTGACAATGGATTCGCCGGAAGGCACATTGCAGTCGCATTCCACCCATACGCCGCCGTTTGGTTCGTAACGACCTTCTCTGATTTTTTCGGCAAGCGCCGCGAACAGCTTTGGGTAGTATCGCCGCATCAGTTCCAGATGGTAAGCGGAGCTTTGGAAAAACCGATGTTCCGGGTACTGTTCCATCAAGTTCAGCTGGTTAGAGTAGGTGCGGGCGCATTTTTTCAAGGTGACCCGACTGGGCCATAACCACGATGTGTCCATGTGTGAGTGCCCCACCATTGCCGCAACTGGAGCGGAAGGACCGTTTTTTGCCGTCAGACAGGGAGCCATAATCTCACGGGCTTTTACAAGTGAAGCCCGCCATTCCCCGCCGGAGGCGTCTTGTGGAGACTGGAGCGCCTGACTGTATACGCTGATAAGACAGTTCGTCACCTGGGCCCTGCGGAAGGAAGTTTCGGGGAGGACCTCCTCCAGTTCCAGCAGGGTCTGAAGATCGAAGATGAACTCGTATACGTCTTCATCCTTTATGGCGATCTCGGCGCCCTGATAGACATACTTGTCCGGCAGGGGAGGGTCAGAACGGAGGGGCTGTACACCGGGGATAGAATGGCCCGTGTACACCTCAACAGCCAGGTCCATCGGAGAGCCATCACAGCAGGTGGTCAGGCAGGAAACGACATGTTTGCCGTTTGCCGCGGTAAAAATGCCCCAGGGCATGCTGTCCAGAAAGAGCAGGCTTTCCACGCCGCCAAAGTGGGGGAGAAGGTAAATGGCTTTTCCCTTCATCTCACCGCCAGGGACGAATTTAGCTTGGAACCAGCCATAACTCCCGGAAGCGCCCCAGCTTTCTCCCCGCTTGATGGGACGGCCCTCTTGGGGCGGGCAGAAAAGCTCTTCCTGGGTCTCATATATTTGGAAATCTAAAGTTTCCAGAGGCCGGAACATGTAAGGGGAATATGTGTCCAGCATTCGCCGGAGTTTTCCCATCACGCGTTTTGTCTGGGCCGGGTTCAGCATAAGCTCGGTCACACCTTTCTGTATACTTCTTTTGCGGTATCATTCTAACAGAAAGGACGGATAAAAACAAGACGCCGGACAAATTTGTCCGGCGTCTTTAAAAAGAGCGCTTTGATTGTTTTTTAATCTGCGGTCTTTTTCTGCTCGGTCAGCGGATGATAGCAGAGGACCATACGCTCGTTACCCATGTTGGTGGGCTGGGGCTTTGATTTTCGGCACTCATCGGTGGCATATGGGCAGCGTGGGGCGAACTTGCAATAGGTAATGGAGTATTCCTTGTCCTCCATATCAGGCATGGCAAGTTCTTCCTTCCACTTGTCGCCGACTCTGGGCACAGAGTTCATCAAAAGCTCTGTGTAGGGGTGAGCCGGATTGTCCATGATATCTTTGGCCGGGCCGTACTCGATAAGACAGCCGCGATACAGCGTGGCAATGTAGTCGGATACATAGTAAGCCGTGGAAAGGTCATGAGTGATATAGATGAAGGAAATCTTATACTTGTCGCGAAGTTCTTTAAAGAGGTTGACAATGTTCATCTTCATCGAAGCGTCAATGGCAGCCACAGGCTCGTCGGCAATAATCAGCTTGGGACGGGTGATTAAAGCCCGGGCGATAGACACACGCTGTAATTCACCGCCGGAAAACTGAGTTGGATACTTGCCCTTTACGACTTCCAACGAGAGCCCCACGCTCTTCAGGGCCTCGTCCACCAGTTTATCGGCCTCTTTCCTGTCTTTGGCGATGCCTAAACGCAGGGCAGTGTTGTAAAGGTAGGTGTCAACGGTTTTACGGGCCGAAAAGGACTCGTAAGGATTCTGGAAAATAGGCTGTATATCCAGCTTGAACTGCTTTTTATCATAGCCCTTTTTGTCGGCGTAGGACTTGCCGTCCAGAATGATATCGCCCATATCGGGGGTGTGCAGGCGCAGGACCATTTTGCACAGAGTGGATTTACCGCAGCCGGATTCGCCTACTACGGACAGGATCACGGGCTTATCGGCGTCGATGGAAAGGGACACATCATCTACAGCCACCAGCTTTTTGCCGCGGATCATGCCGCCGATACGGAATATCTTACTGACATTTTTAATTTCCAGCAATTTTTCAGCCATTACTTCTTCGCCTCCTCATTCAACAGATGACAGGCGGCAAAGCGCCCGGGTTTCACCTCGCGGAACTCCGGCACCTCCTGGCGGCACCTGTCGGTGGCGTGAGGGCAGCGGGGGGCGAAACGGCACCCCGGAGGGGGATTCTTCAAGGCCGGAGGACGGCCGGGGATACCCACTCTCTGGCTCTTGTCGCCCACACGGGGCAGAGCGCCCACCAGCATGGTGGTGTAAGGATGAATGGGATCGTTGAAGATGTCCTCAGTCTTGCCCAACTCTACAATAGAGCCGGAATACATGATGGCCATGCGGTCGGTGATCTGGTAATGCACACCCATGTCATGGCTGACGATAATCATGGTGTTTTTCAATTGCTTCTGCAAACGCATCAGCATCATCAGAATGCCTTTCTGTACCACCACGTCCAGGGCGGTGGTGGGTTCGTCAGCCAGCACCACGCTGGGGGACATAAAGGTGGCCAAAGCGATAATAGCACGCTGACGCATACCGCCGGAAAGCTGGAAGGGATAGGATTCCAGAATGTCGGGGGACAAGCTTAATTCCTTCAGGTAGTTTGCCACCCGCTCCAGCGTTTCGGCCTCGGTTTCGTTTTTCCGGTCCTCTTTGGGAATGGAATCGAGGAACTGATTCTTCAGGCGCACGATAGGATTCAAAACACTCTGCGCAGCCTGGGGAACATAAGAGATGTTGTTCCACCAGGTTTTACGAATCTGACCGGACTCGTAGGAAAAGTGCTGTCCGTTCTTCTCACCCTCCAAAACGACTTTGCCGTGATCGATGACCAGCGGATATTCTATAATGTCGTAAAGGGTGTTCAGCAGCGTGGTCTTGCCACAGCCGGACTCGCCGGCAATGCCGAAGATCTCGTTATCGTAAATGTCAAAATTCAGATCGCAGATCACGTGAACGTCGCCGTCGATAGTCTTGTAAGAAGTGGACAGATGATCGATTTTTAACATATTCGTTACCTGCCTCTCTTCATGGATTGATAGTCGTTATAGCCCGTGATCAACATGAACAGACCGATAAACAGGACTACGGTTGCCACAATGGGGGCGCCGATCCACAGATACTGCTTGTTGAAAATGGCGTTGTAGTTTCTGGCCCACTGGATCATGTTGCCCAGGGAAACGAGGTTCCCGGGAGACAGGCCCAGCACCGCCAAGCTGGATTCGGAGCCTATAGCGGAAAGCGTGGCGTTCATAAAGTTTGAAAGGGACCAGGAAAGGGCAAATGGAAGAATCTCAGTCACCACGATCTGCATGGTCCCCTCACCGGAAAACCGCGCGGTATGGATAAAGTCACGTTCCTTGATTGTGAGGGCCATAGAACGGATCTGACGGCTGGGCCACGCCCAAGCGAACAAGGCAAGCACCAAAGCCATTACGATAGTGGTGGAACTGCCCTTCATCAAAGACGTCATCATAATCAAAATGGGCAGAGAGGGGATGACCACGAAGGTATCGGTGATTACCATCAGTACTCTATCGAGGACGCCGCCCGCGAAACCGGCCAGCAGACCTACCAAAACGCCTACTACGGTACCGAGCAGAGCCACGATCAGGCCGATAACCAGGGAATTGTGGATCGCCTCAATCAAAAGCCATGTTACGTCTTGCCCCAGACTGGTGGTACCCAGCCAATGTTCGCCGGAAGCACCCAGTTTAGGCGTATAGACGTTTTGCAGGAAGGGGTTCTGATGCGGGATATAGTAGACCACAAAGCCCAGGATCAGAAAGAACAATGTAATGATAAGGCCAGCCTTCAAACGGAAGTTGGCAACTTTCCAGAATTTTTTCATGTTTGCTCCTCCCTCCTATCAGCCGTACCTGATACGCGGATCGATAAACGGATAAATCAAGTCTACGATCAGCGTAGCTGTGGAGATCGCAACAATAGAGATGGTAATACATCCCAAAATCATGTTGTAATCTGACTGCAGAATGGCATTCTGGATCAAAGTGCCCACGCCTGGATACTGGAAGATAATCTCAGTCATGATGGAGCCGCTGAATACGCCGCCCAAGCTCATAGCCAAAGCGGTAACCTGGGTAAGAATAGAGTTACGCAGCACATAACTTCTGCCGATAGTACCTTCAGAAAGGCCGCGGAACCTGGCGTAACGGACGTAATCCTCCTCAGCGGTGGTGCCGGCCAAAGACTTCATGGAGATGATCCACCAGCCGGTGCCCAGCAACAGCATGGAAAGAGCAGGCAGTACCGAAGCGTGCAGTAAAGAGCCAAGCCACTGTAAGAAGGTTCCTCGTGTCATCAAGGTGGTGGTAATGGGGAACCAACCCAGTATGTAGGCAAATAGAATCTGCAATACAAGGGCAATCAGGAAATAGGGAATTGGGTAGATACAAATTGCGACGCCCTCCAAAATTTTTGACGAGCGCTTGTTTTTGCGGAAACCTGCCAACAGGCCGATAAAGTTGCCGATGACCCAAGCAAGAAGGGTAGAGGTCAGAGACAGGCCTACGGTATAAGGCAGGTTGCGGCCGATGATGTCGATAACCGGCTCGGGGTAACTCATCAGAGAGGGGCCAAAGTCAAATTGCAGCAGGCCGTGCCACAGGAAATAGCCATACTGCTCCAAAAGGGAGCCGTCCAGACCAAACTGGATACGCAAGCTTTGGCGCAGCGCCTCCATTTCCCCAGGGTCCATGTTGCCAGAACGGGTCTGCATCTGGGCGATCATGTTTTCCACGGGGTCGGAAGGGAACATGCGGGGGATGAAGAAGATGAACGTAACGCCAATCCATATCGTCAATGCCCACGCAAGAATACGCTGCAAAAAGAATGTTTTGAATTTCACAGCTACACTTCCTTACGTAACAAATTATTAACAACTGCTTATGTATAGAAAAGGGGACGCAAGCCAGCGGCTCGCGCCCCCCTCCTCCATACATTAAGGTCTATTCATTACTCTTTTAACTGCCTTTCTCGCAGAAATTAACTTCAGGCAGTAACGGGATGGATATTGGGCAAAGCATACTTGAAGCGGCTCCACCACCACCAGGGACCATCATAATCATTATCGGCAGTGGGATAACCCTCCCAATAGGTGCTGTTGGTGGGAACGAATTTGGTGCCGTTCATAAAGTTCACAGAAGGCATATCGGTAACAGCCTGCTTGAGGAACTCAACATGGAGCTCGTAAGCGCGATCACTGGTAGGATCGGTACCGGCCAACTCGTCGAGAATCTTATCAACCTCGGAATTGCTCCAGCGTGCGCCCTGACCGGAACCGGTTTCGCCCAGAGGTACGATCAGGCTGCTGTGCCAACCGGAAATGCCGGAATAGAAATCCTTCAGGATGCCGGCAGACGGCCATGCGCCGCTGATCTGGAAGTTGCCCTGGCCATTGTCCACGTCCCAGGTAGCAGAGCTCTTGGAAACGATGGTGCAGTTCAGGCCAAAAGCGATAAGCTCGTTGTAAGCAGCCTGTACGCCGCGGGCGGCCTGAGTCTCGGAATCAGCCAGATAGCAGAGTTCCACGGTGAAGGGCTCGCCGTTGAAGTACCAGCCGTCGTCTTTCTTTTCCAGGCCGGCCTTTTCCAGCAGTTTGGTAGCAGCTTCGGGATCGTATTTCCACCAGCCGGCGCCGAACATATCGATCAGTTCTTCATCAGTGCCGGTAACGCCCAGTTTTTCAGCGATACGCTTGGCATAGCCGGTATCATAGGGCTTGATGGTGGTGCCGTCGCCCAGATCCAACTCGAAGTTCTCCAGCCAATCCTGCATGGGAATGGTGTAGGTGTCCTGGAGGTACTGGGTGTTGTTCATCAGCGGGATGGGAGCCACACGCCCGGCGCCGCCGAAGATGCTCTGAGTGATGTTGTCAATGTTCATAGCGAGCACAATGCCCCAGCGGAAATCGGCACTGTCATAGGGAGCGCCCTGCCCGATGGAGAACACCAGGCCTTTGGAGCCGGGATCGTCGGGAGTGGCATAGGGGAACTCGTCCATCCAGCAGTTGATATTCTCGTTGGTGTCATGCATGGCCTCAAACTCTTCCATAGTCACTTCGCAGAGGATATCCACGTTGTTGCTGGTCATTTCCATCTGACGGGTGGTAGAGTCGCCCAAGAAGCGGAACCACACATATGTGGCGGGCTTGTCATTCTCGGTGTAGCCGTAAACGTCGCCGCCAACTACGCCCAGAGTGCTGTCCATCCAGTCGTCACGAAGCTTGTAGAGGACCCACTGGCCATTGGGGTCGTAGTCTTCTACCACATAGGGGCCGGCAACCACGGGATCTTCGTCCTTAAAGGTGGTGACGTCGGCCTGCTGGCTGTAAATGTGCTCGGGAACGATACGGTAATCGGTGCCCCACACGGTGATGCCATAACGCTGGGTCAGGCGGGGGAAGGATTCCTTCATGGTGAACTTGACGGTATAGTCATCGACCTTCTCACAGGATTCCATGTACTGATTCAAGGCGGCGGAGGCGCCGATAGCGGAATTTTCCATGATCATGTTAAAGGTAAAGACTACGTCGTCAGCGGTCAGGTCCTCGCCGTCGGACCACTTGATGCCCTGACGGATTCCGACTGTCCACTCGGTAAAGTCCTCATTGGGAGTGCCCATATCGGCAGCGACTTCGGGGAACTGTTCACCCTTTACGGTGTCCATTTCCCACAGGTGGCAGCTCATCAGCTGATGAATGCCGAAGCCCATCTGGGTGCCGGACATATAGCTGTTGAACTGGCCGGGAACGTCGGTGTCGTTCTGTGCCTCGACAATCAGGGTCTCCTCACGGGGAGTACCTACTGCGGTGGTGATGCCGGCGGCGGCATAATTGCCCGTGCCGGTCTGGGAGTCGGCAGGCTCGGAAGTGCCGCCGCCGTTCTCGGCGGATGTGCTTTCAGCGGAACTGGAAGCAGCGGTGCCTGTCTGAGAACTGGTGGTGCTGCCGCTGCAGCCGGACATGATGCAGGTGAGCACCATGACCATTGCCAGCAGCAGAGCAAGCGTCTTCTTCTTCATGGTAGGATTGACCTCCTTTAGGATGTTTGATGGTCTTCGCCATCTTTCATATTCCGAAAAGCCCAGGGTCCCCAATACGGGCAGGGAAGGATATCCTTCCCGATTATAAAGGCTAAAGCCTTTATAATCGTACTCAATTCACTCAGAAGGGCGCCGGGCTGCTTCGGCTGACACACAAAAGAAGCCGGTTCTACAAGGCGTACAGCCTGTTATGTGCATTTCGACTGAAACATGCCAAATTAACCAACTTCAATTTGTGCCATTATTATACCTCTCGCTTCCGAGAATGTCAACCGCTCTTTTTAAAATGTTCAAAATTTTCTTTTATTTTCCATTAAAAATATGTAAATCCGCCGAAAGCGCCGGAAACAGGATGACGATAAAGCCCGCTGCAAAGATGCCGTGCCGGCTGAGTGCAAAAGGGGCTTAAATGTGCCGTGTATAGTGGAACCGGCGTGCGATACGGTTTTGCGCCCGGAATTTTCACCGGTAAAACGGCGGCCCTTGCGGATACGCCGGAAAAATGAAAGAATCAGGGGTTGACAAGCGTAGGGGGAAACGGTATAATTATGTGTGTTCTACTGGAAATAAGAGACCCCTGCCTAACGGCGGATGGGAGGGATATACATGGCTGAAATCAGAATCAAGGAAAACGAATCTCTGGACAGCGCGCTGCGGCGCTTTAAAAAGCAATGTGCCAGAGCGGGCGTCATCCAGGAGGTCCGGAAGAGAGAGGCGTATGAAAAGCCCTCTGTCAAGCGCAAGAAAAAGTCAGAAGCAGCCCGCAAGCGCAAGTACAAGTAAGGCTGCTCGATCAACAGGAGCGGGCGGCAAGCCCGCTTTTTTGTGCCCAGACGGCAGGAGGACCTGTTCTCATGGCTCTGTTTCGTCCTACATGCTTACACGACCGGGTGACGGACCTTTCTCCTGAACTTTTAGAGGAGATGGGGGTTCGGGCTTTGCTGCTGGACGTGGACAACACCATTGCCTCTTACACCTCTCACCAGCCTATTCCGGGCGCGGTGGAGTGGGCGAAAAAAATGATAGAAGCCGGTTTCCGGGTCATCATTGTTTCCAACAATTATAAAAAGCGGGTGGGTCCTTTTGCCGCCAGGTTCGGCCTGGATTTTATCAGTTTTGCGGTCAAGCCTCTGCCTTTCGGGTACCTGCGGGCCAGATCCAGGCTTGGGGTGGAATGTTCCCAGTGCGCTATTGTGGGGGACCAGATTTTTACCGACGTTATAGGCGCCAATCTGTGCGGCATGAAGTCGGTGCTGCTCACCCCTATCGAGCCGGAGAACGGTTTTACCTTTAAGGTGCGCAGGTTCTTCGAACGGGGCCTGCGGGAAAAGTACCGGAGAGGGTGCGGGGCAAAGACGGATCATAAATAATAGCAAAGGAAAGGGATGCGATCTGATGAAAAACTCTGTTGAACGTTTGACGGAAACACTGATTGGCGGCGACAGGCAAAAGGCCGCTCTGGTTTTTTCCGAACGGAACCGCAGGTATCTTACCCAGTTTCCCGCCACCGACGGCGCGTTGCTGGTCACGGCGGAAGAGGCCTACCTGTTGATGGATTTCCGCTATGAGGAGGCTGCCCGCTACCAGGCGAAAAACTGCTGCATTGTCGGCTTTACCGATATGATGGGCAAGCTGAAGGAACTGATTAAAAAGCACAGCTTAAAGGAGATATTTCTGGAGACGGAAAAGCTGTCTGTGGCCCAGGCCCGGCGGTTTGAAAAAGCCTTTGCCGAACAGGGGGCCCGGGCAGTGCTTGACGATTCCCTGGACGGGACCCTGCGCCGCCAGAGGATGATCAAATCCCCTGAGGAAGTGAAGAAGATCGAGAAAGCCCAGGCCATAACTGACGCCGCTTTCCAGCACGTCCTCCCATACATTAAAGAAGGGGTCACTGAAAGAGACCTGGCTTTGGAGATCGAGTTTTTCATGCGTAAAAACGGCGCGGAAAATGTGGCTTTCGATTTGATCGTGGCCGCCGGTAAGAACGGCTCCCAGTGCCATGCGGTGCCCTCGGATAACCCGGTGCGCAAGGGGGACTTTGTCACTATGGACACCGGCGCTTTGCTGGATGGCTGGCATTCGGATATGACCCGCACTGTGGCTTTGGGCCATGTGTCCGACGAGCAGAGGGCTATTTACGATACTGTTCTAAAGGCCCAACTGGCTGTGATAGACGCAGTGAAGCCCGGCATGCTCTGCAGGGATGTGGACAGGCTGGCCCGGAATATAATCGATAAGGACTACCCCGGCACCTTTGGACATGGCTTGGGGCACGGAGTGGGCTTTGAAATTCATGAGTGGCCCAGATTTTCGGCCACAGATTCCACCCCCTGTGAGGAGGGAATGGTAATCACGGACGAGCCCGGCATATACATTGCCGGGAAATGCGGCGTACGCATCGAGGATATGCTGCTGGTCACCGCCGACGGGTGCCGCAGCCTGACAAAATCCCCCAAAGAACTGATAGAATTGTAAGGAAGTACCGCGCGGTTTGGCAAGAGCGGTTTCGGGCGGGGAGAGACGCAAAATGGCAGGGATATTTTGTGTATTTATTTTTGAACCGCATTTTCGCTGCAACGCGCCGAAAAGAGCCGCAGACACGGTTGCGCGACATTGCCGAAAGATTATTCTTGCAATCGGGCGCATAATAAGGTAAAATAAGAGAACAGCAAGATCAAACTACTGGAGGTCGTACATTTATGGTAACAGCAGGCGATTTTAGAAACGGCGTCACCTTTGAGATGGACGGCGGCGTGTATTCCATTATTGAATTCCAGCATGTAAAGCCCGGCAAGGGGGCCGCTTTCGTGCGCACAAAGATTCGTAACGTCATCACCGGGGCGGTGACCGAGAAAACCTTCAACCCCACGGACAAGTTTCCTCAGGCCTTTATCGAACGCAAGGAGATGCAGTACCTTTACAGCGACGGGGACCTGTATTACTTTATGGACACTGAAACCTACGAGCAGATGCCCATCAACGCCAGCTTAATGGGCGACAACTTCAAGTTTGTCAAGGAAAACGAGATTTGCCGTATCCTTTCTTATAAGGGCAATGTGTTCGGCATTGAGCCTCCCAACTTTGTCACTTTGGAGGTCACCAAGACCGAGCCCGGAGTAAAGGGCGACACCGCCACAAATACCTTAAAGCCCGCTACGTTGGAGACTGGCGCGGAGATCCGCGTGCCCCTGTTTATCAACGAGGGCGAAATGATCCGCATTGATACCCGCACCGGCGAGTATATGGAGAGAGCGTAAATCACAAAAGGAGGTCCGTTACAATGACCAATTCTGAAAGAGCTTCTTATATCCGCGGTCTGATGGAGGGCTTGGAGTTGGACCCCAATGCCAAAGAAACCAGGGTGTTGAACGCTGTAGCTGATCTGCTGGATGACCTGTGCGTTTCCCTTGAGGAACTGGAGGACCGGGTGAACGAAATGGGCGAGCAGGTGGACGAGATCGACGAGGACCTGGGCAATGTGGAAGAGGACTTCTACGGCCTGGAGGACGGCGATGAGTGCGGCTGTGGATGCGGCCATCACCATGACGAAGACGATTTCGACGGCGCTGAATTTGAGGTGGAATGCCCCAGCTGCGGCCATACCATCCAGCTGAACGATGAAATGCTGGAAGAGGGCAGCATCAAGTGCCCCAACTGCGGCGAAACTCTGGAATTCGACTTTGATGACGATGAGGACGGGGATAATCCCGAAGGTGGCAAGGAATAATTGGAGCAAAATGCAAGGCGGGGGTTCCCCGCCTTTTTTGCCGCCGTCAATTGGCTCTTTGCCGGATCCGGCGCACCATATCAGCACATTCTTTCGCAAGGCGGGTCACGGTGTCCCAGTCACCCTGTGCCAGAGCGGCCCCCGGGCACAGCCAGCTGCCGCCGCAGGCTGCCACATTTGGCTGTGACAGGTATTCCTCCAAATTGTCGGGCGAAATGCCGCCGGTAGGCATGAACAGCACCTGACTGTATGGACCGTACAAAGCTTTCAGCAGTTTTATGCCGCCAATAGCTTCGGCCGGGAACAGCTTGACCGTGGAAAGTCCAAAGGCCAGAGCGGACTCCACCTCGGTGGGGGTTGCGCAGCCCGGACAAACGGGCATGTCGTGAGAAAGGCACCATTCCACTACCTTTTGGCTGGTACCGGGGGAGACAACGGCTCTGGCGCCGCAGGCCGCGGCCAGCCTGGCCTGCTCCACGGTCAGTACAGTGCCGGCGCAGACGAACATGTCGGGCTGGGAGGAAGTGATAGCCTGGATAGCTTTAGCGGCGGCCGGTGTACGGAAGGTGATTTCCGCTGCGGACATGCCCCCTGCCAGCAGGGCATTTGCCAGAGGCACCGCCTGATTTTCGTCTTCCAGCTTGATTACGGGGATGACCCCGGCCTGCCACAGGATACCGTTGATGTTTTCCATAGGTGGCTCCTTTCAGTTTAAGTACCCGCCGGCCATAGGGGAGGCGGCGTTCTTTGTAAACAGCCCCAACGTGCCCCGACTGTATTTGGGCGGTTTGGGCTTCCAGGAGGCCCGGCGCTGTTCTAAAACGCCGGCAATCTCCTCCTCTGCCATGCTTTTTCCGGCTACTCCGCAGATCCGCAGGACCCGGCCGGGTATGTCGATTTCGATCAGGTCCCCTTCCTCTACCAAAGCAATAGGGCCGCCCTCTGCTGCTTCCGGCGACACATGGCCGACGGCCGGGCCCTTGCTGGCCCCGGAGAACCTGCCGTCGGTGATCAGGGCGATGGAGGCGGAAAGCTGGGGGTCTGAAGAAATGGCTTCGGTGGTGTAGAACATCTCCGGCATGCCGCTGCCCTTCGGGCCCTCATACCGGATGAACACCGCGTCTCCGGGCTGAATGTCGCGGCGCAGAATGGCGGCAAGGGCGTCTTCCTCGCAGTCAAAAGGCCTGGCCCGGAGCACGGCCCTGTGCATTTCCCGGGGTACGGCGCTGTGCTTGACCACACTGCCCTGAGGGGCCAGGTTGCCCTTTAAAATCGCCACGGTGCCGTCAACGCCGATGGGGTGTTCAAAATCCCGGATGATATCGGTCCGCTTGAGTCCCGTCCTTTTTAAATACTCCCCGCACCTGTCGTAAAAACCGTTTTGCTTTACATACTCCAGGTTCTCCCCAAGAGTCCTTCCGGTAACGGTCATGGCGTCCAGATGGAGCATCGGTCGGATTTTCTCCATGATTCCTGGTACGCCCCCGGCGTAGTACACATATTCGGCGGGCCACCGCCCGGCTGGGCGAACGTCCAACAGGTAGCGGGCGCTCCGGTGTATCCGGTCAAAATCCTCCGGGGTGAGTTCTACCCCAAATTCCCTGGCAATAGCCGGCAGGTGGAGCAGGGCGTTGGTAGAGCCGGAAATGGCAGCATGGACCATCACCGCGTTTTCAAAGCTGTCACGGCCCACCATTTCCCGGGCTGTGGGGCCGGTAAGGGCCATCTCCGCCGCCCGCTCTCCCGCCTGTCTGGCGGCATCCCGAAGTTCCGGACAGACAGCGGGCATCAGGGCCGTACCCGGGAGCATCAGCCCCAGGGCTTCGGCCATAATCTGCATGGTAGAGGCGGTGCCCATGAAGGAACAGGCTCCGCAAGAGGGGCAGGCGTGGCGTTTATAAAAAATAAACTGTTCTTCCGTGATCTCCCCTCGTTGGAACATAGCGTTGTATTTGCCAATCTGTTCCAGGGTAAGCAGGTCCGGCCCAGCCTGCATGACTCCGCCGGTGACCACCACCGAGGGCATGTTGATCCGGCCAATTGCCATCAACTGAGCAGGCACAGACTTGTCGCAGCTTGCCAGAAATACGCCGGCGTCGAAGGTTGTGGCGTTGGCGTGAATCTCGACGAGGTCGGCGATGATATCCCGGGAAGCCAGGGAATAATTGATCCCATCGTGCCCCTGGGACATACCATCACAGATGTCTGTGGCGAAATACATGGCGGGTCTGCCGCCCCGGCTGTCCGCCCCGGCGGCCGCCGCTTGGGCCAGTTCCAGCAGATGGGCGCTGCCCGGATGGCTTTGCCCATAAGTGCTCTCTATCAGGATCTGGGGTTTTTCCAGGTCCTCTGCGGTCCAGCCCATACCCATGCGCAGAGGGTCCATTTCCGGAGCAAGTTCCCGCACTTTCCGGCTTTTTAACATGGCGGCGCCTCCCAATCTTTTACGGTACATTTATAATTATAGTCCGGGAAAAGACGGAGCGCAAGGGCTTTTCCCGCAGGAAAAATTGACTTTTCATGTCTCGGCAAGTATACTAAGATAGAGAGGATGGAAATCGTAAAGACCGGGAGTTGATTTTTTTGAATACAGTGGAAATTGCCGGCCTTCGTTTTGGCGAGGGTTTGCCGAAAATATGCGTTCCTGTTTTGGGGGGCGGGATGCCAGCGCTTTTAATGGAGATCCAGGAAGTGCGGGACCTGCCAGCGGATCTGTACGAGTGGAGGGCAGACCACTTTTTTGGAGACATCTCCCAGGCCATATCCGCTTTGCGTGACGGTTTAAACCGGAAGCCGCTGTTGTGTACCTTGCGTACAAAAGAGGAGGGGGGATGCACGGAAGTGTCCCCCGAAGAATATGAGAACCGCCTTCTGGGGCTTATGGAAGCCGGGGGCTTCCAGATGTTAGACATAGAACTTGCCTGCGGAACGGATCGGACAAAAAGACTGGCGGGGCTGGCCAGAGAGAAAGGTCTTGGCGTAGTGGTATCCAGGCACGATTTTGAAAAAACCCCCGCCGAAAACGACATGGTCCGCACGCTGGCGCAGATGAAGCTGCTGGGGGCAGACTTGCCAAAGCTGGCGGTAACGCCCCGCAGCCCCGGGGATGTGCTGGCGCTGCTTTCCGCCACCTATCGGGCCAGCCGCGAATTGGGGCCCGTTATCACTGTGGCAATGGGCGATATGGGGAAAATCAGCCGGGTAAGCGGAGCGTTGTTTGGTTCCTGTCTGACCTTTGGGGCGGGCCGGTCCGCCTCAGCGCCGGGACAGATCAACGCTGAGGACCTGAGGGCCATCTTAGAGGACTTGTCTCCCTGGGAGAAAGGAAAAGACCATGAAACATGATATCGATTCTCTGTTGGAGGGCATGTTCCGTAACGGAAAACTGAATTTTAAAAATACAGGGTCCGCTGAAGAGAAGGAACCGCCCCAGCTGGTGTGGGGCCCGGCTGAAAACAGCGCCCAGGCCCAAAAGGCTGCAAACGCTACGGAGCAAGCCGTTACCAGGACCGCTGCCGATTTGCGGCAGAGCATGGAACAGCTGACAAAAGACGCCCAGGCGGAAATGGCGGATCTGCGGCAGCATTTGAAGGAGGACGGGGTGGAAAGCCAATCTGTCAAGAACACCGGGGCCCAAAAAGATCTGGAAGCTGCTTTCGCCGCCGCACAGCGGGAGGCGGGGGAAGAAGTATTGGGGCAGGAAGGATTTCTTTCCGACCTGGCAATTGCCTTTAAGCGGCCATTTGTGGCCGGAAACGATACGGGAGGGCCCTTGTGCCGCGCATGTGTGATGGGAAAGAGGGGTACAGGCCGCCATACGGCGCTGGAATCTATAGCCGGTTCCCTGGCCCGCCAGGGGGTGCTGAAAAGCCCCAAGCTTTCCTGGATTGACTTGTCGGACTATGGGGAGCCGGGCAGCGAAAAGCTGTTTTTGCAGGACCTGTATGCGGCACTGAAAAGCGGCTCCTGCGGCCTGGTGTTTGAAAATTTTGAAGGATGTCACCCATCTGTGCTGCCTTTGGTGTCTGCTTTGTTTCGGGAGGGGGAGGCCCCTTTGCCCGGGCGGTACGCCGAGCAGAAGGGAATATTGGCAGATGTGGGTTCCGCCCTAGTCCCGGGAGCGGTGTACAGTCTGTCCGCCGCCGGGAAGTATCTGTTCCTGCTGACGGACAAAAGCCGGACAGAAATAGCCGACGCTTTTGGAATGCCTTTTCTTTCCGCTGTTGATGATCTTTGCGGGACCGGCGGATTTTCCCCGGAGAGCCTGGGAGCCATTGGGGAGAAGATTTTAAATGACCTGTGCCGGCGGGTCCGGACAAAGCTTGGTTTTGCCTTTACCTACGACAAAAAGGCCGAGGAGGTTTTGACCGCAGCCTATACTCCCAGCCGGGGGGTCACCGCCATGACGGAAGAAGCTGATAAGCTGTACCGGGCTATGGGCGAGATAAAGCTCCGTAATGGCCTTTCCGGCCTTTCGGGGACCATCTCGGGAGAAAACGGCAGGCTGGCAGCCTCTTACAAAACTGAAAAAACCGCCGGGGACGCAGGTGTCATTTCCGGAGCGGACGACGGCGGAGACGCTGCCCGCCGGGAGGCCGTGCGGGCGGTAAAACGGGAGATGGACGCTATCGTGGGACTTCAGGAGGTCAAGGAGTATATTCTCTCTTTGGAGGACAATTTTCAAATCCAGCAGCTGCGGCGGGAAAAGGGCTTAAAGGCAGAATCTCCGTCCATGCATATGATCTTTACCGGGAACCCCGGCACGGGAAAAACCACTGTGGCCCGGATCGTTTCCCGATATTTAAAGGCAATTGGAGTGCTTTCAGGCGGCCAGCTGGTAGAGGTTACAAGGGCCGACTTGGTGGGCAGGTACGTGGGTCACACCGCCCCCTTGACCAGCCGGGCGATCCAGTCCGCTTTGGGGGGTGTGCTGTTTATCGACGAAGCATATTCTCTCTACCGGGGCAAGGACGACAGCTTTGGACTGGAAGCCATTGATACGCTGGTAAAGGGCATGGAGGACCACCGGGATGAACTGATTGTTATTCTGGCAGGGTACTCCAGGGAAATGGAAGAATTTTTATCGGCCAATTCCGGGTTGAAATCGCGTTTCCCAAACATTATTGAATTCCCGGATTACACCGGGGAAGAACTTTTAGCTATTACGAAAAGCATCGTAGCGGGCAAGGGCTACCGGCTTTCTCCCGACTGCGACAAACCCTTGCTGGACTTTTACAAAAGGGCCCAGACAGAGGGGGATCCCCGCACAAACGGGAACGGCCGTATGGCCCGCAACAAGGTGGAAGAGGCCATTTTAAACTGTTCCCGCCGGAATCTGCGGATTCCGGAAGAGGAGAGGGATCTGGAAACGCTGTTGCCTGAGGATTTTGCGTTACAGGAGGAAAGCGCATGCTGATTTTGGGGATCGAGTCCTCCTGCGATGAGACTGCCGCCGCTGTGGTGGAAGATGGAAGAAAGGTGTTTTCTTCCGTTGTTGCCTCGCAGGTGGAGGAACACCGCATTTACGGTGGCGTGGTGCCGGAAATTGCCTCCCGCCGTCACAGTGAGGCCATTACGGGCATAGTGCGGACGGCCCTGGAGGAGAGCGGAAAAGCGTTACGGGAACTGGATGGGGTGGCGGTTACATACGCCCCGGGGCTTATCGGCGCTTTGCTGGTGGGGGTGAACTTTGCCAAAGGTCTGTCCCTGTCCGCAGGTCTGCCACTGGTGCCCGTGCATCACCTGCGGGGGCATATAGCCGCCAATTACCTGTCAAACCCGGCGCTGGAACCGCCTTTTCTCTGTCTGGTGGTGTCCGGAGGTCATACCCACATTGTCAACGTGAGGGACTATACCCACATGGAGATTTTGGGCCGGACCCGTGACGACGCGGCGGGGGAGGCCTTTGACAAAGCTGCAAGGGCTATGGGGATCCCCTATCCCGGCGGTGTTGAGATGGACAGGATTGCAGAGGGCGGCAGCGAAAACGCCTACCGCTTGCCCAGACCCAGAGTGGACGGATCGCCCCTGGATTTCAGCTTTTCGGGATTGAAGACAGCCGTGCTGAACCTGCTGCACAATGCGGAGCAGCGGGGAGAGGAGATCAATGTGCCGGATCTGTGCGCCTCTTACCGGAAGACTGTGGTGGAGTGCCTTGTAAGGAATTTTGAGAAAGCGGCGGACCAGACGGGGGCAAAAAAGCTGGTGACTGCCGGGGGCGTTTCCGCCAACCGGCTTTTGCGGCGGGAATTGACGGCCCTGTGCGAAAGGACCGGCCGGGAGCTTTACATGCCGGAACTTTCCCTGTGCGGCGACAACGCCGCCATGATAGCCTCTCAGGGCTATTATGAGTTACTGGCGGGGAACACCGCCGGAATGGACCTGAACGCCTGTGCCCAGCGTGGTATTGAAGCAGGATAAAGGAGCGGAGGAAAATGACAGAGGGGATATGGGAGATGTACCTGGCCTGCTTTCCCGACAATATCCGGTCGGAGCAGACCGTGCGGGAACTGCTGAGTCTTCCCGAAAATCAATATTTGACGGAGGATGCGGAAGGAAAAACGGCGGCGGTCTCGGTGGTCAACGGGAATACGGTACTCATGCTCTGCGTCCTGCCGGAGTACCGGCGGCGGGGGATCGGCTCTCGTCTTTTAGAGCGGAGCGAGGCACTGGTAAATAGCAGGGGCTTTTCTGAAATACAGTTCTGCGACGGCCCCGGTTACATCACCCCCGGCATCCCCCTGACAGGGGACAACGAAGCGTTTTTCAAAAAGCGAGGGTATGTCCATTCCTGGGGGGACTGCGAGTGCGTGGACATGGAGCTTTCCCTTCGGGACTTCCAGGCCGGGCCCTGCACCGTAGGAGATACGCTGGACGGCGTTGCGTACAGATGGGCCTGTAAGGAAGACCGGGAGCGGGTGGTGGACTGCGTGGAAAGCGGGTATCCGGAGTTCGTCCCATATTACCAAAACGGAGGGCTGTATGACGGAACCGGCGCGGAAAAGGTACTTATGGCTGACTGCGATAAGGTTGTGTGCGGCGCCCTTCTGGTGGGCGGCGGGACTGAGCGTGAGGGCGTGGGCAGCGCAGGCTGTACTGTGACCCGGCCGGAGTACCGGCGGCGGGGGATTGCCACCAACATGGTGCGGCTGGGCACTGGGTATTTAAAGTCCCTGGGGCTGGAAAAGGGATTTTTGGGCTACACCTACACGGACATCGTGCCCATGTACGGGAGAAGCGGATATAAGGTGAGCACAAAGTACCTGATGGGAAAAAAGAAGCTGTGATAAAGGGGAGGGACCGGAAATGATAAGCGGCGCTCAGATTATGGTGAAATGTCTGGAGGCTGAAGGCGTAGATACCCTGTTCGGCTATCCTGGTGCGGCCATCTGCCCCTTTTACAATGCCCTGTACGACAGCGCCATCCGCCATGTTTTGGTGAGGAGCGAGCAGAACGCCGCCCACATGGCGTCGGGCTATGCCAGAGTAACCGGCAGACCGGGAGTATGCGTGGCCACATCCGGACCGGGAGCCACCAATTTGATTACAGGTATCGCTACGGCCTATATGGATTCCATCCCTATCATCGCCATCACCGGGCAGGTGAACCTGGAGCAGCTGGGACGGGACGTGTTCCAGGAAGCGGACATCACCGGAGCCTGTGAGTCTTTTACAAAACACAGCTATCTGGCAAAGTCCGCCGCCGATCTGCCCCGCATCTTTAAAGAGGCTTTCCACATTGCCGCAACCGGCCGTCCCGGCCCCGTGCTGATCGACGTGCCCCAGGATGTGCAGGAGAGCCTGACGCAGGTCTTTTCTTACCCGGAAAGGGCGGAGATCGTGGGCTACAAGCCCAATCTGTGCGGCCATCCCATGCAGGTAAAAAAGGCGGTAAAGGCCATTGCTCAGGCCAGGCGCCCTCTTATTTGCTGCGGCGGCGGGGTGGTGCTGGCGGGCGCCAGAGAGGAAATGAACGCCTTTGCTGAGAAAAGCGGTATCCCCGTGGTGTCTACCATGATGGGACTGGGCGCTATGTCAAATGCGGCGGCTCCCGGTGAGGAGGGCCCCTCGTATCTGGGAATGATCGGCAAATTTGGCCGCAGCTATGCCAACCGGGCAATGGTGGAGGCCGATTTGATTTTGCTGTGCGGCGCACGGGTGGGTGACCGGGCTATCGCCGTGCCCAATCAGATTGCCGAGCAGGCCAAGATCATCCATATCGATGTGGATCCGGCAGAGATCGGCAAAAATATGCGGGTGGATATTCCCATTGTGGGTGATATTAAGCGGGTACTAAGCGCCTTGACGGAGCAGGTGGAGCCCACCGACTGCCGGGAGTGGTGTCAGCAGGTGCTGCGGTATAAGACCCAGTTTATCCCCAGGGGCCAGGACCGGGACGACGCGGTAGAGCCCAGGTCGTTTTTGCGGTTCCTTTCGAAAATCACTGACGCAGATGCTATTTTAGCCGCCGACCCGGGCCAGTGCCAGATCTGGGCGGCCATAAACTTTACCCAGCGGGAGGGCAGGTTCCTCACCAGCGGGGGACTGGGCACTATGGGTTACGCTTTGCCGGCTGCTCTGGGGGCGAAGCTGGCAAAACCGCGGCGGCAGGTGGTGGCCGTCTGCGGCGACGGCGCTTTTCAGATGTGCCTGTGCGAACTTGCCACCATATGCGCCTGTCATGTGCCCTTGAAGGTCATTGTGATGGACAATCGGCGCTTGGGTATGGTGCGCGAGTGCCAGAATATCCAGTACGGGGGGCGGCATATTGCCACTCACATGGACGGGAACCCGGATTTTGTGGCGCTGTGCAAAGCTTACGGTATCCCGGCGGCGCGGGCGGAAAACAACGCCCAGGCCGAGCAGGGGGCCAGAGAGATGCTGGCCAGTCCCACGCCGTATGTGCTGGTGTGCAAAGTAGACCCGGATACCCCGTCGGTATGAGAAAAGGAAAGGGCTTATAAACATGAAATACACCTTGTCTGTTTTGGTAGAGAACCAGCCCGGCGTGCTGAGCCGGGTGGTGTCCCTGTTTTCCCGCCGGGGCTATAACATCGACAGCCTGGCTGTAGGCACTACCGGCGTCCCGGACATTTCCCGCATGACCATTGTGGGACAGGGGGACGATTTTATTTTGGAACAGGTGGAAAAGCAGCTCAATAAGATCATCCCCGTTATCAAGGTCCGGTCTTTGGGGGCGGAGTCCGTCCAGGCGGAACTGATGCTGGTGCGCATTAGCTGCGACGCCCAGAACTTTGGAGAAATCAACCAGATTGCCGCTTTGATGAAAGCGGAGGTGGCTGACGTTTCCAAATCCTCCGTCACACTGAAATTCGCGGGGGCCCCTGAAAAATGCGATACGCTTTTAGGGCTCTTGCGGCCCTATGGGATCAAAGAAGTGGCCAGGACCGGCGTTGTAGCCCTGGAGCGCATATGAAAGGGGAGGAAGAAAGATGGATGTATTGGAAAAATGGGACGTATTTGAAATAGCGGTCAACGGCCCGAAAGACGGAAACCCTTTCACAGAGAGGTATTTCCGGGGAACTTTTAGGGGCAAAAATGAAGTGGTTTCCGCCGGCGGTTTTTACGACGGGGACGGGGTATACAAGGTGCGCTTTATGCCCAGCTTTGAGGGGGAGTATACATATGAGACCTGCGGTAATTTCGACGGTGCTGAGACGAAGGGCGGTTTTACTGTTACCGCCCCGTCTGGGGTAAACCACGGCCCTGTGCGGGTGGTGAACCAGTACCATTTTGCTTACGAGGACGGTACTCCCTATTACAGCGTGGGGACCACCTGCTACGCCTGGGTGCACCAGCCGGAGGAAGTGTATCAGAAGACTTTAAAGGAGCTGGACAAAGGGTATTTTAACAAGATGCGGTTCTGCGTGTTCCCCAAGCATTACATCCACAACTTTAAGGACCCCCAGACATTCCCTTATGAGGGCACGCCGGTGGACCACACCCTGTTTAACGAGGAAAACATGACATTTGCGGGGGAACGTGATTTTTCCGGTAACCACTGGGATTTCACCCGTTTTAACCCTGAACACTTCCGGCGGGTGGAACGGGCCATTCTCGATCTGCAAAAGCGGGGGATCGAGGCCGACCTGATTATTATGCACCCCTATGACCGCTGGGGTTTTTCGGCCATGACCCGGGAGCAGGATGACCTGTACTGGAACTATGTAATCGCCCGGTTTTCGGCTTATCGCAACCTGTGGTGGAGCCTTGCAAACGAATATGATCTGTTGTTTGAAAAGCACCTGCAGGACTGGGAACACTATGCCCAGCTTCTCTGCGAGAAGGACCCTTATCACCATCTGCGGGGTATTCACAACTGCATGGCCTTTTACGACCATTCCAGGCCCTGGATCACCCACTGCTCCCTTCAGCGGCAGGACCTGTACCGCCATGTTGAGTATACGGATGATTACCGAACCCGCTGGGGCAAACCCATTGTATGGGACGAGATCGCCTATGAGGGCAATATTGATATGGGCTGGGGAAATATTTCCGGCCGGGAACTGACCCGCCGGTTCTGGGAGGCTTCCCTCCGGGGCGGTTACGCCGGCCACGGTGAGACCTTTGTGGACGATGAGAACGATATTCTGTGGTGGAGTCATGGAGGAGAACTTCACGGCGAGAGTCCCGCCCGCATCAAATTTCTTCATGGCATTTTATGCCAAACGCCCGGCCGGGGGCTGAAGCGTGGCCCCGGTATGTTCGATGAGACAGTCGGCGTGCCGGATGAGCCTTTCCCGGCCACAGGCTATGAAATACATTACTATGGATTTGGCAGGCCTTCCTTCCGTGATTTTGCAAAGCCGGAGGGAGACTGGAAAGCAGAAATACTTGACACCTGGAACATGACTGTAACCGACGCTGGCGTCCATACCGGCAGGTTCCGGGTTTCCCTTCCCGGCAGGGAATACATGGCTGTGCGGCTGGTGCGTGTGACATGAATCCAAAAGTATGATGTGGTCTGGCACGGTTCTGCCTAAAACCCTGTGTCGGGCGGAGAGAGTGGAAAAACCGCAAGGGCTTTTTCAAAACCGTCATTACCCGGGAAAAGCCCGCTTAAATAAGCAGCAGACGGTTGGTTTGCTGAAAAAAATTTATTTTTTCAGAAAAGTTGTCCTTTTTTGGGCAACTTTTTCTGTTTTTTGGGGGTTAGGTGAAAGGGGGTGCGATTGTGGAAAACGCAATCTGCATGAAAAACAAAGTATTGGCGGGGCTCTCTGTTCTCGCGGGCTGGTTTCTATCCGCGTTTGGCGGCTGGGACGGAGCCATGCAGGCCCTGGTAGGTTTTATGGCTGTGGACTATATCACCGGTCTGATTGTGGCAGGGGTATTTCACAGGTCCAACAAAACGGCTGCCGGGGCGCTGGAATCAAACGCCGGCTTTAAGGGGCTTGCCAGAAAGGCCGCGGTGCTTGGGCTGGTGTTTGTGGCGGTCCTGCTGGACCGGGAGACAGGAGCGGGATTCATTCGGACGGCGGTGTGCCTGTTCTTTACCGCAAACGAGGGCATTTCCATCCTGGAAAACCTGGGGCTGATGGGCGTGCCCTATCCCAGGTTTCTGAAGGACATGCTGGAAGCCTTGAGGAAGCGCGGGGACGCCGTCTCGGAAAACGGGAACAGGGGGGACTGGTGATGGAGATACGGACAAACCCCTGCCCGGCGTCCCGGTATGGGACCAAATGTCCTTATACCCGGGTGCCCTCCCGCATCGTGGTGCACAACACCGCAAACGACGCCCCGGCGGAAAATGAAATCAGCTATATGCTGAACCGCCCGGAGGAAATTTCTTTCCATGCGGCGGTGGACGACCGGATGGTCGTAGAGGCTCTTCCCTTTGACCGGAACGCCTGGGCCAGCGGGGACGGACACGGCAAGGGGAATATGGAGGGCATCCACATTGAGATCTGTTATTCCCTGTCCGGCGGGCCGCGTTTTGAAAAAGCGGAACAAAATGCCGCCGAATACATTGCCAGTCTTTTAAAGCAATACGGCTGGGGCATAGCTCAGGTGACAAAGCACCAGGATTATGACGGCAAATATTGCCCTCACCGTACTTTGGATCTGGGCTGGGAGAGATTTTTGAGGATGGTGGAAACGTATCTGGAGGAGGATGATGAAATGCTGACCTATGAACAGTGGAAAGAGTACAGGCAGCGGTACGAGAAGGAACAGGCGGCAAAACCTGAAAGCGAATGGGCAAAACTCCCGGTGGCTTTCTGCCGGGAACAGGGCCTGATGAGCGGCGACAAAGAGGGCTTTCGGGCCCAAAGCGCCCTGACTCGGCAGGAGGCGGCGCAGATCGCGAAAACGCTGTTTGAAAAGCTGAAGGAGTAAAAAAATGCCCCCGGGCTTCCAAAAGGAAGCTTGGGGGCATCTGCTTTCTGTCAAGAAACCTCGCCTTCCAGCATTTGGGCAAACAGGGTGTTGGCCCAGGCAAACCAGGGGCGGGTGAACTTGGTGGGATCGTCCGCGTCAAAGCCTTCGTGCATGTAGTTGGTCCCGGCATGGGTGCGTGCGATTGTAGCCAAACATGCCTGCTTTTCCGCCGGATCGGTGCTGGTCAGGATCTGCATGCAAAGCCCGATGTGCCAGATGTACCGGGGCGGCGTATGGGGACTGCCCACACCCTTTGCCTTCTTGCCGCTGTAAAAATACGGATTGTCCGCGCTTAAAACGAACCGCCGGGTATTCTGGTACACCGGATCGCCGGCGGGCCTGTACCCAAGATAGGGGATGGCCAGCAGACTGGGGGAATTTGCGTCATCCATCAGGTTGTAATTTCCGAAGCCGTCGGTTTCATAGGCGTACATTTTGCCGTATTTGGGGTGGTCCACCACGCCGTAGGTTTCTATGCCGTCCTCGATCTGAGCGGCCATGCCCCGGCAGCTTGATTCAAAAGCGGGGTCGTTGTACTCTCCTGCCTGCAGCAGGTCCGCCGCCTTGCGCAGGGCCACCACGGCCATCATATTTGCGGGGATAAGGTAGCCAAATTTGCAGGCGTCATCCGAGGGGCGGAATCCGGACCAGGTCATGCCCGTGAAGTTTACAGGCCTGCCCCTGCCGTTCATGGGTAAGGTGTCGCTGGGCACCGGGGCGTTTGGACGCTGGAAGAAGTAGGCGCTCTTTTCCCCGGGGGCCCGGTTTTCCAACAGGATACCGTGGTAGCGCTCCCTGTTGAAGGTGTCAAAAATGGTTTGGAGCATCTGTTTGAACTCTGGGGTGAAAATGGACCTGTCGCCAGTGACCTGATAATACTCGTGGGAAAGGTACAGCGGCGCACAGAGAGAATCCACCTCATATTTCCTTTCCCAGATCCACCCGCTCATAAAATCGGTATCGTCCTTTTCCCAGCATTTCCCGTTGTCGGCGCTGTTAAAAGCGTTGGAATAGGGGTCCAGGTTTACATAAAACGTATACTTTTGGATCACACTGCGCAGGATGGCCTGCAGGTCCTCGTCTTCGTTGGCGCATTTGATATACGGTTTTAACTGGGCGGCGCTGTCCCGCAGCCACATGGCGGGGATGTCGCCGGTAATGACGAACCAACTGCCGTCCTCCAATTGGCGCACGGTAGTTTCAATGGTGTTCAAGAAGCACTGCTTCGCCAGAGGCTTCAGGTCAGGGTATTTTTCCCCTGTTTTCCGTTCCAGTTCTCCCGCTTTTTCAAGTAAGATTTTCGGTATCATAAAAGGCCCTCCTTTGTGCCAGTCTGCCGCAGAGCGCCCGCTTTTTTTCACAGCGCCCGCACAAATCCGGCAAATTCCTGTTCACCTGCAAGTATAGCATAAGAATTGCAAAAAGGGTAGAGGGTTTTGCAAAATCATTTATCCGCCTCCTGCTTTGAGGCGGCAAGCCGGACTTGAGGCGTGAAGCGCCTCTCTCACAGCGCCTGCTGCGGGTCGTTTTCAGCGCTTCAAATTTCCGGTAATCCGCGTTTTTCAAATAGTTTTTCCGTTCCTAACATTTTGCCACATCGATCAGCACCTTCATGGTGCTTTCCCTGTTTTTGTCAATATAGTGATAGGCTTCCAGGTAATCTCTGAAAGCAAAGTGCTTGGAGATAAGGGGCTTTAAGCGCACTTTACCTTCCTTTACCAGCTCAATGGCCTTTTCATAGTCCTCGCTCCGGTACATCATGGAGGTGTTCAGGTCCAGTTCGTGGTCATTTAAAACCGCCAGGTCTACCTGGGCCAGACCGGCGAACACCGCCACCAGAATGATGGTGCTGCCTTTTCTGGCGTATTGGATAGCTTGGCCCATAGTGACATTGTTGCCGGCGCAGTCATAGATCACGTCGGCCTTGTCCGGGCCGAAGCAGTTCACAAAAGCTTCGCCAAAGTCGTGCTCTCCGGTGTTCACGCACACATCGGCTCCGCACTCTTTGGCCTTTTCAAGGCGCAGGGCACTCACGTCAGTGACCATCACCTTCCGGGCGCCCAGGCCCTTTGCGGTTTGCGCCACCAAAATACCGATGGGTCCGGCACCCAGCACACAGATATCCCTGCCATGTACGTCTCCGGCGCGACGCACCGCGTGGACGGCTACGGCCAGGGGTTCGATCATGGCGCCCTCGTCCAGGCTCATTTCCTCCGGTAGGGGCGTCACTTTTCTGGCGTCTGCGCAGAAATATTCCGAAGCGGCGCCCGTGGTCTGAAATCCCATGACTTTCAGGCTTTCGCAAAGATTGTATTTCCCGTGGCGGCAGGGCCAGCACTGGCCGCACACCACCTGGGGCTGGATAGTGACCTTTTGGCCCACAGTCAGCCCGTCAACGCCGGGGCCGAGCTTTTCTACCAGCCCCGAGACCTCGTGCCCCTGGGTGACTGGATAGCTTGTAAATGGGTGGGTACCGTGGTACACGTGGATGTCCGACCCGCACACGCCGATTTCCATGATTTTAATAAGCGCCTCGCCCTGTTTCGGTTCCGGCACGGGAATGTCGCGGAATTCGATTTTTCCGGGTTCGGTCATTACCTGCTGCAGCATATAGCTTACCTCCTGCACCGCCGGAAAGCGGCTTTTTCTTCTACATCATGCCCCCTTTTCCGCCGAATGTCAAGTGTGGCCCATAGAAGATTATAAAAATATTTCGGGCCCGGGTGAATATCGTTGACATTTAAAAGAACGCTTACTATAATGTTCTTGTACCGCTGGTTGCCGCCGCAGACGCGGGGCCCGGACCGGTGAAGGCTGCGTCCGCAATGCCCGGCTCATAGAGCTTTTTACAAGCCGGACATAATTATCTTCAGCACACCATTATCCGAAGCGGAGATTTTTTTCTGCGGTATCTGGAGCGGTTTTTTGTTTCAGATGTGTACGGAAATATGTGATTACCAGTGCTTTTAAGTTTTGTTCATGGATGGTAAAATCATGAAAAGGAGGTGATACCAAATGAAAGACGGGTTCACTTTGTCCAAGAAGGAGAAAGAATTGATGGACATTTTCTGGAATGCCGACGCGCCTCTTTCACGCGCTGACATCCTGGAACGGGCGGAACAGCAAAAATGTTCTTGGAAACCCAATTCGGTGCACATTCTGCTGAACTCTCTTCTGGACAAAAAAGCCATACAGGTAGCCGGTTTCTATCTGAACTCCCGCAAGCTGGGCCGCACCTTTGAGGCTGCTGTTTCCCGCGAGGATTACGCCGTTATGCAGGTAGCTATTGCGGCTGACCAGGCCAGGGCCGATGGCGTGACCGGCTCCCAAAAGCTGGTGGCCGCCCTGATTGGTGACAGCACCACTGAAAAGGAACTCACCGAGATTGCGAAGATGGTTCAGGCAAAGAAGGCGGAAATACAGGCGCGAAAGAAGACGAAGTAGATGCACACATCGTTCCGTTCACTGCTGATGACGGTAGTTGGGAGCGGCATCTTCATTGATACGACTTTGAAAATCAGCAGGCAGCTGCATATCAAGACGTTCGGCATTGCCGCGGACGCAGGCGTTCCCGGTCCAAAGGCCCGTAAGCTTTATATCCCCGGATCGAACTTCCGGAAACAGGATATACGCCTGGACAGCTTCGGAGCGTTCTTGTATGCCCGTCCGGACATTGGAAGAACGGCGATATGTTGTTGTGCCTTTTAACTCATTTAATATATTATCTATTCTATTATGTCATGACAGTATATTCTCCATATTATCAGTTGGGCACCGCTGAAGGGCCCTGGCTGGTGCGCCTGCAGCTGCGGGTGATTTGCAGTATTGGCGGGGAATGTCATTTGAGACTGTTGGCTCGGTCCATTTGGGATCGCAATTCCCGGCCTGTCATGCCCTGAACTAACCGCGAAAAAACTGCCTGCTGATTTCAGCAGGCGTTTTTCTTGCGCTTTTAACCGGGAAAAACCAAATTGCATATCGCGCCGGTGACCACAGCCGCCGCATACAGTATTCCGACCAGAGAAAGGTTCTCTTTCAGCCGTCTGTTCGTTTTGAACAGCACCGCCAGACCCAAGCCGGCCCCGGTACACAGTCCCGCCACAGCCGCCCCAAAGGACAGAGAACCGGAAAGATACAGTTCCGTCAAAATCACGGAAGCGGCGCAATTGGGGATAAAACCGATCAGCGCCGCCAGTAAAGGCTGGAACGCGCTGCCGGAAAGCAGCAGACGGGAAATGGCGTCCTCTCCCACAAAATGGATGGCAAACCCCAGCACCAGGTTGATCAGCACCAAAAACAGGAAGATTTTTACTGTGTGGCGCAAGGCAGCTTTCACCACACCCTGGTGCTCACAGTCGCAGTCCTGGCACAGGTCGTGAAAGGGCTCCTCCTTTTTTTGGCGGAGAAATTTCCCGCAGACCAGATCGGTGAGAAGGCCGGCCACCGCCGCCGCGATCAGTTTTACAGCCAGCAGTCTGCCAAGAACCGGCAAGGCTTCCGGCCGGGAAATCAGAATCGGAAGAGCCTCGTCACTGGTAGCCAAAAATACCGCCAGCAGTGTGCCGGGGGTGATAAGTCTGCCTGCGTAGAAGTTGGCAGCGGCCACAGAAAAACCACATTGGGGCACGCATCCCAGCAGGGCCCCGCCCAAAGGGCCCAGGGGTCCCAGCCGGGAAAGGGCCCCGGTCAGTCTGTCGCTGGCCCTGTGTTCTAAAAACTCGATGAGCAGATAGGCCCCAAAAAGGAAGGGTAGAGCCTTCAGCGCGTCGATAACTGCGTCAAGTATCATGTCAGCCATAGAAATTCCTTTCATTGGCAAAAATCTTTGATTTCATAACTATTCGTGAGGCTATTAAGCATGAATGAGGCGCTTCGCGTCCGAGCGGTTCTCTGTAATGACTGCTTGCAGTCATTTTTTACAGTTGCGGTTTACATCCAAGCGAGAGAAACGCGGTACTTTTGGCGGAGCCAAAAGGCGGGCGCTTCGCGTCCGAGCGGTTCTCTGTAATGACTGCTTTGCAGTCATTTTTTTACAGTTGCGGTTTTCACCCCAGCGGGAGAAACGCGGTACTTTTGGCGGAGCCAAAAGGCGGACGCTTCGAGTCCGAGCGTTTCTCTCCAATGACTGCTTGCAGTCATTATAGCACAATTCACGGGCCATCTCAAGAAAAAAGCGCGCCGGAGATCTTCGCAGGGCGCCTGTCTGCCGGCGGAATATGGGG
>CAZGLW010000009.1:0-37681 GCA_964525985.1 uncultured Acutalibacter sp. | reverse complement strand
CGCGGGGTCTCCCCCGCGCCGGTGAGCTCTTACCTCGCCTTTCCATCCTTACCGGGCGTGCCCGGCGGTATATCTCTGTTGCACTTTCCCTGGGGTCGCCCCCGGCGGCGGTTAGCCGTTATCCTTGCCCTTTGGAGCCCGGACTTTCCTCACACGCCCGCTTTCGCCAAGCGCCCGCGACTGTCCAGCTTGCTCACAAGACTATTTTATAATTTCTTTTCATCTTTGTCAATCACACGGACTAACGGAACTTATCCCCCGAACACGCGCTTCTCTCGGTTTAATAACTTCTTTCCGAAAGCATCCGGTTTTTTTCGTCCCAGAGTTTCTGGGAAAGATCCACATAATAAGTGTGGGGGTTCTCAAAGCGTGTGACCTCGTCCCATAAAGTGTCCACCTGAGCCAGGCAGTAGGCCTTAATAGCCTTTAATGCCCTGGGAATATATACGCACTCTCCGCCCTTGAAAATTTGGCTCATCAGCGGCACGGCCCGAAAGTTTTCTACCGTCTTTCGTTTCCACGTATGGTTGGGATCAAACAATGTGTAAGGCTGGTCGCCGTCTATCACCTCATCGTGCATGGCTATCACGTCGGCAATGGCCTTATCGGTCTCTTTATCAAAAAGCCGCCATACATTTTTAAAGCAGGGCGTAGTTATTTTTGTCACGTTTTCGCTGATTTTGATTTTAGGAACGATTGTGCCGTCCTCTTTCTCCACTGCCGCCAGCTTGTAAACGCCTCCGAACACCGGCTCTGAGGAAGAGGTAATAAGCCTTTCGCCCACACCAAACGAATCTACCTTTGCCCCTTGCATCAGCATATCCCGGATAATGTATTCATCCAGGGAGTTGGATGCGCATATGGGACAATCTTCAAATCCCGCGTCATCCAGCATTTGCCGGGCCTTCCGGGACAAATAGGTAATGTCACCGCTGTCGATGCGGATACCTGCCGGCCGGAAGCCCATAGGCACAAGCACCTCATTGAACACCCTGATAGCGTTGGGCACACCGGATTTCAACACATTGTATGTGTCAACCAGCAGGACACAGTTGCCGGGATAGGCTTTGGCGTACGCTTTAAAGGCCTCATACTCGCTGTCGAAAAGCTGCACCCAGCTGTGGGCCATAGTGCCCAGCGCCGGGACGCCGAACAACTGATCGCTGATGGTGCAGGCGGTGCCGGCGCAACCGCCGATATAGGCCGCCCTGGCGCCGAACACAGCTCCGTCAAAACCTTGAGCCCGGCGGGAACCAAATTCCATGACAGCCCGGCCCTGGGCGGCCCGGACAATGCGGTTGGTCTTGGTGGCAATCAGGCTTTGGTGGTTAATGCACAGCAGCACCATTGTCTCTACAAACTGGGCCTGTATGGCAGGGCCACGCACGGTGACAATTGGTTCTCCCGGAAAAATCGGGGTGCCCTCGGGAATGGCCCAGACGTCGCAGGCAAACTTGAAATTCCGCAAATACTCGAGAAAATCCGCACTGAAAATATTTTTTGAACGCAAGTAGGCAATATCCTCTTCCGAGAAATTTAAATTTTTTAAATAGTCTACCAGCTGCTCCACACCCGCCATGATGGCGTAGCCCCCGTTGTCCGGGACTTTGCGGAAAAACATATCGAAATAGCAGATAGTATCTTTATAACCGTTGGCGAAATACCCATTTGCCATAGTAATCTCATAGAAGTCGGTCAACATGGTCAAATCGCTGCCCTTGTCATAAAACTTTTTGCTCATATCCACAGACCTCAGCTTTTACAAATTTGAAAACCTTGCCGCCCGATCCTCTCAGAAGCCGGTTTCACTATATTATAGCAGTTTTTTATGAAAAGTACAGAAGTATTTTGATTTTTCGGACCGGTCCAGAATTTGTTGACAAGAAAAAATTTTGTAAATTTACGGCTTTTCCCGGAAAATTGTTGATTTCTCCGGCTTTTTCCACTATAATTGGAACAGGGACCCGCGCTTTCAACTTTTCAGATTTTGGAGGCAGAAAGCATGAGACTGCGTAATCAGCCTTTGGGCAGTAAAAATTTGATTGGCGCCAGGGTAGAAGCTGCCAGAAAAAGTCAGGGCATGAAGCAGAAAGAGCTTCTGGCCCAGCTTCAGGTGCGCGGTGTGGATTTAAACGCTTCCGGCCTCTCCAAACTGGAAGGGCAGATCCGTTTGGTTACAGATCATGAGTTGTTGGCCCTTTCCGACATTCTTAACGTATCCGTTTACTGGCTCCTGACTGGCAAGGAAGAAAAAAAATAAGATGCCGCTGCGGCCGGGCGTTTGCCCGGCTTTTTTGCATTGCCCCGGTACTTTGTACATGCACTATCGAAAAGATAATCTTCTTCGAAAAGACGGACTGGCATGTTTTATAAGCAGTATCTGAAAAGTGGCTCCCTGTCATTAACCCGCCTCTCGGGAAACGGACGCCCCGACGGGGCTCGATGGGACAGAGGAAGCCTTTCTAAAATCTCTCTTGCAGCAGTTTTTCGCTGGCCGCCAGTTTAATACACACACAGAGCAGGTGCATGGCATCCCGCAGTTCCTCCTCTGGCGGGAAAGATGGCGCGATACGAATATTGCTGTCGTTGGGATCAGCCCCATAGGGAAAAGTGGCGCCGGCATCTGTCAGGATGACCCCGGCGTCTTTACACAGACTAACTACCCGTTTGGCACAGCCGTTCATCACATCCAGATTTATAAAGTAGCCGCCGTGGGGATCGCTCCATTGGGCAATACCCAGGTCTCCCAATTCCCTTTTCAGGGTCCCCTTCACGATCTGGAATTTAGGCTCAAGAATTTCCCTGTGCCCCTGCATCAGATCGTACACGCCGTGAATATCATGCAGAAACAGGATGTGCCGCAACTGGTTCAGTTTATCCGGGCCGATGGTCTGGGTCGTAACGCGCTTTTTCAGGCCCTCTATATTCCGGGGGCTTGCGCCCAGGGCCGCTACACCGGCGCCGGGAAAGGATATTTTTGAAGTTGAAGCAAAAAACAGTACATAGTCCTCTGTCCCCTGCTTTACGCATTCTTCATACAGGTTCAGCAGTCTGTCCGGCGTATCCGTCAGGTCGTGGACGCAATAGGCGTTGTCCCACATGATACGGAAATCGTCCGCCGCGGGTTTTAAGGCCGCAAAGCGCCGAACGGTCTCATCGGAATAAGTAACGCCCGTAGGATTGGAATATTTAGGCACACACCAGCAGCCCTTTACCGTCGGGTCCTTCACCAACTCTTCAATAATATCCATATCCGGGCCCGTTTTCAACATGGGTACCGGGATCATTTCGATGTTGAAATACTCCGTTACAGCAAAATGGCGGTCATAACCCGGAACCGGGCAGAGAAATTTCAGCTTTTCCTGCTTGCACCAGGGCTTGCAGCCTCCAAAACCGTGGGTATACCCTTGAGAGATACAGTCGAACATCATTTGCAGGCTGGAGTTGTTACCCAAAATGATCTGCTCGGCCGGCACCTCCATCATATCACTGAAAATGGCCCGCATTTCTGGCAGGCCGTTCCAAATACCATAGTTGCGGCTGTCGTCGCCGCTGGAATTGGCAAATTCACTGCGGGCCTTCAAAGCTTCGAGTACGCCAAGCGCCAGGTCCAGCTGCCTGGCACAGGGCTTCCCTCTGGCCATGTTCAATTGCCTTCCCTGGGCTTGAAAAGCCTGGTACTCCCCGGCAGCCTTCTGGCCTATCCGGTGAAGTTCCTCGTTCCCCATTGCCGCAAGTTTCATTAAAAGTATCCTCCCGTCGATGACAATATTGAATAAATAGCCGAGATAGCTCTGCATTTCATTGCATCAAACGTACCATATTCTAATATATTCACGAGAAAAATGCAAGTTGATTTTTGATTTCCTGCATTTTTTACGTTTTGCACGATTCGTTTCCGATTTTACAAATATTTCTGTGTACCCCACTGAAACCACAGAGTGCCCCTGCTTTTTTCATGAAAATACTTTGTTGTTCCTTGCCGTTTGTGCTATAATCGTCTTGTATGTTTACCGGAAGACCTTTTCGTAATACAACGCTTTAAGGCTTCGAATGCTCTTTACATTATGGACCAGGAAAGGAAAAATGCTTGTTATGGGCGGATTTTTCGGTGTCGCTTCTAAAGAAAACTGCATGTTTGATCTGTTTTTTGGGACGGATTATCATTCCCATCTCGGGACCCGCCGGGCCGGAATGGCGGTATACGACAAGGAAAAGGGCTTTGATCGGGCCATTCACAACATTGAAAATTCCCCATTTCGCACAAAATTTGACAAGGACGTTTCCGCCATGCAGGGGAATCTGGGCATTGGTTGTATTTCCGACTACGAGCCCCAGCCCCTCATCGTCCGTTCACATCACGGGACTTATGCCATTGTTACCGTAGGGCGCATCAATAATACAGAGCAGATTGTCAGCGATCTGTTTAAAAGCGGGTATTCCCATTTTCTGGAGATGAGCGGCGGCGACATAAACGCCACAGAACTGGTGGCGGCAATCATCAACCAAAAAGACAACCTGATTGAGGGCATACGGTATGCCCAGGAGGCTATCGACGGCTCTATGACCATGCTTTTGATGACTCCCAGGGGTATTTTTGCCGCCAGGGACAGACTGGGCCGCACCCCGGTGGCTATTGGCAAAAAAGAAGACGCCTATTGCGTCTCCTTTGAAAGCTTTGCCTATTTAAATTTAGGCTACACCGAAGAGCGGGAACTGGGCCCCGGTGAGATTGCCGTGATTACTCCGGAAGGGATCAAAACCCTGTCAGCCCCCGGCAAAGAAATGAAGATATGCACCTTTTTGTGGGTGTATTATGGCTACCCTTCTTCTTCATATGAAGGGGTAAGCGTAGAGCAAATGCGATATCGCTGCGGCGCTGCCCTGGCCCGTCGGGACCATGTAAAACCCGATACGGTGGCCGGCGTGCCCGATTCCGGTACGGCCCACGCTATCGGCTACGCAAACGAGTCGGGCATTCCCTTCTCCCGGCCTTTCATCAAGTACACCCCCACCTGGCCCCGTTCCTTTATGCCTACCATGCAGAGCCGGCGGAACCTGATTGCCCACATGAAACTGATCCCCGTCCATAATCTGATCAAAGACCGCAGTCTGCTTTTGATCGATGACTCCATTGTCCGGGGCACGCAACTTCGGGAGACCACCGAATTTCTGTATCAAAGCGGCGCAAGAGAGGTCCATGTCCGGCCCGCATGCCCGCCCCTGCTTTACGGGTGCAAATACATCAATTTCTCCCGTTCCACGTCGCTGATGGACCTGATTACCCGGAGGGTCATTAAGGAAATGACAGGTACCGCCGAGCCCGAAGACATTGAAAGGTACTCCGACCCTGAGACCGCCGAATACCACAACATGATAGATGCCATCTGCAAGCAGCAGAACTTTACCACCCTGCGCTACCACCGACTGGATGACATGATCGAATCTGTCGGCCTGCCCAAGTGCAGGCTGTGTACCTATTGCTGGGACGGGAAGGAATAAAAAGCATAGCAACTGGCCCCGGTTTTCCCGGGGCCTTTCTCGTTTACGGTGCAGATGATTTTAATCAGCGGCAAGAAATTTGACCGGCAGCATTTTTTAAGACAGCTTTGACATGATGCATTTATCGGCCGACAGGATATTCCAGGCCGTTGAAGATGACACAATCCATATCCTCCAGGGGCACTATCTCCGGCAGGACGCCGCCATATTGGCAGAGATATTTGTCCTGCTCCCAATCGGGAGTGACAGTTCCCTGGGACTCCGTTTCTCCCATGCTGTTCACGCAGGTGCTCAGGTCGATCTCCGTGCCGTCCTTCTTTCGCAGGAGCAGCGTCATATTTTCCGTAAAGGGCAAGGTATTATCCTCATAGTCCGGCGTAGACTGCCTGTTCCCGTCCGAATCGACGCCCCATTCAATGCCAACTGCCTGGGCGGAGGGCGTGGTGCTTGTGACCTCGTAATCCACTGTCACGGCCAGAGGTGAAACCTTCAGCCCGGTCACCGCGAAAGCTTCGCCGTTTGCGGAGAAGGGCTCGTTATCGATGGGCGTTGTTTCGGCCACTTGCCCGCCGGCGGGCAGGGGAAGTTCAAATTGCCAAACATCTGCATTGGGATCATTGGGGTCGACGGTCCTTTCATACAGCTTAATAACCTGCGTAGGGCCCTCGCCGCCGTCCAGCCAGTATTCCAGGCTGTTGAAGCCACACTCCAAAGTGCTTGGCAGTCCGTTGGGGGCCTCATAGTAGCACAGGAACTGGACGGAGATATCGCCGGGGGCTTCGTTTATAAAGTGATTTCTTTTCCAGACAAACCGGACGGAATCTACGGCGTCCCCGCCGCCGGACCACCCAAAATGTAAGGAGCCGCCGGCTTCTGTGTCGGCGGGGATGAGGGGCTCGCCGTTGTCGCGGGAGGCGGTAAAGAGCACAACAAAATTGTTCCCGTCTGACAGGATTGCTTCGGCTGAGATAGTGATGCCATTTCTGCTGTCGCTGAGCCCAATAGGCTGGCCCAGCTGTTCGATAATCTCAACCTGGTCAGGCTGCCCGCCGAACCACGCCGCAAACAAATCTCCCACAGAAGACAGCGCCCCGGAAGCCGCCGCGCTGACGGTCAGGCACACGGAAAGCAGGGCCGCTGCCGCCACTATTGCTATCCGGCGGTATGGGCGCGTCTTTTTCACGTGCTTTTCCTGGACCTTTACAAGCCTTTGGGCCATGCGGGTCTTTGCTCCTTCTGAAAACCGCAGGCCGTCCATTGCGGAGCAATACTCCTTTTCGTCGATACTAAGGCTGTTTTTCATATGTTTCATCTCCTAAAATAAACTTCAACTGCTTCCTCCCCCGGCTCAACTGGGCGGCTACCACCGCTTCGCTTCTGTGCAGGAGCTTTGCAATCTCCTTGATGGAATAACCCTCGTAATAAAACAGGTAGATTGCCTCCCGGTACTTTTTCGGCAGCGCCATAACCGCCTCCAGGGTATCGGAAACGGGAATTTCAGGCGCGGCGGTTTCCGTAACCGCTTCCAGCGGGACCGCCTTGCGGCGGGACGCGCGGAGATCGTCTTTGCAGGCGTTGATCGCCGCCCTGACAATCCACGCCTTTTCGTGGCCGGCATTCTCAAACCGCTTATCCAAAGCGAGAAGCTTTAAAAACACAGTCTGGCAGACATCCTCCGCATCCTGGGTAGACTTCAAATAAGTATAGGCAAGGCGCAGGATCATATCGCTATAGGTATCCACCAGACGCCGGGCTTCCAAATCGTCGATTTCCGGCAAGGCGTTCCACCTCCTTTGCTGTTTCTCAAAAGCGCTTTTACTCTGAATACGAATGAGCGGGACAATTTCTGACACTGAGAAAAAGAAAATATCAAAAAGGCTTCCAAATAACGGAAGCCTTTCAAAACAATCTCTTATTAAGCATCTAGGATCAAGAATCCAGGGCCTAGAATTCCACCGCCCCGGGCGTGCGTGGGAACAGGGAAACGTCCCGGATATTTTCAATGCCGGTCAGGTACATCACAAGCCGTTCAAAGCCGATTCCGAAGCCGGAATGCTTAGTGCCGCCAAACTTCCGCAGTTCCAGATACCACCAGTAGTCCTCCTCCTTCATGCCCAACTCATGGATGCGGTCGAGAAGCACATCGTACCGCTCCTCGCGCTGACTGGCGCCCACCAGCTCACCGATGCCGGGAACCAGCAGGTCGGTAGCGGCCACAGTTCTGCCGTCATCGTTCAAGCGCATATAAAAGGACTTGATTTCTTTGGGATAGTCTGTGACAAACACCGGCTTGCCAAATTCCTTTTCGGTGAGGAACCTTTCATGCTCTGTCTGGATATCCGTTCCCCAGGCGACCTTGTAGGAAAACACATCGTTGTGCCGTTCCAAAATCTTGATGGCGTCGGTGTAAGAAATACGCACAAAATCAGAAGTCGCCACATGGTGCAGGCGGTCGATCAAACCCTTGTCAACAAAGGTGTTGCAGAATTCCATGTCCTGAGGGCAGGTCTCAAGCACGTAGTTGATGACCGACTTTACCGCAGCTTCAATCACATCCATGTCATCGTTCAGGTCAGCATAAGCAATCTCCGGCTCAATCTGCCAGAACTCTGCGGCGTGGCGCTGGGTGTTGGAATTTTCAGCGCGGAAAGTGGGCCCAAAGGTATAGACCTTTCCAAAGGCCTGGGCCATGCACTCCGCCTCCAGCTGGCCGGACACCGTAAGAGAAACTTTTTTCCCGAAAAAATCCTGCTTATAATCCACCTGGCCATCCTCGGTTTTCGGCGGATCCGCAAGGTCAAGCGTGGTCACCTGGAACATCTCCCCCGCGCCCTCGCAGTCGCTGGCGGTGAAAATGGGGGTGTTTACATAGACAAACCCATTCTCTTGAAAGAACTTATGCACCCCAAAGGCAGCGGCGGAACGGATGCGGAAAGCCGCACTATACAGGTTGGTGCGGGGCCGCAGATGCGCAATAGTGCGAAGATATTCTACTGTGTGGCGCTTTTTCTGCAGTGGGTACTCCGGCGTGGAGGGACCCTCTATCTCTATTTTCTCGGCGTGAATTTCGAAGGGCTGTTTGGCTTCGGGAGTTGCAAGAAGTATACCGGTAACAATCAGGGCCGCCCCCACGTTTTGAGAGGCAATCTCTTTAAAATTATCAATTTTTCCATCCTCAAATACTACCTGGATGCCCTTAAAACAGGAACCGTCATTCAAGTCGATAAAGCCCAGAGTTTTTGAATCCCGGATAGACCTGGCCCATCCGCAGACTGTCACCCTTTTTCCGGCGTAGGAAGGAAGGTCGTTATAAAAATCCGTAATTTGATCTCTTTTCATGCTGATTCCTCTTTTCCTGATTCAATGGCGACAGCCGTACTGTCTCTCAGTACAGAATACAGCGCCAGTCGCCATCGGATTTTGTATAAAAAAGCTCGCTGATCTCATCGCTGAAAAAGGCCTGGAAGGTTTCTTCCATTCCGCTACACAAATTCATGCCGGGCAGGCTGTCACGCTCCACCCAGAAAACCTCGCCCTCCTCGGAGGATTTCATCTCTCCGGAAAACCTGTCTGTCTGAAAGAGAAACACCATATAGCGGGAGCCGTTCTCATGGGCCCAGCTTTTGACGCCGCACAGGCGAGGGCGCTCAACGGTAAGGCCAGTTTCCTCAAAAACCTCACGGATCACCGAGGCTGTTATGGATTCTCCCGGCTCTACGTGACCACCGGGGAAAGTGATCCCCGGCCAGCCCGGGTCACGCCGGTTCTGCACCAGAACGCGGCCGCCGTCATAGACCATGCACATATTTGTCAGCTCTACCGGAACTTCTCTGGACACACAAACCAGCCCTTTCTTTGATAAAAAAGGACGCCGAAGAAACCACGGCGTCCCAAATAATGATTGCCGTAAAAAATATTTCCAGCGCTGGCTGCGCATGAAAGACACAAAAAAACCTGCGGCCGCAAAACGCGGACCGCAGGTCTGGCGGAGAGGATGCGACTCGAACGCACAATGCCTTGCGGCACACCACATTTCCAATGTGGCTCCTTACCAATTAGAATACCTCTCCGTATTCTGACGGCTCAATTATTATACCGAATCCTCAAAGAAAAATCAACCCTTTTTTCATTATTTTTTTGAGCCGTAAAAACATTGCGTAAAATGTGTATTTTTTCTAAAACTTAGTTTGAATATTCCGGAAGAATTTGTTATAATATTCCTATCCTGTTAGTTTCGGGAGGGAGTCGTTTGAACAAAAAAAACGCCAACACGGCGGCTGTAATCGAGATTGGCACCAACAATGTGCGCATGCGCGTTTCCCAGCTTTCCAAAGGCAGTGTGGTCACCCTGGATAAGTTGGAATACCCCATCCGGCTTGACCACGATGTGTTTGAAAACGGGTCTGTAAGCTTTGAAAGCCTGCGGGAACTCTCCTCGGTGCTGGACAAATTTTCCTCGGCTCTGCAATCGTATAATGTGCAAAAGCCAAAGGTCATTTCCTGTACTGCCCTGCGAGAAGCCAAAAACCGCGCTTTGGCCACAGATCAGCTGCGGGTGCGCAACGGCGTAGACGTAACAGTGCTGGATGACAGCCAGGAAAAGGCATATATTTACGGAGAGATCATCTCAAAGCTGAGCGGCGCCGAGTACCTGCACGGCAGGAATTCCATGATCGCCTACGTCGGCTCAGGCAGTATCGGAGTGGCGGTATTTGACGGTGAAAGGATCGTCTACTCTCAGAATATCTCTATGGGCGCCTTAAAGCTCCATGACATCCTGCAGCGGGTCCGGAGCGCCTCTGAGGATTTCCATACGGTCATTGAGGAATACCTGGACACCATTTTGAACCGCATCAGCATTTCGGAATTCCCTATCAGCAATTTGATTCTCACCGGTTCTCAGATTGATTTGATCTCCAGGCTGTGTGGAGCTTCTTCTTCTGGAAAGATATTCGAGATAGACATGGAACGCATAATTGACCTTTACCTTTCCATCCGTTCGCTCACCCCTGAGAGCATCGGTCTGCGCTGCGGTATTCCGGAAAACCAGGCGGCGGTGCTTTACACCGCTTTGTCCATCTACCGGGCTATGCTGCGCTTTTGCCCGGAAGCGGAAGTTATCCATGCCCCATCGGCGGATATTTCCGAGGCGGTGGTGCGGTGCATGCTGACCCCCAAAGCGGATGCGGAACGGGCCGCTTATTCAAGGGAAAGCGCTTTGGCTTGCGCTGAAACCACAGCCAGACGCTTCGGGTGCGATCTAACCCACTCCCAGAACATCCGCAGCTGTTCCTGCCGCATTTTTGACAAACTGAAAAAAATCCACGGGCTGGATCCCAATAAACGCCTGATCCTGGAACTTGCTTCCATTTTGCACAGCTGCGGAAGCTTCGTCAGCGTCCGCCAGCATAACCAGTGTACCTTCGATCTTATCCGGGGCATGGACCTGTTCGGTCTCAGCCGGGCCGAAGTGCTGGAGGTGGCGTTTGTGGCGGGAAGCATTTCCGACGACCTGTCGGAGGAAACAAACTTGAACTTTGCCATGCTCAGCAACAAGGAAAAACTGTCTGTTTCCAAAATGGCTGCCATTTTCCGCATGGCAAACGCCCTGGACAAATCCCACAGGGGAAAGCTTCGGGATCTGAAAATCGCCGTTGAGGATGACAGGGTGCTCTTTAAGGCCGCCGCTGCAGGCGACACTCTGCTGGAACAGTGGGCCTTTGAGGAATCGGCCCAGTTTTTCAAAGACGTATTCGGACTCTCTCCGGAGTTGTCCATCAAATTTGAATTACTATAACAGGAAGAAGGCGCGCAGTTATGGCTGAAAAGAAAATGCCCTATTACAACCGGGAGTTGAGCTGGATGGATTTTAACGCCCGGGTGCTGGAGGAAGCCACCAAAAAGGAAAATCCTTTAATGGAACGCCTGCGGTTCTTGGCGATCACCGGCTCCAATCTGGACGAATTCTTCATGGTCCGGGTTGCCGGCGTGAAGGCACAGGTGAATTCCGGCTATAAGCCAAAAGTGGATTTTGACCTGTCCCCGGACGAACTTTTGCCCCAGTTGGAGCAAAAGACCCACAAGTTTATGGAAAAGCAGTATTCCTGCTTTCATCGGTCAATCGTCCCCTCGTTGGAGCAGCAGGGGGTCCGGTTTTTATCCTGCGGGGAAATGAACAAGGAACAGCTTTCATATCTTTCCGAATATTTCAAACGGGTGCTTTTCCCTGTGCTTACCCCTCTGGCGGTAGACGGCAGCCGCCCATTCCCCTTGCTCGCCAACAAATCACTGAATATTGCTGTGTGCTTAAAAAGCAAGGAGAAGAAGGAAGACGCCAAGTGCTACGCTATTGTCCAGGTCCCCGGGATCCTTCCCCGTTTCCTGGAACTTCCTTCACAAGATGGGCGGCGGTTCACCCTGTTGGAGGAAGTGATCACCTACAAACTGGACGAACTTTTTGAACTTCACGACATCAAGGCAGCCTGCCCCTTCCGCATAACTCGGGACTCCGATTTGGAGATTGACGAGGAAGCTGAGGATTTTATGAGCGAGGTGAAAAAATCCATCAAACGCCGGAAACGGGGCCGCCCCGTACGATTGGAGCTTCTGCAGAAATGCGATAAGGACCTGCGTTCTTTCCTCATTGACATGCTGAAGATCAAGAAAAATGAGATTTACGAACTCCCCGGTCCCCTGGACTTGACATTTCTTTCAAAGTTTGCCGGCGTGAAGGGCTTTGAAAGCCTGTGCTTCAAGCCTATCCGGCCTGTGCCGCCCGCTGATTTCTGGGGCTATGACGATATTTTTACCGCTATACGTGAAAAGGACAGGATGGTACACCACCCCTATGAAAGCTTTGACTGCGTAGTGAAGTTTATCGAGCAGGCCGCAGATGACGAGAATGTGCTTGCAATTAAGCAGACACTGTACCGGGTCAGCGGCAATTCGCCCATTGTGGCGGCACTGATTAAAGCCGCCGAAAATGGCAAGCAGGTTACAGTACTGGTAGAGTTGAAAGCCCGTTTTGACGAGGAAAATAACATCAACTGGGCCACCAAGCTGGAAAAAGCGGGGTGCCATGTAATCTACGGTCTGCAAGGCTTAAAGACACACTGTAAGATCGCCCTGGTAGTCCGTCAGGAAGAGGACGGCATTCGCCGGTACCTTCATCTGGGCACCGGCAACTATAATGATTCTACCGCCAAAATCTACACCGATGTGGGGCTGTTCACCTGCAACAGCCAATACGGCGCGGATGCCTCTTCTCTTTTCAACGTCATCACCGGGTATTCCAGGCCACCAGAGTACCGTCACTTTGTGGTGGCCCCCCACACCATGAGGAACTTCTTCGTGCGGATGATAAAGGCCGAAACCGCAAACGCCAGGAAAGGGCTTGCCAGCGGGATCACCGCAAAGGTAAACTCTCTGGTAGACCCTGAAATCATCGGCCTGTTGTACGAGGCTTCGCAGGCAGGAGTGATGGTAAAGCTTATTGTCCGGGGTATCTGCTGTCTGATCCCCGGCTTGCCAGGCGTTAGTGAAAATATTACTGTAATAAGCATTGTTGGCCAGCTTCTGGAGCACAGCCGCATTTTCAAATTTGAAAACGCCGGCGATCCAAAAATCTACATGGGAAGCGCCGACTGGATGCCCAGAAACCTGGATCGCCGGATTGAACTGGTATTTCCCATTGATGATCCGGACCTGAAACAACGGGCTTTCTACATCCTGGAAACGCTTTTAAGCGACAATACCAACGCCCGTACCATGCTTCCCGATACAGGTTACCAGCATGTAAACCGCCGGGGAAAAGCCGCATTTTCAAGTCAGCTTACGTTTTACAAGCAGGCCCAGGATCGGCTGAAGGCTTTACAGCAAGTGGCTGGCGACAGTCCGCTGATCCCCATTCATTCCGCTGAGGAAACGGGCACCAGGTGAACCGGGCGTGCCCCGTGTGCTGTTTGGTAAAAGCCGCACGGTTAGGGCTGTCCCCCGTGAACCCGTTCTCGCAAAATAAAAAATTGAAATTTGAGAGGAGTTTTAAAGATGAAACGAGTAGGCATTTTGACAAGCGGCGGCGACTGTCAGGGGCTGAATGCCGCCATTCGCGGCGTGGCCAAAGGCCTTTATGAGGAATTTGGCAAGGAAGTGGAAATCTACGGCATAAAGGACGGCTACAAAGGGTTGATTTTCGGCGAGTATACCCTGATGAACGAATCTGACTTTTCCGGTATTCTCACATTAGGCGGTACCCTGCTTGGCACCTCCCGTCAGCCTTTCAAGACCATCCGTGTTATCGATGAAAACAGCGTGGACAAAGTAAAGTCCATGAAAGACAACTACAAAAAGATGAAACTTGACTGCCTGGTTATCCTGGGCGGCAACGGCACCCAGAAAACCGCCAATCTCCTCCGGGAGGAAGGCCTAAATGTCATCCACCTACCCAAAACAATTGACAACGACATCTGGGGTACAGACGTGACCTTTGGCTTTCACAGCGCTGTAGAGATCGCTACCAACGTGATCGACTGCATCCATACCACAGCTACCTCCCACGGCCGTGTGTTTATAGTGGAGGTAATGGGGCACAAGGTTGGCTGGCTTACCTTAAGCGCCGGCATTGCCGGAGGCGCCGATGTGATTTTGCTGCCGGAGATCCCATATGACATCAATAAGGTAGCCAAAACCTTAAACGACCGCATCAAGAAGGGAAAGAAATTCTCCATTCTGGCTGTGGCCGAGGGCGCTATCTCCAAAGAAGAAGCCGCCCTTTCCAAAAAGGAATTCAAAAAGGCCAGAGCCGACTTTAAGCATCCCTCCATCGTTTACCGAATTGCTGAAGAGTTGCAGGAAAAGATCGACAACGAGATAAGGGTATGTGTGCCCGGTCACTTCCAGCGGGGCGGCAGTCCCTGCGCCTACGACCGGGTACTGTGCACCCAGTTGGGCGCTACCGCCGCCAGATTCATTAAGGAAAAGAAATACGGGGTTATGGTGGGCATGGTAAACGGCAAGACTGTCCCTGTACCCCTGAAAGATGTAGCCGGAAAGCTGAAAACCGTCCCCGTTGACTGCAATGAGATCCAGGCAGCACGTCAAATCGGCATCAGCTTCGGCGACTAAGCCATTCAATAAAAAAACGAAACATGAAAGGATTTTACCAGTATGGAATTTTCTGTAAGCCTTTACAGCTTTTTCAGCGCTATCCGCAAAGGCGCCATCACACCAATGGAATGTATTGAAAAGGCGAAAGAACTGGGTTTTGACGCGGTGGAGGCTGTTGACTTTGTAAACTTTTCCTGCCCCCCTGACGAGATGGAGCAACGTGCCAGGGATATTAAAGCTGAGGCAGACAGGTGCGGTCTGAAAATCTCTTCTCTTGCCGTCGGCGCTGACTTTTTGAACGGCAGCGGCGGCAACACGGCTGAAGAAATCAAGCGGGTGAAGGGGTACGCTGATCTGGCGGCCATCATGGGCGCTCCCAGGATGCGCCACGACATCACCTCCGGCAGGAAAGACGATCCAAGAAGCTATGCCGCTCTTGTGCCCCAGTTGGCGGAAAGCGTCCGGGAGATCTCCGAGTACGCTGCCCAAAAGGGTATTATGACCATGACGGAAAATCACGGCTTCTTTTCCCAGGATTCCGAACGGGTGGAACTGCTGTATAACACGGTAAATCACCCCAACTTCGCCCTGCTGTGTGATATCGGCAACTTTATGTGCGCCGACGAGGACCCCGTCCTGGCGGTGGCCCGTGTGGCTCCCTACACCAAATATGTCCACGCAAAAGACTTTGTCTGGAAGAGCTTCTATGACGCCGATCCCGGCGAGGGCGCTTTCCGCACCAGAGCCGGAAACTTTCTGCGGGGCACCGTGATTGGTCATGGTAATGTGCCTGTCAAACAGTGCCTGCACATCTTGAAAGCGGCTGGTTATGACGGCACCATTGCTATCGAGTTTGAGGGCATGGAGGATCCTGTAGAGGCCGTTCGTATTGGATTGGCCAACCTGAAGCGCTATTGGAGCGAGGTTTGACGTTATGCTTCATTTTGGCACTATCGGCACCAGCTGGATCACGGAAGAATACATTCACGGGGCGACAGAAGGGGGATTGTGGAAGCTCACTTCCGTCTATTCCCGCACAAGAGAACGGGGGGAAGAATTTGCTAAAAAGCACGGCGCCTCCCATGTGTTTACAGATTTGGAAGAGATGGCTTCCAGTCCCGAAATTGACGCCGTCTATGTGGCCAGCCCCAACGCCTTTCATTATGAATATTCCAAGCTTTTCCTGGAGCACGGCAAGCATGTGATCTGCGAAAAGCCCGTCAGTTCCCATGCGTCAAGCGTACGGGAACTGAACAGAATTGCGGCTGAGCGCGGGCTGATTTTTATGGAAGCTATCATGCTCCTGCATCTGCCCCAGCTTGCTATTTTTGAAGAGGCCATTAAAAAAATTGGCGACATCACATTGGCAAGGATTGACTTCTGTCAGCGTTCCTCCAAGCTGGACGAATATCTGGCAGGGGGGTTGCCCAATATTTTTAACCCTCAGATGGAAGCCGGGGCTTTGATGGATCTGGGCGTTTATTGTGTGTACCCTGCCTTGATGCTGTTCGGAAGACCTGAAAGCTTTTGCGTTGAACCATTTATGCTGAAAAGCGGAGCAGATGGCGGCGGCGTAATTACTATGAAGTACCCTGATAAGCTGGTTGTTCTAAGCTATTCCAAAATGGGCCAGGCTGGGGCAAATTCAGATTTCCAGGGCACCTGCGGCACCGTAGCGGTTGACTCCATCTCCCGTCTGGCTGGTATTTCCCTCATCCGGCGCGATCTCCCGCCACAGCGGCTGTATGATGGCGATGAAAAACATCATTTGATGGGTTGGGAAGCGAAAGATTTTTACTGGTACATCACCAGACCGGAAACTTCTGAAAAGGAATACCAGTACTGTTCCCGCTTAAGCGAGGACGTGGCAGAGTTTATGGAATCCGTCAGAAAACAGGCGGGAATCCGGTTCCCCAGCGACGGAACTTGACAGGATTACAAAAGCCAGACCCTTACAGCATTCCGCTGAGCAAGGGTCCGGCTTTTCCTTTTAGTCTACATAAATGTAATCTTGTACCTTTTCAAAAGTTTTTGTACCGATTCCATCTACCCTGGTCAGTTCCTCAATATCCACAAAGCCGTTGTTTTCTTCCCGGTATTCAATAATGCGCTCCGCAAGTACGGGACCAATACCGGGAAGCTGATCCAGTTCTTCCTTCCCGGCTGTGTTGAGATCAATGCTTTTTTCCACCAGAACAGTCTGTTCCGCTGTTTCAGGCACTGACAACGCTCCGGAAGGCTTTGCTGTGACTTTCGTCTGGCTCTCGGCGGCTGGCTCAGCCCTAGAGGACTCTGAAACTATCCGCTGCACATTATAAATATTGATGGGTTTTGCGGAATACCTGTCGCACAGGTACAATGCCGTCAGGCATACGGCTATACAGATGATAAAAGCGTGGATGTTCCGTGTATTTCTGGCCTGCCTCTCTTCCAGGCTCTCCTCATCCCCCGTTTCTTGCTCTTCTTCCTCCATTTCCTTTTCCAGTTCCGTCGTGCTACCACATCCCTTCTACACTTCCCGAAGCTTCCTTAGAAATTCTGTGAAATATTCGGGCAAAGGCGCTTCAAATTCCAAATATGTCCCGGTCCGGGGATGGACAAAACCTATCAGCCCTGCATGCAGGCACTGTCCCCAAAGCGAAGTAATGACCTTTTTGGGTCCATACACCGGGTCCCCCGCCACAGGGTGACCCAAATAAGCCATGTGCACCCGAATCTGATGGGTCCTCCCTGTCTCCAGGCGCAGGCGCAGCTGGGTAAAACCTTCAAAGCGGCGCACCACTTGAAAATGAGTCACAGCGTCCCTTGCAGAAGGGGAACCCGGCAGAACCGCCATTTTTCTGCGCTCTGTAGGATGCCGCCCGATGGGTTGGTCCACTATCCCGCTATCAGTTTTTACATTGCCGTATACAACGGCGCTGTATTCCCGTGTAAAGCTGTGGGCCTTAATTTGCTCTGCCAGCCGCACATGAGAAAAATCATTTTTTGCGACGATAAGAAGTCCGCTCGTGTCCTTGTCGATCCGGTGAACGATCCCTGGCCTTGCCACCCCGTTAATTCCGGAAAGGGAGCTTCCGCAGTGATAGAGCAAAGCGTTCACCAGGGTCCCGCTAAGATTGCCCGGGGCCGGATGGACCACCATGCCCTTCGGCTTATTAACTACCAGCAGGTCACCGTCCTCATAAACGATATCCAGAGGAATGTTTTCCGGCTCCATATTCAGGGGTTTAACCTCTGGAACAGTGACGGCTACCTCATCCCCCGGAGAAAGCCTGGCGCTTTTTGCAAGGGGCTCTCCCCTGCAGGTCACCATACCCTCTTCTATCAGCTTCTGCACGGCAGAACGGGTCATGCCTTTCATCTGTTCTGACAGCCACCTGTCCAGCCTTTGGCCGGTCTCTCCAACTGTAAATAAAATCTGCCCGCTCATTCCTGCTCGTCCTTTATACTTTCTTCTGCGGCGGAGAGAGGTTTATTCTCACGATATGATAGCAGCACCACATGGATAACCAGCAACACTGCGCCCACAGTGACACAACAGTCGGCAAAATTAAAAATATAGGGAAAAAACAGTACATGGATAAAATCTACCACAAATCCAAGACGGACCCTGTCTATCAAGTTTCCGATCCCCCCGGCCAGGAGCAGCGCCGAAGCGGCAAGGCTGAAAAAAGTGTGGTTGCGGTAGCGGAACAACAAAATCGGAATAACAGTAAAAGCCGCCAGCGTTACAACAATTACGATCCACATATGGTCTTTCAAAATGCCAAACGCCGCCCCTGTGTTTTCCACGTAGGAAAACTCAAGCAGACCGCCAATGACTGTAACAGAACCTGCTGGTTTAAGTCCCAGCAGAACATAGTATTTTGTAATTTGATCGACAGCCAGCAGAAGGACAGCCGCCGCAAGGGCTATGACGGCCCGCACGACCTTTCGGTTTCTATTCCCCTGTTTCAACAGACGGTCCCCTTTTCCAAAATGTGGCTTCCAACATTTCAACAAGAGAGGCGCAACCTCAGCAGGATTTGCGCCTTTTCTCTTTACTTTTTCCGTTTCCTGTTCCCCAAATCCACGTCGTCCCCAAATTCCAGGTTGCTGAAATGGTTACTCTTTTCACGCCTTAGGCTTTCAGGAATACTGCTGTAAGTCTTCAGGTCAATCCCTACATCGGAAAGGTCGTCCTCTCCGGGAAGCTGTTCCTCCTGGGTATAATTTACCCTGTCGTGCAAAGTGGGCTGCGGCTTACGCCGCTGCTGGGGCACTGGCTTAGGAGCGGGCGCCTTTTCCGGTTCCGGCTCGGGTCCAGAATCATCAACCGTCTCAGGGACAGGTTCAGGCTTGGGCTCCTCGACGGGAGCCGCTTCAGTCTGGGCCGGAGCAGACTCTCCCCCAGTTGTTTCTTCTGCCGGCTCTTCATCTTCCTCTGCCGCTGCCGCTTCCTGCTTTTCCTTCTGACGGAATACCGGAATATGGTCGATGCACTCCAAATGCTTTTTATACATTTCCAGCAAAGAGCCGCGGAACGCGGTGACCTGGCGCTTAATCTCTTCCAGTTCTTCTTTTTTCTCCTCTACCTGGACCATATATTCCCTGGCGGACTTGGCTGCGTCCGCTTTTGCATTGTCCAGAATCTCCTTAGCGCTGGACTGGGCGTCTTGCAGAATGATCTGTGCCTTGTCCTTAGCCTCCTGAACAGAATCCCTCGCCAGCTTCTGGGCGCTTAAAATGGCGTCCTTAATGTCATCCTCTTCCGCCCGGTAAGATTCGATCTTTTGGGCAAGAATCGCCAGCTTATCCTGGGTCTCGGCATTTTTCGCCGAAAGCTCGGAATTTTGGGCGGCAAGTTCCTGGGCCCGCTTTACGGCGTCATCACGCTCCGCCTCTAACTGCTGAAAAGACTCGGCGACCTCGTCGATGAAATTGTCCACATCCTCCGGCTTATATCCGGAAAACCCAGCCTTTCCAAAGCTTACCTCGTTAATTTGTTTTACGGTCAACATTCGGAAGATTCCCCCTTATTTATATTTCCTGCATTGTACTGAGAGCCTGCCCTTACTGGTCAAAGGCCCCAGTCGGTCTATGATAAACTTTCCCTGTTTCCGAACCGACAGGATATCTTTTTCCCTGACATGTTCCGAAACGGAAAGGATCTCTCGGTGATTGCGCATAACCACGCCGGAAGTGATAAGAGCCGCCGCCCTTTCCCGGCTGGTCCTGCAAAGAAAAGCCACCATGCAATCCAGCCTTTCAGAGGCCACCACCCCGGACAATTCCTCAAATTCACGTTTCAGCGGTAAAGTCTCCGGCCGACCGGGCACTACCCGCACTCCTGTACGCCCAATCCTGCGAATGTTCCGGCAAAAGTATTCCTCCATCTCCTGACGGACAAAAGCTACACAAATGCCCTTGCCAGTCAGGATATCGCCCACTACATCACGCTCCACGCCCAATGCCATAAAAGAACCCAGAAAGTCCCTGTGGGATAAGCTGTCCTCTTCCCGAAACAGAATAGAAAGAGTGGAAAGCGGAAAATGCCGGGGCACTGGCTCCATATAATCGGGAAAGAACCCCAATATCGTCCTTTCGGCGCTTTCGTAGCCTCCCCAAAACAAAAACCTGGCGCTGTGTTCCCGCTCCAAAATATCCTGGCACAGGGCAGCCTCGCTCTCGTCTAAAAAGCCAAGAAAATATGGGCGTTTTTTTGAAAGCCTTACACCGTCCCGCAGCTTTGCGGCAAGTAGGTCCTTTTCCATATGCTCAGAAATAAATGCCGCTGCTTTCCAGTTCGTCCAGCACGTCGTCACCTGTAAGGTCCACGTTGAATGGCGTAACAATCACAATGTTTGCGGCAATGGGTTTCAGCTTTCCATTATTGGCATAGGCCACGCCGCTTAAAAAATCCACGATTCGGCGGGCGGCTTCCTTATCCGCTTTTTCCAGATTAAGCACTACCGTATGACGCTTGAGAAGTTCATCCGCGATATTGCGGATTTCCTCCCCAAATGAAGACGGTTTAAACACGACCATCTGAACCTGGTTGTTGGAATTGAAATTTACCACTTTATTTTCCCTGGGATCAGTTCTGGACGAAAAAGAAGCAAAGGAGGACCTCCTGTCGTCGTAATCGTCCGGTCCGGAATCCCGCGACTCGTCATCGTAATAATCCTCATACTCGTCATCGGGCGGATTTATCATCTTTTGAAGCTTGTCCCGAAAACCTGCCATAGTACTTCACCTTCCCTAAACGTACTTTCTCTATTGTCTCTCCCGTTTCCCAAAGAGAGCCGATCCCACCCGGACCATAGTGGCCCCGCACTGGATGGCCTCGGAAAAGTCTGAAGACATCCCCATAGACAGACAATCCATAGATACATTATCCATTCTTTTTGCCGCCATGTCAACATAATATTGCCTCATAGACAAAAAATAGTTACAAAGCCGTACCTTGTCACCGGTTTCCGGAGGAATGGCCATCAGCCCGCTGACTGCAAGCCCCGGCAAATTCCGTGCCTCATCCAAAAATTCATACAGGACCTCGGGCAACACGCCGCCCTTGCTCTCTTCCCTGCCAATATTTACTTCTATTAAAATCTTCATGCTGGTATTTTCCCGAACGCACAGTCGGGAGATTTCCCGCGCAAGCTTCATGCTGTCCACCGACTGGATGCAGCTGACCTTTCCCAACAGGTATTTTACCTTATTGGTCTGCAGCCGTCCGATAAACTGCACATCGCAGGCTTTCTTCTGTATGCTGTCATACTTTTCCAGCAGTTCCTGCACACGGTTTTCGCCCACACAGGAAAGCCCTCTGGAAATGGCGTGATTTATCACTTCTACGGGCACTGTTTTAGTAGCGGCCAGAAGCGTAATGTCTTCCGGCTCCCGCCCGGATTGTTCAGCAGACCTGGCAATACGTTCTAAAATGGCGGGATAATTTTCATCGAAGACCGCCATACGGTCACTGTACAGGTTTTTTGTCATAAAGATTCGTCCCTTCCACCACAACTTTATCATACAGGCGGATCGTTGAATCCGTCACTAACGCATTCTGTTCCTCCTGGCTCAGTTCTGTTTTGCAGATGACATAACCGTTCACGCTTTTTTCCGTAAAAACCTGGACAAAGTCCAGCTGTCTGCCGTTTTGCACATAAACGCCTTTTACATTTTTGACCGTCTCAGTAATGGGGGAGCCATCTGCATCATAAAGCTCGTTTCCCTCTTCATCGGTGACAGGCCTTTCAATGTCCACAAACCGCAAGGCTTTTTCGTTGACCAGCACGCCGGAATAGGTATGGACATTCACCTGGATCATCTCATTGCGCACAGAGGCGATGTCTGAATCCATATAGGTGCATTCAAACACCACCGCTGTATCTCCTGTAGCGGCGTCCCGGTTCTTCACCAATACCTTTGCGGGAATCGTCTCTGTACTGGCAAAAGGAATGTCCAGATTCACCTCGGTAACATCTTCAAACTTTGTCATATCGCTGTCGGAGAATACACACATGACATACCACTTGAAGTCGGAGCAGATCTTCCCCACAGAGGACCCCAGTCCGGTGCCCTGCTCCCGATTGAGCAGGTCCCTCACATGATTGGGGGTAATACTCTCGATCTCCGAGGTGTCAATTACGTTTTCAAAACCGTCTGTACTGCTGATGAAGTACCCGGCCGCCGGGGCAGTAATCTGGCTGATTGCCGCTCCGGCTGTGGCGGTAACCGCCGCCTTTTCGTCTTCAAGCTCCTGAACCCTGGCCTGATAGTCATCCGCGCTTTCTTCGCCGGTAACCAGCTGCTTGCGGTTCAGATTTGTCTGTAAATTCTCCTTCAATGTGGAAATTTTGGAAAAGTTATTGCTCCGTATCTCGGAAAAAATGTCTCCCAGGGCACTGTAAATCTGGGTGCTGATGGTAGATGGATTGGCGGAAAAGAAATCGACGGGCTTCGATAATTCTTCCAAGCTCGCAATCTCCCTATCCAGCCTGTTGATCTTGTTCCAGGCTGCTGCGTCGTCCTCGCTGGCATAAACATCGGCAATCACACCATTGTTAAAAACCCGGGTCCCATCCGCCACCCGGTAACTCAAAACACCGCTGTAGGAATCGGTGATGACGGTCTCATCCCTTATGACAAAACCCCTGGCTTGCAGAGTGTCGGAAACAGTACCGTACATGGCGATTTCCGTGGAAATACCCTTGTGGTTCATCAAGTATGCCTGATAGCCTACATAAATGATGAGTAGAAAGGTAAGCAGCGCCGCAGCCAGTGTCTGTATTTTTTTACTGTTCACAGGGCTTTCCCCCCCTTTTCAATGCCTGCCTGTTTCGCCAGGCGGAGGCTTTCCTTGTTCAATTCTTCCGGCCCGCATTCGTCTACATATAAAAATTTGGCGCCCGATTCTTTAGAAAACCATGTGATCTGCCTTTTGGCATACCGACGGCTTTCCCGTTTTAAAGCCTCCACCGCTTCATCCAAAGAAACTTTCCCCGCAAAATAAGGAAAAAGCTCTTTGTAGCCAATGGCCTGGGCCGCTGTTGGCGGAGTGCCGCAGGTTCTGCAGAGGTTATAAAAACGCTCCGCCTCTTCCAGCAGCCCAGCCCCCAGCATTTTATCAACCCGAAGGTCAATGCGGCGGTACAGTTGTTCCCTGTCCCGAAAAGACAGACACAGTACAAGAGATTTGTAAGGGGGCACGGCGCCTTTCGACCGTTGTGCCTGAGCGGAGAAAGGCTCGCCGGAAAGCTTACAGTATTCCAAAGCGCGTATGACCCGTTTTACGTTGTTGGGGTGTATTTCCCTTGCGCCGGCGGGATCCAAAATTTCCAGTTCCCGGTAAAGGGCCTCAGGGCCTTCTTCTTCACTGCGGCGGAACAGTTCTGCCCGCAGACGCTGGTCACGACAGTTCTCATCGAAAGAAAATCCCCGCAGGAGCGACCGGGCGTAAAGTCCCGTCCCCCCCACCAGAACGGGCAGTTTCCCCCGTTCCCACAATTCCCTGATAGTCCGACCAGCCAAGTCAACATAGTCCGAAACGCTAAAGCTTTCACGTACATCCAAAAACGACACAAGATGATGGGGGACCGCTGCCTGTTCCTCAGGCGTGGGCTGTGCCGTACCAATGGGCAGGCCCCGATAAACCTGCATGGAGTCGCAGGAGACAATCTCACCATTCAGGCTCTTTGCCAGCGATATCCCCAGGACTGTTTTTCCTGCGGCTGTGGGTCCCAGCACAGCCAGCACAGGTACTTTTCCTTCCATGCGCCCTCCTATGCCCGTCCAAAATGCCGCTCAATCTCTCTGCGTTTCAAAATGATATAAACGGGACGACCGTGCGGACAGTAACGCACCTGTGGATTCCTTTCCAGTTCCTCCGCCAGGGAGATCATTTCTTCCCGGCTGATGGAATCTCCGGCCTTCATGGCGGCGCGGCAGGCCACATTATGATAGACCCAGTCCAAGTGCTCTGTGGTAAAATCTTTTTTTAAAGACGCAAGATATCCTGCAATCTCCATTACGGCGGCCCCGGCATCCTCACCGTCCAGCAGCAGGGGCACAGAACGCACCAATACAGTGCCCGTGCCAAAGTCCTCTACTTCAAAGCCCACCTGAGAAAGTTCCTCCGCCCGGTTAAGCACCGCGGTATATTCGCTCTTGTCCAGCGTGACGGCAACAGGTTCCAGCAAAGTCTGGGAAACTCCGCCGCCATGAGAAGCCTTCAGCTTTTCATACAGCAGCCTTTCATGGGCGGCGTGTTTATCAATAAACATCAACTCGTCGGGGCTGTACTCCACAATCAGATAAGTGCCGAAAGCCTCGCCCAAAATATGGGAATGGAACTCGCCCACAATAGAACGTGGTTTTTCTTCCTGAGGCTCTTCCTGCTTTGCCTTCGGAACCGGGTCAGGGTCTAAAACACGGTCGGCAAAGGAACGAAAGGATCCCCGCTCTTCCGGCACACTGTCCCGCAATATGGGCTGGAAAGACTGGAAAAGATTGATAGGAACAGCCGGTTTTCCCGCCGGAGCCACAGTCGTGGGCGGCTCCTGCAAAGAAATCTGTTCATGTCTTTCCACCACGGGAGCAAAGGGATGGACCGCCGGCTTTTTTATCTCCATTTCTTTTGGCTTGTCCCCAGCGTTTAAGGCGGACCTTGTCCCGTGGTACACCGCGTCAAAAACAGGCCGCTCGTTCACAAAGCGCACTTCCAGCTTGGCAGGGTGGACATTTACATCCACAGCGGCACAGGAAAGATTCAAATGTAAAACGCAGGCCGGAAATTTCCCCACCATAATAGAGCCCTTATAGGCTTCTTCTAAGGCGGCTGTAGCGGTGCGGCTGCGGATATATCTGCCATTGATAAAAAAGTTCTGCATAGAACGGTTGGGGCGGCTCCCGGCGGGAGCGCTGATAAAACCAGAAACTTTTACATGTTCGTATTCATATTTCACAGGGATCAGAGTTGAAAGGAAGTCTTTGCCGAATACACCGTAAACAGCGGAAGAAAGCCTGCTGTCCCCCGGCGTGCGCATTTGTTCCTTCCCATCACGGATGAACCGGAAGGAAATCTCAGGGTGGGACAGCGCCATTTTGTCCAGCACCCCTGCTACGGAATTTCCCTCAGTGGAATCCTTTTTTAAAAACTTCATGCGGGCTGGGGTGTTGTAAAAAATATCCCGAACGATAATAGTTGTGCCTTCAGGGCAGCCCGCTTCCTCCATTTCAGGTTCCTCTTCGCCGCCGCACGCATAGCGGACCCCTGCCGGGGTCCCTTTTGCACGGGTGAGAAGTTCTACATGGGCCACGGCGGCGATTGAAGCTAAAGCCTCGCCCCGAAAGCCTAATGTCATGATGGAATCGAGGTCATCCTGCCGGGAGATTTTACTGGTGGCGTGTCGCAAGAATGCCGTCGGCACATCCTCGGGAGAAATACCGCAGCCGTTATCCGTCACCCGCATAAAAGTCACGCCGCCCCGGCGGATCTCCACTGTAATAACACTGGCCCCAGCATCAATGGAGTTTTCTACCAGTTCCTTGATTACGGAAGAAGGGCGCTCCACCACCTCTCCGGCGGCAATCAACTCCGCCACCTGTCTGTCCAATACCTGAATTTTCGGCATACCGTGCCTCCCTTCGCGCCGGCGCGCTTAACTTAGAGCATTGTTTCCCAAGCGCTTTTGGGAATTTCCCGTTCCCAGCCCTTGTCGGTCCTTCTATTGATGTTTTTTACATTGACGTCCTGACAGTTCATTCCCATTGTGGTTTCGCCGTTATTTCAGCATATTTCGCAGTTCAAACAGCACGTTCATGCATTCGATGGGAGTAAGATTGTTCACATCCAGAGAGCGGAGCTTCTGCAAAACTTCGCTGTCCGCCGAGTCCATAGTAAGCTGCACTGGTTCCTCGGAAAAGCGCTGAACCGCTCTCCTGGCATTTTCGCCGCCGTTTCCGCTGTCCAGTTCAATAAGCACCTGTTTGGCACGCTTAATGACCTTGTCCGGCACGCCGGCAAGCTTTGCTACCTCAATGCCAAAGCTTTCGTCCGCCCCTCCCCGCACAATCCTGCGCAGAAAGGTAATATCGTCTCCCCTCTTCTTTACGGCGATGTTAAAGTTTTTCACTCCCGGCAGGCTGTCCTCCAATTCGGTCAGTTCATGATAATGAGTGGCAAACAGGGTTTTCGCGCCGCAAAGCTTTTTGTCGTGAACATATTCCAACACAGCACGGGCGATACTCATGCCGTCAAAAGTGGAAGTGCCCCTGCCAATCTCGTCAAAAATCAAAAGGCTGTTGGGCGTGGCATTTTTTAGAATATCGGCCACTTCGGTCATCTCGATCATAAAGGTGGACTGCCCCGCCGACAAATCGTCGGAAGCCCCCACCCTGGTAAAGATGCTGTCCACAATGCCGATCTCCGCCACAGCGGCGGGCACAAAACAGCCGATCTGCGCCATGACGGTAATAATAGCAATCTGCCGCATATAGGTAGATTTCCCCGCCATATTGGGCCCGGTAATAATGGCAACACGATTGTCGTTCATATCCATGTCCACGTCATTAGGCACAAAGGGAGAGTCCTGCAAAAGCGCCTCTACTACAGGATGGCGGCTGTCTTTCAGGTACAGCTTACCGCTCATATTGATGACAGGCCGGGTATAATCGTTTTTAACAGAAACTGCCGCGAAAGAGGCCAGCACGTCCAGCGCCGCCACAGCTTTGGCGGAGGACTGGACTCTTGGCAGCTGCTCAGCCACATGGCGCCTGATTTTCTCAAACAACCTGCTTTCCAAAGCAATTGACCGATCGTTAGCCCCCAGGATCCGGCTTTCCAGGTCCTTCAATTCCTGGGTAATGTACCGCTCGCCGTTTGTCAGGGTCTGCTTGCGGATGTAGTCGTCCGGCACTTGATTCTTATAAGAGTTTGATACCTCTATGTAATAGCCGAACACACGGTTATAGCCCGTTTTCAGCTTGGGAATACCGGTGCGCTCCCGTTCTCTTGCTTCAACGGCGGCCACAAGCTCCGCGCCGCCATCCCTGTCGTGCCGCACCTCGTCCAACTCGGCATCGTAGCCTTCACGGATAATCCCTCCCTCCCGGATAGTAAAAGGAGGGTCGTCCACTATTGAACGTTCAATGAGGTCGGCCACATCCTCCAGACCATCAATGTCCTGATTCAAATTTTTTAAGAGTGTGGCGCCGCATCCGCTTAAAAGTTCTTTTAAGCCCGGAAGCTTTTCCACCGCCGAACACAGGGAACGAAGTTCCCGTCCGTTTGCGGTACCGTAAACAACGCGGGTCATGATCCGCTCCAGATCATAAATACCGCTAAGCTGTTCCGTCAATCCGTCCAGCAACTGCGGGTCCTCCACCAGTTCCTCTACGGCGTTCTGCCGCAAAGTGATCCTGGCGGGGCTTAACAAAGGCTGTTCCAACCAGGTTTTTATCAGCCTTTTTCCCATAGCTGTTTTGGTCCTGTCCAAAACCCAAAGCAGGGATCCCCGCTTTTCTTTGTTCCGCAAGGTCTCTGTCAGTTCCAGGTTCCGCCGGGCATTCAGATCCAGCTTCATCACAGCCGAATCCATATCCAGTTCAATTTCGGTGATCCGTTCCAGCCCCGTGATTTGGGTACGGCCCAAATAGTCCAGCAAAGCGGCTAAAGAGAAAACCGCCAAAGGCTTCCCCTGAAGGAAAAGCTCAGAAAGGCTTCTCCCCCCAAACTGCCTGGACACCATCTCCTCCGCCGCCGTTTTATCCTGGTAAAGGGAAAAATCCATACATTCTACCGACGCATGGACCCGGTCCCGGATAAAATCACGCAGGCCGGAAAGATCAGCAGCTTGAGGATTGATTAAAATTTCACTGGGCATATACCGGGCAATACGGTCCGTTAAAGCGTGAGTAAGGGCAGGCAGGTCGGCGGCTCCTGTCTGGCAGACGAAAAGTTCTCCGGTGGAAACATCGGCAAAAGAAAGCCCCGCAGCGTTTCCCTCATAGCAAAGGGAACAGATATAGTTGTTTTTCGTTTCATCGAGCATGCTGTTTTCCAGCACGGTGCCAGGGGTGATAACACGGACAACGTCACGTTTAACCAGACCCTTTACCAGCTTCGGGTCCTCCAACTGCTCACAGATGGCCACCTTATAGCCTTTAGCCACCAGCTTGGCAATGTACGTTTCGGCGCTGTGAAAGGGTACACCGCACATGGGTGCCCTCTCTTCCTGGCCGCACTCCCGGCCTGTCAGGGTAAGTTCCAACTCTTTCGAGACTGTCTTGGCGTCGTTAAAAAACATCTCATAAAAATCGCCGAGGCGAAAGAAAAGTATCGTATTGGGATACTTTTCCTTCATCTCAAAATATTGCTTCATCATTGGGGAAAAATCCGCCATGACCTTTACACGCCTTTTCTAAAAATTAATGACAGCCCGCGCAGGAAGAACAATCCCCGCCGCAGGAAGCCGCGTCGTAGTCACAGGTATCGGGGTCCTCACCGTCGGCGCACAGACCGATAATGGCAGTGATACGCTGCAAAAGAGCGTCAAACTCCTCTTTGGCATCGTTATATTTCTGCATGTGTTCGTTCTGCATGATCTGGGCGTAAACAGCGCGGAACTCTTCATTTAGACGCTTGATGGTTTCCTCGTCCCGGTCATCCTTTTGGGCCTCATTGTTGATGGCCATGCGCTTTAAGTTGAATTCGCCGATGAGTCCCTGCAGGGGCTCGTCCTCATCGCTTTCCTGCTGGGCCAGCCGCATCTTGATATACCGCTCGTCAGCCTGCATGGTTCGTCCCAGCTCTCTTGTCAGTTCAATAATGTCCATCTGTGATCCTCCTATATTGTTTCTTGTCCCTTCAGCCAAAGGCCGCGGGCCTCTGTCACTTCTATTTCGGCAAACTGGCCGATAAGGTTATCTTCTCCCGGAAACAGCACGATAAGCCCCCCCGCGGTCCGTCCGGAAAGGAACCCTGTTTTTTCATCCCGGTCTTCCACAAGTACCCGTTCCCTGTTTCCTATCATGTCCCGCCCCCGGCGGTCGGCAATTTCTTCCTGTACCTTTAAAAGTTCGGCAAACCATCTTGTCTTTTCTTTGTGAGGGACCGGGTCCGGCATTTTTGCTGCCCTGGTTCCCTCTCTGGGCGAATAGATGAAAGTAAAAAGGTTCGTAAACTCCACCTCACGGATAAGAGACAGCGTGTCCTGAAATTCCTCATATGTCTCTCCGGGAAAGCCCACAATCACATCGGAGGTAAAGCTTACGTCGGGCATAACAGAGCGGGCGTACCGGATAAGAGAAAGGTACTTTTCACGGTCATACCGGCGGTTCATTTCCTTCAAAACCCTGTCGTTTCCGGACTGAAAGGGCAAATGGATAAAATGAGGTATGTGCCGACTGTGAGCAATGGTATCGAACAATTCCTCAGAAGCGTCTTTGGGATGGGACGTCATGAACCGGATGCGGTAGTCGCCGTCGATTTCGTCCAGTCTGCGGAGAAGCCGGGAAAAGTTGATGGGCTCTTCCAGGCCCTTGCCATAGGAATTGACGTTCTGTCCCAAAAGGGTAATCTCCTTATAGCCCGCCTCTACCAGATTTTTAAACTCCTGGTAAATGTCACCGGGTTTTCTGCTCTTCTCTCTGCCCCTGACATACGGCACAATGCAATAGGAACAAAAATTGTCGCAGCCGGCCATCACCGTTACCCACGCCCGGGACGCACCATCCCTGTGAACCGGCAGGCCCTCGAAAAGCTCGGTTTCTCCCTCTCCACGCAGAAACACCCGCTGGGACTGGCTGAGAACGGTATACAGCATTTCCGGCAGCCTGTGGAGCATGTTGGTACCAAAGACGAGGTCTACAAAAGGAAAACTTTTTTTCAGCCGCTGTGACACCTGCTCCTGCTGGGTCATACAGCCGCACACGGCAATAAGCAGGCCGGGCCTGCGGCGCTTGATATTCTTTAAAGCACCCACATTGCCGAACACCCTGTCTTCCGCGTGTTCCCGCACGGCACAGGTATTGAACAGTATAAAATCGGCCTGCTCCGGTTCTTCCGTCAGGGAAAATCCCATCTGCTCTAAAATCCCTTTTATCTTTTCCCCGTCCGCCACATTCTGCTGACAGCCGTAGGTGCGCACAAGTGCCAGCGGGGTGCGTCCCCCGGTCCTTTTTCTCATGAGTCCAGCAGCGTCATCAAGGTATGGCAAAGGGGAATCCTTCGCCGGCAGATTTGTTCCCAAAAGCGAAACACTCCTTCATGTTGAAAGCAAGAAATATTATATCATATTCCGCTAAAAACTGCAAGAAAAAGCCGACATCCCATGCCGGCTTTTTCTCATATGGGGCACTGATTCTTATTGTGCGCATACGCACGCAGGGATCACAAAACCACCTTAGTGCCGCCGGGCTGGCGGACGGACAGCACATAACAGCTGCCCTTTCCGAATACCTTCTCCATCAGCGCGCGGTATTCGTCCAGTTTCTCCAGAGGAACAAAAGCCTGGATGGTGCCGGCAAACCCGCCGCCGTGGACCCGGAAAGCCCCGTTTTCTCCCAAAACATGCTCTGTCAGGGTAAGGGCCAGTGAAAGGCCCTGCTCTTCAGGAGCCGTCACCGCGAAAATATTTTGCAGACGTTCTAAGGAAGAGCGGCCCGATTGGCGGATCATCTTTTTAAAACTCTCAAAATTATTGGCTTCCAATGCTTTCGCTTCTTCCGCGGCCAGCCGGTCGTCGTCAAAGAAATGCATAGCCCGTAAAACCGCCCGGTCGCCGGTGACCTTCCGCACCTCAGGCAGCTTCTCATAAAAGTCCTGTTCGTCCACATCCCGCAGGAACTCCTTGCCAAAGTAAGCCGCGACCTTTTTCATTTCGACGGGAATGGCCGCGTATTCGTCTGTCAAGTTGGCGTGATTGCCGCCGGTATCCACCACGCAGAGGGCATGACCGCAGGAGGCAAAATCAAAATCCACCTTTTTAATGATGGGCTTCAGGGGTTCCTTAAAGTCAATGAAAGTAAAACCGCCCACCGAACTTGCCATCTGGTCGAGGAGCCCCGAAGGCTTACCGAAGTAAACATTTTCAGCATATTGGGCAATAACAGCCGCCGTGACCGGGTCAATTTTACCGTCGTTGTACAAGTGGCTGATTATGGTTACCACCAAAATCTCAAAGGCGGCGGAACTGGAAAGCCCGGAGCCCTTTAGTACACGGGTAATCGTATAACAGTCAAAACCGCCCACCTGGTAGCCCATCTCTCTGCACTTGGCACAGATGCCCCGGATAAGCGCCTGAGAGCCGCTTGCCTCCTGTCTGGGTTCTAAATCGGCGAGAGACACCTCGTCCATCTTATCGTATTCGGCGGACTTCAGCCGAACTACGTTGTTTTTTGTACTTCTTGCAAGTCCCACAATGTCCAGGTCCACAGCGGCGGTGAGCACCCGGCCGTGATTATGATCCGTGTGGTTGCCGCCGATCTCGGTCCTGCCGGGGGCGCTGAACCATTCCCCGCCCTCCGGGCTGCCAAATGCCGCGGCAAATCCCTCTCGGACGGCCTGGTATCTGGCCCTTTCGTCCTCTGCTTTTTTGCCGTACAACGCTTCATATGTGGTCTCCATGTTTTTTCCGCCTTTCTATATAAATTCTTAATCTTCGCCAAGCATTTTCTCTAGGTCCTGTTCTGTAATGACAGGCACCCCCAGAACATGTGCTCTGTCCAACTTGCTTCCGGCCTCTTCCCCGGCCAACACATAGTCGGTTTTTTTTGAGACGGAGGAAGTTACCTTTCCGCCGTGCTTTTCGATACGTTCAGACGCCTCCTTCCGGCTCATGGTCGGCAAAGTACCGGTGAGGACGAAGGTTTTCCCCGCCAGAGCCGTTCCCGTTGTTCCCGTGCGGGCCAGCATATTTACCCCCAGTGCAGCCAGACGGTCCACAAGCTTTCCCGCCGGCTCACTGGAAAAAAATGCAGCAACTTCCTCCGCCATAATGCCGCCAAACCCGTCGATCTGGGCAATCTGCTCCGCAGTTGCTTCCCGTACCGCCTCCATGCTGGGGAAAGCCCTGCAGAGAAGCTGCGCCGCCTTTGCCCCAATATGGGGAATACCCAGAGCGTACACCAGCCGATACAGGTCATTGTCTTTGGACTTTTTTACAGTGTTTACCAGGTTTTCGGCGCTTTTCTTTCCAAAACGTTCCAGCTTCTCCAACTGTTCTATCTCCAATGTATACAAGTCCGCGGGGGAAGAGACCAGACCTGCCTGCAAAAGCTGTTCAAGGTTAGCGGGCCCCAGCCCGTCGATATCCATAGCGTCTCGGGAAGCAAAATGGATCAGATTTCTTAAAAGCTGGGCAGGACACTGGGGATTGGTGCACCGTGTGGCAGCCTCTCCCTCAATCCTGGACACCGGTTCTCCGCAGGAAGGGCACCGTTCGGGCAAAGTAAAAGGGCGGGAACCTTGTGGGTTGGAAACCACCGCCACCACCTCGGGAATGATCTCCCCTGCCTTGCGCAGAATTACCCTGGAGCCGATGCGAATATCCTTGTCCGAAATGAAATCCTGGTTGTGCAAAGTGGCACGGCTCACCGTTGTTCCGGCAAGGGTGACGGGCTGGAACCTGCCGGTGGGAGTCAGCACGCCGGTGCGGCCCACGTTCACCTCAATGTCAAGCACAGTGGTCACCTTTTCTTCAGGCGGGTACTTAAACGCCTCGGCCCACCGGGGAAATTTTGCCGTACTCCCCAGTTCCTCCCGCTGGGAGAAATCATTTACCTTTACCACCGCGCCGTCGATTGGGAAGTCAAACTCTCCCCTTTTTTCTCCGATCTCCCGGATGAAGCGGATTGCCTCTTCCATATGCCCGGCTTTAAAATACAGGGGCGGCACGGCAAATCCCAGTTCCCGCATACGCTCTAAAGACTGGTCATGCCGGGAAAGATCCTCTCCCCGGATTTGCTGGACATTGAAAACAAAAATGTCCAGTTCCCGCCCGGCGGTGATTTTCGGGTCCTTCTGCCGCAGAGATCCGGCGGCGGCGTTCCTGGGATTCTTAAAAGGCTTTTCTTCCAACAGTTCCTGGCGTTCGCAAAGGCGCTCAAAGCTTTTGTCGGACATGTATACCTCTCCCCGGACTTCCAGAAAGGGCACGCTTTCCTTTAAGCGTTTTGGTACAGTGCGGATGGTACGGATATTTTCCGTCACATCTTCGCCGGTCACTCCGTCTCCCCGGGTGGAACCCCGGACAAACACACCGTCCCGGTATTCCAGCGCCACAGACAGGCCGTCAAATTTGGGCTCTATTATGTATTCTGGAGACGGTACAACTTCGCGCACCCGACGGTCAAACTCAAAAAGTTCTTCCTCTGAGAAGGAATCATGCAGGCTCTCTAAGGGCACTTGATGGACCACCGGTGCAAAACTGTTGTACACGGCCCCGCCCACTTTCCTGGTAGGAGAATCCTCTGTGACCAGTTCCGGATACTCCGCTTCAAGGCTTTCCAGGCTGCGGTACAGCATATCATACTCATAATCGCTGATCTCAGGGTCGTCCTCAGTATAATATTTTCGACTGTGATAACGGATCTGTTCCCTCAGCCTTTTCAGTTCAGCCTCCGCTTCTTTTCTTTCCATGAATCATCCGCCGCTTTCCAATTATTAACTTTCCTCTCCTGTCAGGGCAATCTGTGGCACCCGGCCCACCACGACGGTCTCCGCCAACACGGTGACAGTCTCCGTGTTGACCCGCGTCTGAAAGCGTTTCGACTGGGAACAGGCCGTTACCATCACCCGCATGGTGACCCGGTGGCAGCTTTGATTGACCCCCGCCGAAACAAATTCTGTCTCAAAGGCCACGTCGGCACAACCCTCCAAATTCAGCCTGACAGGTACATTCGGCCCCCTGCCATTCAACACTGCGGCGCCTGTCAAACTGCCAATAGGCACATGGGCCGAAGCCTTTCCTTTTAAGGATTTGGACAGTCTGGACAGCACTCCGGTTTTCAGCCGGTTCAGAGCGGCGGTATCAGCGCTCACAGCCGCAATACTTCCATCCTCCGACCTGCTGACAGACACGAAAGAGTTTTCCACATTTTTTAATTCTTCTTCCACTGCCCGGTTCACACAGGAGAGCACATAGCTTCTGACAGCTTCTTCGGTAAGTTCTTCTGAAACAGAGGAAAGCCCCCATTCAGAAAACCCCAGCCAAAATCCGAGAAGAACCAGCAATATAAGAGCCAGCCTGCGGTGCCCTTTACCGCCGGAGGTCCGCCGGTGCCGGGCGAAAAATCTCCGCATCCGCGTGTATCGCATAGAACCACCCCATTTTCATACTACGCGGGATGGCTTTTTTCGTGATTTCCCTTTTCATGCCCAGGGCAGAGGACCTATCATGTTCCGCAGGCGGCGGAGGGTCTCGCCCACAGGCAGCCCCACAATATTGCAGTAATCGCCTTCAATGGTCTTTGCCAGCATCACGCCCCGGCCCTCAATTGTGTAAGAGCCGGCCCGGCCCTCCGATTCACCCAGGGACACATACTCGGCAATCTCATCATCGGACAAAGAGTAAAAAGTAACCTTAGTTGCCTGATGGAACACATCCTCCCGCCCGCCGGCCAGCAGGCAGACCCCGGTAAAAACTTCGTGGGTCCTGCCTGACAGGCGTTTCAGCATGTTTCTGGCGTCCTCGTCATCTTTAGGCTTGCCCAAAATAATGCCGTCGATGCTCACCACAGAGTCGGAAGCGATAATCGCGGAACGGGGACACAGCGGAAGAACGGCTTCACCCTTCCTCCGTGCCAGACATTCCACCACCTGGTCCGGAGTAAAATTCTCCGGGACAGATTCATCAACTCCGGAAACCGCCACTTCAAAACGCAGACCCGCCCGTTCCAGCAGCATTTTTCTGCTGGCCGAGGAAGAGGCCAAAACCAATTTCCCGTCAGTCCTCAAAGCCATTGGGGTTCATCCTCTGCCAACGCCAGGAGTCAGCGCACATGTCATCCAATGTCTTTTCCGCTTTCCATCCAAGCTCGCGATAAGCTTTGGAACAATCGGCATAGCATTCGGCGATATCGCCGGGTCTGCGGCCCTCAATGACGTAAGGAATATCTTTGCCCGCCGCTCTGGAGAAAGCCGCAATCATTTCCAGCACAGAGCAGCCCTTGCCCGTACCCAGATTATAAATCCTTAGACCGCAATTTTCTTTTTCAAACAGCTTCAGCGCCGCCGCGTGGCCCTCCGCCAAATCTACCACATGGATATAATCCCGGACACCGGTGCCGTCGGGCGTGGGATAGTCGTTGCCAAACACATGGACCTTTTCCCGCTTGCCTACAGCGGTTTGTGCAATATATGGCACCAGGTTGTTGGGGATACCGTTGGGGTCCTCCCCAATACGGCCGCTTTCATGGGCCCCCACAGGATTAAAGTAGCGCAGAAGAATGGGGTTAAAACCGGGATCCGCCTTTGCGCAGTCCATTAAGATACGCTCGATCATCACCTTTGTTGTGCCATAAGGATTGGTAGTGGCCCCGGTTGGGAATTCTTCAGTAATTGGCACGGAAGCGGGATCGCCGTACACGGTAGCCGAAGAACTGAACACAAAATTCTTAACGCCAAACTCTTTCATAACCTGCAAAAGGGTCAGGGTGGATTCCAGGTTGTTCTGATAATACTTCAGGGGGATAGACACGGATTCGCCCACCGCCTTTAACCCGGCGAAATGGATCACCGCATCGATGTGCTCCTGCGAGAATATCTCCCGCATTTTGGAGGGGTCGCATACATCGGCCCGGTAAAAAGAAACCTTTTTTCCGCTGAGTTCCTCGATACGATCCACCGCTGTCTTTTTGCTGTTGCAGAGATTGTCCGCGATCACCACCTCATAACCCTTCTCCAACAGGACAATGCAGGTGTGGCTGCCGATATATCCGGCGCCTCCGGTCACCAAAATCTTCATAATATGCCTCCCTTTCTTTTCCGCCGCAAGCAGGCGGCGCTATGTCTCACTCCGGGAAAGTTCCCCGGTTACAGCATTATTATAAAAAAAACTTTTCAAAAACACAAGAGATTCCGTCCAGAAAGGCAAAATATTATTGGAAGGCCGCAAAATATGAAAAGCTGTCTTGCGTGGGCACCGCAAATATTGTATAATTGCCACTACAGCAGGAATGGCTGTTATAATTCCGGATGGGGGAGATAAAATGGACAAGCGCCTGACCCAACCCTTAAAGTGCATGAGGCAGAAACTGCTAAACTCACTGGACATGTCCGCCGTGCTGTACCTTTATGGCTCAGCAGTGTTGGACGACTACAAACCTGGCTGGAGCGATGTCGATATCCTGTGCTTGACGGAAAGGGACATCCCTTTAGAGACGGCCCAGCGCTTAACAGAACTTCGCCAGACCCTGTGCGCGTCTCTGGACGACTCGATCTATCGCGCGTTCGAAGGGGCGATCCTCCCCCAAAAGGCATTTTTAGAAGGCCTGCGCTGCACTGCTGTCTATTGGGGCACCAGCGGCCAACGGCTGCGAGACGGCTACGCACTGGACTGCTTTTCCCGCTGGGAACTGCTCACTTCCGGTATCCTGCTGTGTGGAACAGACTGCCGGGACCAAATGACTCTGCCCACCTACGAAGAGCTTCGTCAAGGCGTGCTTGCCCATTATGAATCGATCAGGCAGCATGGATCTGAAACCGGCGAAAGCCTGTACTCCTGCGGCTGGCTTTTAGACACTGCCCGGTGCCTTTACACCTTGCGCACGGGCAAAGTCATCGCGAAAACAGCAGCGGGAGAATGGGCGCTGCAAGAGGGTCTTTGCCCTGTTCCGGATTCTCTGGGACGCGCTTTAGAAATCCGCAGGGACCCGCAGCTTTTTTACGAAGACCCGGCCCGCCGTCGCTGGTGCGGCTCTCTGGGACCGGAAATCCAATCGTTTTGCGATGTTCTGGAACACGAATTAAAACAATAGCTGGCAAACTTAGGGTTTACCGCTCTTCCTGACTAAATTCACGGTCTTCCGCAAACACTAGTGCAAGATTTGCGGAGGCCGAGAAAATGAAAAAGGCGGAACAGCGAAAAACAAACGAACTGCTCTTTCTTACCGGAAGCTTCGGCTACCCGGCTTTAGAGATGGTTTGGAGAGGCCGGACCCACTACTCAATGGCTCTGGCGGGAGGCCTGTGTCTGGTACTAATCAATAAGGTGTGCTGCGAGAAAATGCGGGAAAAGAGCATCCCCTCGCGGTGCCTGGCGGGGTCCGCCATCATCACCGGCGTAGAATTTGCCATCGGGCTTGTGTTCAACGATTGGATGGGCCTGAACGTATGGGATTATTCCAACATGCCTTTAAATTTGATGGGGCAAGTATGCCTGCCCTATTCCCTGCTTTGGTATGGGCTTTCCCTGCCGGCTATGAAATTGTGCGAAAAGTGTAAAAAATCAAAGATTTTGTCCTGAAAGAAAAGTTTTGCCGGAAAACCATTGACATTTTGAGACCGCTTATGGTAAAATGTTGCTTGCGTTGATATGGAGAGGTGTCCGAGTGGTTTAAGGAGCTAGTCTTGAAAACTAGTGATCCCGCA
>CAZGLW010000008.1:0-41083 GCA_964525985.1 uncultured Acutalibacter sp. | reverse complement strand
CGGACACGGAAAGGGGTGCAGGGGGAAACCGCATTTAACTCTTTTCGCAGCATAGTAAAAGCGGCCAGCCATTGACGGCAAGCCGCTTTCTTGATTGAGTATCTTAGAACCATACCGTTATAGCGAAACCGCCATTGAAGTAAAAAAGTTCGTTTAATACTCGTTTGGTGGGCGCTAACGGACTTGAACCGCTGACCCCCTGCACGTCAAGCAGGTGCTCTAGCCAGCTGAGCTAAGCGCCCAAAAGATTGCTGTATTATTTTATACGATAAGATGAAAAAAAGCAAGCCCTATTTCCGGCTTTTACAAGAAAAAATTAAAAACTCCGCGGCGGGGAAGGATTTTCTGCATATCGTCATAAATTTTTAAGAAAAATATCGTGTTCTTTTTTATGGTTTTCCCATATCCTGTTGATGTAATTTGTGCTAGAATAATGATTTGAGCACGGACCGAAAAGCTTTATGATTTACGGCACAGAAACGGCCGACGGGTTTTCCCGCGGGCTGCTTAGGAGATAAAAAGGAGACGGGATCTATGAACACTCTGTCTGCTATCAATTTTGCGCTGGCGGTGGCGTTTTCCATCTGCTGCTGTTACCAAATGGTATACGCCGCGATACGGTTATTCCGCAGGCGCCGGACTTTTCAAGCCCAAAAACTTTGCAAATACGCGGTGCTTATTGCCGCCCGGGACGAGGAAACGGTGATCGGCCAGCTTTTGGACAGCATCCGGGAGCAGGACTACCCTTCGGATCTGATACATATTTATGTGGTGGCCGACAACTGTACCGACGGCACTGCCCAAGTGGCGGCAGATCACGGAGCTTTTGTATTCCAGCGCCGGAACAGGGAATTGGTGGGCAAAGGCTACGCCATTAGCTTCCTGCTGAGTAAGATCCGGGAAGACCGGCCGGAAGAGCATTACGACGGCTATTTCGTGTTTGACGCCGACAATCTGCTGGATTCCCGCTACGTCACCGAAATGAACAAAGTGTTTTCATGCGGGAACCGGGTAGTCACCGGCTATCGGAACTCCAAAAACTTCGGCGACAACTGGATCACTGCCGGTTACGGCCTGTACTTCCTGCGGGAATCGGAATACCTGAACCGGCCCAGGGATTATCTCGGCGTCAGCTGTGCCGTGTCCGGGACGGGCTTCCTGTTTGCCGACAGCCTTTTACAGGAAATCGGCGGCTGGAACTACCATCTGCTGACAGAGGATCTGGAATTTACCGCCGATATGATTGCACGTGGGGAAAGAATCTCCTATTGCGGTGACGCCATGCTCTATGACGAGCAGCCTCGCAGCCTGCGGCAGTCCGTGTGCCAGCGTTCCCGGTGGATCAAGGGGAGTTTGCAGGTGCTGGCAAAACGTGGAGGGGACCTGCTTCATGCACTGGTGGCAAAAAAGAGCTTTGCCTGCTACGATATGCTGATGAATTCCATTGCTGTGCTGGTCCTGGCCGTTTTAGGCCTGCTCGTAAACATTGGCACGTTTATCGCCGGCGTTGTGGGGGACCGCCCGGAACTGGGAATTTTTGCGGCCTCCGTGGCATCGGTTGTTGCCAATGCCTATGGGGTGGTGTTCTTTATGGGGCTGCTGGTAGCCATTACCGAATGGAAAAAGATCCGCTGTCCTGCTTGGAAAAAAGTACTATACGCATTTACCTTCCCTTTCTTTATGCTTACTTTTACCGCCGCTATGGTGGCGGCCCTGTTCGGCAGCGGTCAATGGAAGCCCATCCGGCACACGGCGGCTCTGTCTATTGGAGACTTGGGCGGAGGGAGGCGCAAGTAAACGGCAAAAAACGCCTGTAAAATTTGTTTCTCTCCCTGTGTGACAAACACTTGCCGGGACAAGGCTCCTGTGGTAAAATGGGGTTTGACCCGGATTACCGCAGGGGCCTTTTCTGACCCTGCGGCACAAAGGAAGGACGAAAAACATGGTAACCAGAGTCTTTGTAGAAAAGAAAAAAGGGTTTGACATCGAAGCGTTGCATTTAAAGGAAGATCTGAAAGGAAACCTGGGCGTTTCCGGTATAGAAGAGGTCCGCGTTTTAAACCGGTATGATGTGTCCGGATTAAGCGGGGAACAATTCCGGTCCGCGGCCCGCACAATTTTGTCCGAACCCAACATGGACAGCATTTACGGCGAGGATTACCGTCTCCCTCCGGAGTACCGGTCATTTGCAATGGAATATCTCCCCGGCCAGTATGACCAGCGGGCAGATTCCGCCGCCCAGTGCGTGCAACTTCTCACCCAGGGGGAACGGCCCGCGGTACTCTCCGCAAAGGTAATTGCCGTGAAGGGCAGAATTTCGGACCGGGAATTTGAGAAAATCAAAACCTACCTGGTAAACCCGGTGGAATCTCGGGTAGCTTCACAGGAGAAACCCGACACTTTGGAAATAAAAGCAGCCGTACCGCCGGATGTTGCCCGGGTGAAGGGCTTTACCGCCTGGAACGGCAGCCAGATGAGAGAATATTTCAACTCTATGGGCTTTGCCATGACCCTTTCGGACCTGGAATTCTGCAGGGACTATTTTCGGGACGAGGAAAAACGGGACCCCACTGTCACCGAACTGCGGGTCATAGACACCTATTGGAGCGACCACTGCCGCCACACCACCTTTTTAACCCGTCTGGACCACATCCGGGTAGAAGAGGGAGAACTGAAAGCCGCGGTAGAGGCGGCCCTGAAGCAGTACCTGGACCTACGGGAGGATCTGTACCGGGGAAAGGACAGGCCCGTGTCCCTTATGGATATGGCTACCATCGGCGGGAAATATTTGCGGAAAAAAGGCCTGGTGCCGGATCTGGATGTAAGCGATGAGATCAACGCCTGCTCTATCGAAGCGCCTGTCACCGTCGACGGAAGAACCGAGACCTGGCTTATCCAGTTTAAAAATGAGACCCACAACCATCCAACGGAGATCGAACCTTTCGGCGGGGCAGCCACCTGTCTGGGAGGCGCTATCCGGGACCCCCTGTCCGGCAGAGCTTATGTATATCAGGCCATGCGGGTGACTGGCTCCGGCGACCCCACCGTACCCTTCGAAAAGACCATCCACGGAAAGCTGCCCAGCCGCAAAATCACCACCGGCGCGGCGTCGGGCTATTCCTCCTACGGCAACCAGATTGGCCTTGCCACAGGCCAGGTAACAGAACTTTATGATCCCGGCTATGTGGCAAAGCGCATGGAGATTGGCGCGGTAATCGGCGCGGTACCCAAGATAAATGTCCGGCGGGAAGAGCCCGTTCCCGGTGACATTGTGGTGCTGCTGGGCGGGGCCACCGGCCGGGACGGCATCGGCGGAGCCACCGGCTCCAGCAAGGCCCACACTGAGAAATCTGTGGAGGTCTGCGGAGCGGAGGTGCAAAAGGGCAATCCTCCTACCGAGCGGAAGATCCAGCGTCTGTTCCGGGATGGGAACGTCTCCCGGCTCATCAAGCGCTGCAACGATTTTGGGGCGGGCGGCGTGTGCGTTGCCATTGGCGAACTGGCCCCTGGACTGGAAATCGATTTAAATAAAGTGCCAAAGAAATATGAGGGCCTGGACGGCACCGAACTGGCAATTTCCGAATCCCAGGAACGGATGGCAGTGGTGCTTTCCCCCGAAGATGTGGAAAATTTCTGTTCCGCCGCCGCCAAAGAGAACCTTGATGCCCAGCCGGTGGCTGTGGTCACCAAAACACCCAGGTTGAAAATGGAGTGGAGGGGCGACCAGATCGTGGACCTTTCCAGAGCTTTTCTGGACACCAACGGCGTCACCCAAAACGCCGACGCCAACATATCCGCCCCCCATGGCGAAAACTATCGGGACAGCGTACCGAAGGTCCTTCGGGACAAAGACGGCGTAGAAGCCTTAAAGGCCAACATGGCCCGATTGGAGGTCTGCGGCCAAAAAGGCCTTTCCGAGCGGTTTGATTCCAGTATTGGGGCGGCTACGGTGCTTATGCCATTTGCCGGCGTTTATCAGCTCACCCCGGAAGAAGCTATGGTGGCCAAGATCCCTCTGACGGAGGGAGAAACGGATGACGCCACCGCAATGGCTTACGGATATATTCCCGGAATTTCCCGGTATTCTCCCTTCCTGGGTGCCCAGTACGCTGTAGTGGAAAGCCTTTCGAAGCTTTGTGCCGTCGGGGCCGACCCCTTAAAGGCCCGGCTTACCTTCCAGGAATACTTTGAACGGCTCCATGAGGACCCTGTCCGCTGGGGCAAACCCGCCGCCGCTCTGCTGGGAGCCTTGTCCGCCCAGATAGGGATGGGCCTGCCCGCCATTGGCGGCAAGGACAGTATGTCCGGCTCCTTTGAGCATCTGGACGTGCCCCCTACCCTCGTCAGCTTTGCCGTGTCCGTCACAAAGGCAAGCCGTACCCTGTCCGCCTGCATGAAGCATCCGGGCTCCCAGGTTGTGGTGGTCCCCACTCCTCAAAAATCCGACGGCACCCCGGACTGGGACGGCCTGAAAGTATACTATCGGACAATTGGACGGCACATTGAAACCGGGGACGTCATTTCCGCCGGAGTGGTGCGGGAGGGCGGCGCGGCCGCCTGTGTGCTGCGCATGTGCTTTGGCTCTAAAATGGGTTTCCGGTTTGAGCCCGGCCTCTCCAAAGAGGCGCTGTTCGCCCCCAAAGTCGGCGCTTTGGTGGTAGAGCTTTCCTCTGAAGCTGAGGTCCCATTTGGTCACGGGGCCGTGCTGGGCCACACTACCGGCAGCCATGATGTGGAAATAGGCGGCGAAAAAATCTCTATCGAGCGCCTGATAGACGCCTGGAACGGCACCCTGGAAAAGATTTTTCCCAACTTTGCGGAACCTGTGAAGGTCACGGCGGACGTCCCTCTGTGGGAGGAACGGAATAAAAAAGGACCTGCCGTCAAAATAGCCAGGCCCAGAGTATTTATCCCCGCCTTTCCCGGCACCAACTGCGAGGTGGACAGCGCCAGAGCGTTCCAAAAGGCCGGGGCGGAGACAGAGATTCTTGTGGTAAAAAATCTTTCCTCAAAAGATATTGAAGAAACCATTGACGCTATGGAAAAGGCCATCCGCCGCTGCCAGATCATCATGCTCCCCGGCGGATTCTCCGGCGGCGATGAGCCGGAAGGTTCGGGCAAATTCATTGCCACCACTTTCCGCAGCCCGAAAATCGCCCAAGCGGTAACAGACCTGCTGGAAACACGGGACGGCCTGATGCTGGGCATCTGTAACGGTTTCCAGGCTCTTATCAAGCTGGGCCTTGTACCTTATGGCAAGATCACCGAACCCAAAGAGGACGATCCCACTTTGACATTTAACACGCTGGGCCGCCATGTGTCCCGTATGGTATACACCCGTGTCACCAGCGTCAAATCCCCCTGGATGGCCGGGGTAAACGCCGGGGATATCCATTGCATCCCCGTGTCCCACGGGGAGGGCCGGTTCGTGGCCGATGAAAAGGCGCTGAAAAGGCTGATTGAAAACGGGCAGGTGGCTACCCAGTATGTGGACCCGGATGGAAACGTCAGCGGCGATATTCTGTGGAACCCCAATGGATCTGTTTGCGCCATTGAGGGCATTTGCAGCCCAGACGGCCGAGTACTGGGCAAAATGGGTCACTCGGAGCGCAAGGGTACAAACCTTTATAAAAATGTTCCCGGTGCAAAAGACCAGAAGCTGTTCGAGTCCGGCGTAAGGTACTTTAAGTAAAACAAAAGAGGTGCTTTCATGAAAGAGATCCTGCGGCGGACCTGGGCCGAAATCGATCTTGACGCCCTGTCCCGGAATTTCAGGACCGTGCGCAATGCCGTCAGCCCAAAGGCTAAGGTGTGCTGCGTGGTTAAGGCGGACGCCTACGGACACGGAGCGGTGCGCGTCGCCCGTGAGTTCCAGGACCTGGGGGCGGACTGGTTTGCCGTGTCCAATTTGGAAGAAGCTCTGCAGCTTCGTTTTGGAGGTCTTACAAAACCGCTGCTGGTGCTGGGTTTTACTCCCGCCGAAGAGGCCGGGACCCTTGCACAGTATGATATTTCCCAGTGTCTGTATTCCTCCGATTATGCCGAAGCCCTGTCATCCTGCGCCCAAAAGGCCGGCGCCACCGTCAAGGTCCATGTAAAGATTGACACAGGCATGAACCGGCTGGGCTTTCCCTTTCAGGACATCAACCGTGACGAGGGCACTGTGGAAGAGGTAAAGCGAGCCTGCACGCTGCCCGGGCTGTTCCCGGAGGGCATTTTTACCCATTTCGCCGTTTCGGACGAGGGCAGTGACGGCGACGCCTTTACCATGCGCCAGTTTGGCTGTTTTAAAGAAATGCTGGAATCCCTTCAGCGGGAGAAAATCGTTTTCCAGGTGCGGCACTGCGCCAACTCCGCAGCCGTGTTCGACTATCCTCTGTCCCATTTGGACATGGTGCGGGCGGGCATTGTCATCTACGGTTTGTCCCCATCAGGAGCTTTGCGAAACCGGCCGGACCTTGTACCGGCGCTTTCCTTAAAATCCGTAGTATCCCATATAAAAACCATTTTGCCCGGCTCCACCATCAGTTATGGCCGCGCTTATACCGTCCAGCGGCCAATGGTGGTAGCCACAGTACCCGTAGGCTATGCCGACGGCTACCCTCGCAGCCTTTCTCCCGGGGGAGGAAAGAAGGGCGCCCATGTGCTGCTTCATGGCAGGCGGTGCGCTGTTGTGGGCCGGGTGTGCATGGACCAGATGATGGTGGACGTAACCTGCCTTTCCCATGTTTCCATCGGCGACACAGTAACCCTGATCGGACGGGACGGAGAGGAAGAGATCACCGCCGATGAACTGGCCGCTATTGAGGGCACTATAAATTACGAAGTGGTCTGCGGTCTTTCCAAGCGGGTGCCCAGGGTCTACTTGAAGGGCGGCAAAGTGGACAGCATTTATAACCAGCTGCTCCAAGAAGGGCAGAACTGAGAAAAAGTCTGCGAAAAAGCAGACTTTTTCCAGTATAGGGTATCTGGTGTGAAACAGAAAAGTGTTAGGAAGGATGCCGGTACGGAGTAAGGCGGGCCGCGGTGCAGTCAGGGCGGCTGATACAGAAAACCTGCACGATGAAAAGCCCCGGCAATCCGCCGCAATCCCAATTCCGAAAAGTCACCCTCCAGCCTGTCCTCTCAGGCGGCGGTCCCAGGTCTTGCTGAAATACCGGCCGACAAAGCAGACGCCGCGGCAGGTCCAGTCTGCGGCCATGCCATACCAGACCCCTTGCAGGCCCAGACCGAAAAAGCCTCCCAGCAGGTAGCTCAACCCTACCCGGAAGGTCCACATGGACACAATGCTGACAATCATGGTGTATTTCACATCGCCGGTAGCACGGAACACATTTGGGAACATGAACGCCGCCGGCCAGGGACAGGAACTGACTACCGCGCTGAACAGCAGTACCCAGGTTGTCAGAGCGCCGGTCTCTTCCGTAAGGTGGTATAGCTGCAAAATAAGGGGAATACACAGGGAAAACACCAGGTTGATGGCAATATTGCTGAGAAATGCCAGTCCCAGCAAGTGCCGGGCATAATATTTCACCTGGTCCTTCTTCCCCGCGCCGAAGCACCGGGAAACAATGGGCACCGATGCCATTCCGATGGCGGAGCCGGGGAGAATTTGGAAAGTTCCCACAGCATTCCCTACCGCATTGGCGGTAATAGCCATTGTGCCGAAGGTGGAAATCAGACTTACCACCATCAGCTTGCCGAACTGGAACATTGCGTTTTCTACCCCGTTGGGAATGCCGATGCCCAAAATACGCTTTATCGTGCCGCCTTGCAGTCTAAATCGGAAGGGGCGGGTGAAGTGCAGCGAATACTTTTCCCTGCACAGCAGACCAAGAATCACAATTGCGGCCACCGTCCTGGAAACGAGGGTAGGCACCGCCGCTCCCGCTATTTTCCAGTGGAAGCCGTAGATGAGCAAGGCGTTACCGCCAATGTTGATAGCGTTCATCAAAAATGAAATGAGCATGGGCGTACGGGAATCGGCCATTGTACGGAAGATGGCCGCTCCGGCGTTGTACAGAGCAATTCCCGGCAGAGAGAACAGCGTAATGGTGAAATATGTGTCCGCAAAACCCATTACCTCGTCGGTAACAGAGCCGAACACCAGTTTCATCACCGGCCGGCGAAAACAGAACAGCCCGGCGGTAACCGCGGCGGCGATCAAAAAAACAAGTATCACCAGCTGGCCGGAAATGTTCCGGGCCTTTTCTTCTTCTTTGGCTCCCAAAAACTGGCCGGCCACCACAGCGCCGCCGGTTGCCAGCGCCGTAAACAGCATAATCAGCAGAACGCTTATGGAGTCGCACAGTGAGACAGCGGACACAGCCGCTTCCCCCACACTGGCAATCATCACCGAATCGGCCATGCCTACCAACATGGCCAGGAACTGCTCCGCAATCAGCGGGGCTATGATCCACAACACGTCCCGTTTGGAAAAGAGCATCTCGGCTGGCGGTTTTCGCATATGGCATAACTTCCTTTCACAATGTAAATGTCGGCGGGACACGGCGAAGCCGGAAATCGACGACAGCATACTTTCCCCGCAAGAACAGACTATTTTTCGAACCGAGCAAGATCAGCGAGCGATCCCGCAACCGAAAAAACTCCTATCGCCTGTATTATACCTTCTCCGCGAGAATAGACTGCTTTTTTTCGAACCGAGCGAGAGCAGCGAGCGATCCCGCGTCTTAAAGGTACGTTTTAAAAGTACCAAGTGGGAAACAGTTCCAACGCGTCGGTATAGGATCTGTCTGTAGGCGCGCCGGAAATGACGGGAAAATACACACAGAACAGTACCAGATTGGCGGCCACGAAAATGCCCAAAAAAAGTTGGGACACGGAGATGGAAACCCTCCCGCCGGTGCCATTGTGGCCGGGCGGAATCAACTGCCGGGAGCCGGGAACGGTTTGGGAGAACCGGGAGAACACCCCCATTAAGGCGATGACCAGGAAGGGCACCGCCGTAAAATAATGATAGATAAAAGTGATGCGGGGTACAAGCATCCAGGGCAGATAAACGGACAAAAAACCGCAGAGTACCACACATGCAAAGGTCTTTCGCTCCCGGAACCAAAGGACCCCGGCGGTAGCCAAAGCGGGAACGCCCGCCCACCACAGCAGAGGGTTCCCCATAGCGGAAATGGTGCTGTACTGGCCCTGCGCGTTTACCCCCTCCTGGGAGAAATACCAAATCGGCCGCACGTCAAATGGCCATTCGTACCAGGGAGAGGCAAAGGCGTGGGTTTCCTTCAGACCGGAATGGTAGTTGAACATGGTGGTCTGGTACCTCCAGAATGAACCCCAAATGTCCAGGGAGTTGTGTGGGATCAGGCACAGGGGCAGATAGACCAGAAAATATATTCCAAAGGGTATGGCAATGAAGAACAGACAACACCAAAGACACAGCTTGATGCTTTTCCGCAGTAAAGGGGCCACTTCTCCCCCGGCTCTGCGGAGGTCCCGCCCGGTGAGGAACAGCTTGCCGAAATACAGAACCGCCAGTCCCACAGCCCCATAGGCCACCGTCCATTTTGAGGCCGCGCCCAGTCCCATGAACAATCCGGACAAAGCCAGAGGGGGCAAAAGCCGTTTCATTCCGTCCCGCAAAAGATCACGGCGGAGGAACACCACCATACAGTCATACATCAGCAAAAGGAAGAAAACAGCGTAGGTATCAATCGTGGCAATGCGGGTCTGGGTAAAGTGCATAAAGTCAAAAGCAAAAAGCAGCGTGCCGCAGCAACAAAGAGATGTCTTTCCGAAAAGCTGCTTCAGCAGATGGTAAAGCACAGGTAGCATCAAAACTCCGAATAAAGTCCCCATAAAGCGCCAGCCAAATGGGTTCATCCCAAACAGACGGATACCCAGAGAAATGATGTATTTTCCCAGAGGCGGGTGGGTATTTTCATAGGGCTCCAGTCCCAAAATGTGCTCGTAAGCTGTGCGGGCATGATAAATCTCGTCAAAATAAGCGGAGTTTTCATAAGTGGTGTAAAGCGGGACCACATCCTGCTCATCGGTAAGGGCGGCGGCTTTCTCGCCTTCGGCGGAGACAGCCGCCAGTTCCATTTTGCCCTGTATCTTTAAAGCGGCTTCGTTCAGCACTGAGCCGCCGTCCAGAGCGGTAAGCCTTACATAAGAAACAGGTCTGTCCAAACGGAACTTGGCCCAGCAGAACACATAAGTGCTGCCCTCGTTTATGTTGCCGCAGTCAGTCCAGCTTGCGCCGTCTTCACTTATTTCTACCTGGATGTTTGCCCCGGCCCACACCCGATCGTCAGCTGCAGGGGCAATGCCCGGCAGATAGTACAAAACGTCACAGGGTTCCTCCGCGCGCAAAACAGCGGTCTCCCCCTCTTCCGGCGCCCAGGGGGTCAGGGCGGTTTCATGGCCGCCCAAATGCCAAAAGGCCACAGTGGCGTAAACAAAAGTGACAGTTGCCAGCAGTACCCAGTCCCATTTTACAAACCGACTGTCCGCCGGAACAGGGGCGGACGGCAGACGATATTCCGCAGACCTGGGAGCAGCCTCCTTCACGGTGCCCCGCAGGTACACGGACCAGAGAGTATAGAATACGTAGCCCAGCGCCAGCACCTGCGCTCCGGCCATCACCCGGCTGACAAGGGCGTTGGGATCATAGTTCCCGCCCCTTTCACGGAACAGGTAGAGTACATAAGCTACGTTAAGATAATTCGCCAGAGCGGAAAGCCCGAAGCTTCTCAAAAGCCGTTTGTCCGGGACCCATAAGAAGCACAGGACCAGGAACGGGAAAACGGGGTAAAGGTACCTCTCATGCATCTTAATCCCAAACAGGTACATCACGGCCATCAGAAGGACCGGACAGGCAAACAGGGCGTCCTTCCGCTTCGAGCCCAACAGTAGCAGACCGCACAGAGCCGCAGCCAGCACCGGAGCCGCCAGCGTAAGGACCCGCAGAGCAAGTCCGTCGGGCAGGGTTTTCCAGTTCCAGCCGATCAGGGTCCAGATATTGTAGGCGTTTACCGAATAGTAGTGGTAATAGTTCATGGTGTCCCTGTATTTCTGCAGCAGCCACAAAAAGTGAAAGCCTTTGGTAAAGGGTGCAGCGGTAAGCAAAATTACCCCCACAGCGCACAGTACCCCCAGAACAAGCTTGCCGTATTTTTTCTGTTTCAGGGCAAAGAAAAAATAGAGGGGCGAAAAAATCAGCATTTGGGGCTTGCAGGCAACGCTGAGACCGTACAGCAGCGCAGAAGGCACATACCGTTCTTTGTACAGAAGAAGCACAGAGGCCAGCAGAACGGCAGTGGTCACCGAGTCCACCTGGCCCCACTGGGCTGAATTTACCAGTACCGCCGGACAGAACAGATAGGCGGCGGAAAGAAGCAGGGCCTCTGTTTCCCCAAGTTTTCTGCGGCCCAGCCACAAAAGGCACCCGCCGCAAAGCATGTCGGCGGCCAGCGAGGGAAGTTTCATCAGCAAAGTGTAGGCGGAAGAGTTGAAAGGAAGATCAAAAATGTCCCGCAAACGGTCAAGAAAAGACAGGACGTACAAATAGGCGGGAGGGTAGTCTAAATATACATCCTGGCTGTAAACCTGGGAAAAACCCACCTCATTTACAAGGCTCCCCCAGGATTTAAAGGTATCCATATCTGTGGAAAATCCCTCTGAAAAATAACCCAGCCACAACCGCAAGGCAAAAGCCGCCAAAAACAACAGGGACGCCGTTACGGCGAACGGACCGGCGCCCATTCCTTTTTTCCCGGGCCTGCGGCCAGATAAAAACAATACTGTTCCGCCAAACAGCGCCCCTGCCAAAATTTCCGTTCCCACGATGATTTCTCCACCTTCTTAAAAAACCTGCTTGACTTCCGGCAGATTTCATAGTAATCTAAAGAAAAGCATACCTTTTTCCAGAGGAAAAGTCAATAAACGGAAAGGAAATGGCATTATGAAAGAAATATTCCAGCACTTCCATGAAGATCCCCAGGTTCTGCACGTTGGGACCACCCCCAACAGGAGTTACTACGTTCCATTTGACAACACAGCCGAAGAGAAAGAGCCCAGCCTGCTCTCCTTGAACGGCGTGTGGGCTTTCCGGTATTACGGTTCTTATCAGGAAGCCATTGACCCTGAGGAGGGGCTCTGCTTTGATGAGGAAGAGATGGACGAGATCCCCGTACCCTCCTGCTGGCAGAATCATGGCTACGGCCATCATCAGTACACAAATGTCAGGTACCCCATCCCGGTGGACCCTCCCTACGTTCCCGAGGAGAACCCCTGCGGTCTGTATGTGCGCCACTTCAACATTGAAGAGGGCGGCCTTGCCCAGCGGTGGTTTTTAAACTTCGAGGGAGTCGACTCCTGCTTTTATCTGTGGGTAAATGGGGAGTTCGTCGGCTACAGCCAGGTGTCCCATTCCACCTCGGAATTTGAGGTAACAGAATTTTTGCGGGAAGGGGACAACACCGTTGCCGTATTGGTTTTGCAGTGGTGCGACGGGACTTATCTGGAGGACCAGGACAAGCTGAGGATGAGCGGCATTTTCAGAGACGTGTACCTGCTGGCCCGGCCCCAAAGCTTTTTGCGGGACTTCTTTGTAAAGGAAAGCTTTTCTTCCGATTTCTCTTCCGCTGACGTGACGGTTGAACTGAGCATGGAGGGAGACTGCCAAGTGACCGGCACTCTGTACGACGACGAGGGCGCCCAGATAGGAACGGCGGGTCCCTCCCGGGAGAAACTTTGCATCCATGTGGATTCTCCTTCCCTCTGGAACGCGGAGAACCCATACCAGTATACGCTGGTTATGGAAACTCCGGAGGAGCGTATCGAACAGTCTGTGGGGCTTCGGAAGATCGAGATCAAGGACGGCGTGGTGCTGCTAAACGGCACAGCTATCAAGTTCCGGGGCGTGAATCGCCACGACAGCGACCCGGTTACCGGCTACACCATCAGTTCCGGGCAGGCATTGCGGGATTTGACCTTGATGAAGCGCCATAACGTCAACGCCATCCGCACCAGCCACTACCCCAACGCCCCCTGGTTTATGCAAATGTGCTCTGATTTGGGATTTTACGTTATCGGTGAGGCTGACGTCGAATCGCACGGCCACGCCACCAAGATGGGGTCCTACAGCTTTGACAATTACGCCGACGCCGCAGACGATCCCCGGTTCAAGCAGGCCATCCTGGATCGGGTCCAGAGAAGCGTTATTAGGGACAAGAACAATGCCGCCGCTGTGATCTGGTCTTTGGGCAACGAAAGCGGCTGGGGAGAGAACTTTGAAAATGCCGGCCGCTGGGTAAAGGAATACGACCCTTCAAGATTGCTGCACTATGAGAATATCAAGGAGATCCACAGGGAGCGCAAGCCTGATTTCTCAATGCTGGATTTCTACAGCCAGATGTACGCCCCGCTGGACACCATTACGGAATACTGTGAAAAGGGGACCGTCAAAAATCCCATGCTGGACATGGACTATACCGATCTGATGCCCAAAGGCCTGCCTTTCATCCAGTGCGAGTACATTCACGCAATGGGCAATGGTCCCGGAGACGCCGAAGATTATCAGCAGCTTATTATGAAATATCCCAACTTCTGCGGCGGCTTTGTGTGGGAGTGGTGCGACCACGCCGTATATGGCGGCACCACCCCCGATAATCGCCCCATCTATCGGTATGGCGGCGATTTTGGCGAGTTCCCCCACGATGGGAATTTCTGTATGGATGGTCTGGTATATCCCGACCGTACCCCCCACACCGGGCTTTTGGAATATAAAAACGTCATCCGTCCCATCCGGGCCAGAAAAGGCAGCAAGCCGGGAGAATTCATCCTTCACAATTATCTGGACTTTACCGACGCGGCGGAATGTCTGTCGGTCTCTTATGAGGTGGCCCAAGATGGCGAGACCCTGTATTCCGGCAATTTGGAACTTTCTTCTCTGCCTCCTCACGGCGAGACCACCGTTGCGATAGAGGGCCTGCCGGAAGACGGGACCTGCACGCTGACCTTCTTCTATGGGGCAAAGGAAGGAAGCTGGTTCTGTCAGGCTGAATTTGGGGAGCCCGGTTACCCTCTGGGCTTTGACCAGCTGATATTGAATGAAGAGCCCTTCTTTATCGACCCCCCTGCGGAAGGGGAAGTGGCCGTAGAGGATGGTCAACGGTTCCTGGTTGTGGCAGGCGAGACTTTCCGGTATGTGTTTGACCGTTGGAAGGGCCTGTTCTCAGAAATGTGTTTTGGAAACAGAACTATCCTTTCCAGACCTATGGAGTGGAACCTGTACCGTGCCCCCACGGATAACGACCAGTATCTGAACCACCGCTGGAAAGGGGTGGGCTATGACCGTCCCACCGTGCGGGTATACGAAACCGAGACCGGCAAGGGTCAGAACGGCGGGGCTGTAATCACCTGCCGGCTGGGCATCGCCTCTATTTACAGCGCCAAGTTTTTGGACGTAGATGCAGTGTGGAACATTGACGCTCACGGCCGGGTGGACTGCGCCCTCCACTGTCGCCGGGATACCAGGTTCCCCTGGCTGCCCCGGTTCGGCCTGCGGCTGTTTTTACCCAGGGAATACAACTCTGTGGAATATTTTGGATATGGCCCCTACGAAAGCTATCTGGACAAACACCGGGCCTCCCGCTTGGGCGTGTATGCCCAAACGGTGTCCTCAATGTTTGAGAACTACCTGAAGCCCCAGGAGAATTCCTCGCATGTGGGCTGCCGGTATGCCACTCTGACAGACGGGGTCTACTCTCTGACGGTCACGGCGGAGAAGCCCTTCTCCTTCAATGTGTCTGAGTACACCCAGGAGGAACTGACGGAAAAGAAACACGCCCACGAGCTTACAAAGTGCGGCGAAACCGTTTTTTGCCTGGATTACAAGATGAGCGGCGTGGGATCCAATTCCTGTGGCCCTGAACTCTTGCCCCAGTACCGGCTTAACGAAGAAGAATTTACCTTTGATTTTACCTTATTGCCGGAATAATTCTGTAAATATGGAAGAAAGGCTCCCTGTTGGAGCCTTTCCGGTCTGTCGAAAAAGTCTGCTTCTATGCAGACTTTTTCCCTTGTGTGCTATGTGGCTGCAAAGCAGGAAGGACCCTCTCACGAGGGTCCTTCCTTTCCGTGTCTGTTCTTATTCCCCAAAATATCTCTTCAAAAGGCCGGCGAACGCCTTGCCGTGACGGGCCTCGTCGCGGGCCATTTCATGCACTGTGTCATGAATGGCGTCCAAATTCTGCTCTTTGGCCATCTTGGCCAGAGCAACCTTGCCGGCGGTAGCGCCATTCTCGGCCTCTACCCGCATTTCCAGGTTCTTCTTGGTGGAATCTGTTACAACCTCGCCCAGCAGTTCGGCAAACTTTGCGGCATGCTCGGCCTCTTCCAGCGCCGCGCGGCGCCAATACTCGCCGATTTCGGGATAGCCCTCGCGATGGGCCACACGGGCCATGGCCAGGTACATGCCAACCTCAGTGCATTCGCCCTGGAAGTTTTCGCGCAGGCCCTGAACGATCTTCTCATCAACGCCCTTTGCAACGCCCACCACGTGCTCGGCTGCCCAAGTCATCTCGCCGGACTGCTCGGTAAACTTCTCAGCGCCAGCGCCGCAGACAGGGCACTTCTCGGGAGCGGACTCCCCCTCGTAAACATAGCCGCAGACAGTGCAAACAAACTTTTTCATAAATGTTACCTCCGTATAAAATGTATTAAAATAATAGGACAGACAAAAATAGAATCAAGAGCCCTTCTGAGCGGCACAGTCTCCGCACAGTCCGTGGAACATAACGCTGGCCGAAGTCACCCGGCAGCCTGTGTAGTCGGAAATGCCCTTGAGTTCCTCCGTGCCGAAAAAATCTTCCGGCACATCGATAACGGCGCCGCACCTTTCACACACAAAATGGGCGTGAGGGGCAACGCAGCCGTCAAACCGTTCCTTCCCGTTCACCGTGCCCAGACTGGCGGCCTTTCCCGTGCCGCAAAGCCTTTTCAGATTCCGGTACACTGTTCCCAGGCTAAGGTCGGGGTAACAGGGTTTCAACCGGGCATATACCCAGTCAGCCGTGGGGTGCCGATCCGTTTCCCGCAGAACGCTTAAAATTGCGGCCCGCTTTTTGCTGAAATTTTCCCGCCGCTCCATGACATTTCCCTCTCCTTCCAGCTCTGGTGTTATTATAACACCAAACATGAAATTTGTAAAGTAAAAATCATTATTATTTTTATTTTTTTACGGCGGAGAGGAGTTTTACCAGGGCTTTCTGCTCCCTTTCTCCCGCTACCGCTACCAACTCGTCCCCTTTTTCCAGCACCGTAGAGCCGTTGGGGATAGTGAGTTTGCCGTTTCGGATCACAGATATAATCAGCGTGCCCGACGGTGCTTTGAATTGTTTCAGCGATATGCCGTCCAGAGCGGAGTTGGCCGGCAGAGTGATGGAGCAAATGCCCGCTTTTCCCTGGTTCAGGGTGGCAATCAGGTGCATATGGGCCTGGTCCGCCTCCTGCTCGATCATCCTGGTAAGAATCTCGGCGCTGCACACCACATTGCCAATACCCAACAGCCGGAAAGTGTCCACGTTCCGGGGATCGTTCACTCTGGCGATCACCTTTTTTGCCCGAAAATGCTCTTGGGCCAATTGGGCGGCCACCAAGTTGTCCTGATCCACGCCGGTGACGGCCATAAAGCAATCAGCATCCTCTGTCCCGGCGGCTTCCAGTACAGACAGGTTTGTACCGTCCCCCCGGTACACGGCGGCGTCCAGACCGTCCGCCAGCTTGGTGCAGCGCGTCCGGTCCTTTTCTATCACGCTTACCTCATATCTGGCATCCAGTAGCGTGCGGGCCAGGTTCCGGCCTGTTTCCCCTCCGCCCATTACAATCATCCGCATATGGTCCTCTCCTTCCCGCTCAGTCGATCTTCCTGGCACACACCAGGAAGTCCCCCTCTTTCAGGGGCAGTACGCCGTCTTTTTCCAGCAGATGGAACCTGCCGTCTGCCCGAAGGATCCCCAAGAGCCCTTCTCCGGCAGGCAGATCTAAAGCACCGGTATCGCTGCCGGCCAGCCTTTTATCCAAAGGTCTGGCCTCTAAAGACACGGTGCTTGTGCCAAAGGTGACCTGTCTGCTCTCCAGAGAGTTTACCAGAGCGGAGACAAGCTTTTCCCCAGCCATATTGGTGGGGCAGACAGTCTGTAGTCCAAAATTCTCAAATGCCGTCTCCCTCTGGGGATCCGAGATCCTGGCAACCACTTTGTCAACCCCAAAAAAGTTTTTCACGATCTGCCCCACAGCGATATTCAGGTTATCGTCGGCGGTAACTACCGCTACCGCGTCGCAGCCTTCTACTCCGGCGCTGCGCAGGGCGTTTACATCCATAGGAAAACCCAGAGAAGTCACGCCGCCAAAATCGTGTCTGAGCAGGGAAAGGTTGTCCTGATTGTCATCCAGGACAGACACCACATGGCCCAGTCCGTCCAAAAGATCGGCGGCTTTCCTGCCAAGCAGACCTCCGCCCACAATTAAAATATTCATGCTCCGTTCCTCTCTAAAAACTATACAAAGAAAGCCGGAACGCAAAAGAGACGCTCCGGCCTTTTAAAACTTACTCGCCGTCCTCCGTGCCACCTGTGGAGCCGGAAGAAACTGACGTGCCGGAAGACGCTTTAGAAGACGTTTCTCCCGAGGACCCGGACCTTGCGGGGTCATCGTCAACAGTCCCTGAAGTCGTTTCAGAAGAAGGGCCTTCTTCTTTCAACCGGTTATATTCCTCCAGGGTCACATCCTGTACCTCCACATACTCAGCGGAGACATAAGCGCTTTTTCCCTGATATTCCACTTCGTACCAGCCGTTGTTCGGGGTCCCTACCAGCAGGGGCAGCATGCTCCCGTTTTCGGCCAATCCAAGAATCTCTCCATCCGTGGAAGGCTGGGACCGAATATTCAAGCCGGCATCGGCCTTTACCTTTACAGCTTTAGCAACAGACGCGGGGGTGGCGGAAACCGAAACTGTAGACGCGGTGACGGAGGAAGCCGGGCTGGAAGACTCCGCCGTCTTTTCTTCTTCTTTCTTTCCGCAGCCGCTAAAAAGACCCGCAGTCAGGCACAGGGCAAGGGCGAAACAGGCAATTCTTTTCATAAGGCTCCTCTCCTTTTGCACAACACGATACTACCTTTTTATTGTAGCATACTTCCCGGAAAAGTCCACTGATTTTTTTATTTTTTGCCGGTTTTTCCAAAACACCGTTACGAAAGGACCGGATGATATTCTTCTACCTCTGCCAGAGAAGGTATGGATGGCTGGGCCCCTTTTTTCGTCACTGTCAGGTTTGAGACCCGAATGGCGAAACGTACGGCGTCCTCCGCCGTATCACCTGCTGCCAGGCTCCTGGCCAAAGCTGCGGTAAAGCTGTCGCCGGCGGCTGTGGTGTCTACCACCTTTATGGAAGGATCCGCCTGGTACCACGATTCCCGGCCTTCCCGGTCCAGCAGGTAAGCTCCTTTCGCTCCCAAAGTCACAATCACGTTTTTCACACCCTTTTCCCGCAGCCGGGCAGCGGCAAGAACCGGGTTTCCCTTTGACGTTCCCGCCAGCAGGGCTGCCTCGCCCTCGTTTGGCTTTAAAAAATCCAGACAAGAGAATAGCTCCTGCGGTAAATCTGTCCTGGCGGGGGCCGGATCCAGGATCACAGTCTTCCCCAGGCTTTTCCCAAGCCTTGCTCCCCACACCACGGTTTCCAAAGGGATTTCCAACTGAAATACCCACACGCCGCAGGCCTCAAGCAGGTCCCGGTTCCTCTCCAGGTACGGAACGTCTACAGTCAGGTTGGCTCCTTGAGCTACCACGATGCTGTTATCTCCACAAGCATCTATCTGGATAAAGGCGGAGCCTGTAGGCATATTTTTTACCCGCTTGACCCTGGACACATCCACATGGGCGGATAACAAGCTGGCGCACAGGATCTCTCCGGCCTCATCCTCACCCACGGCCCCAAGCATAAAAGCCTTCCCCCCAAGCTTCCCGGCGGCGTATGCCTGATTGGCCCCCTTACCTCCCGGCATGTTTTCAAAATCACGGCAGAGCAAAGTCTCGCCGGCTCCCGGCCTGCGGGGCACGTTCATCACGTAGTCCATGTTCATGCTTCCAATCACCGCGATCTGTTCCATTTCAAACGCCTCCTTTTCTCAAAGCATACCATAAAACATCCCCGTCCGCAAGAAGCGCCGCCCCAGGTACCCCCGGGGCGGCGCTTGCTGCACCGTCCGTTATTCCAATTCGAAAGCGCCGGTATAAAGCTGATAATATTTACCGTGCTGGGCAATGAGTTCCTGATGGGTGCCCCGTTCAATGATCCGGCCCAGTTCCAGCACCATAATGCTGTCAGAATTCTGCACTGTAGAAAGCCGGTGAGCGATGACAAACACAGTACGGCCCTGCATCAGGCCGTCCATTCCCTTTTGCACCAGCCGTTCGGTGCGGGTATCGATAGAGGACGTGGCCTCGTCCAGGATCATCACAGGCGGGTCCGCTACGGCCGCTCTGGCAATAGAGAGCAACTGCCGCTGGCCCTGGGAAAGGCTGCTGCCGTCACCGGTCAAAACCGTATCATATCCGTCGGGCAGACGGCGGATAAAATCGTCGGCGTTGGCAAGCTTTGCCGCCGCTATCACTTCCTCTTCCGTAGCATCCAGCTTACCATAACGGATGTTCTCCCTGACTGTGCCGGTAAACAGGTTGGTATCCTGCAAAACCATTCCCAAAGATCTGCGCAGATCGGGTTTTTTAATCTTGTTGATATTGATTCCGTCGTAGCGGATTTTACCGTCAGCAATATCGTAGAACCGGTTGATCAGATTGGTAATGGTGGTCTTACCCGCGCCGGTAGCACCCACAAAGGCCACCTTCTGGCCGGGCTGGGCATCCAGACGGATATCGTGCAAAACCAGCTTATCCGGTTCGTAACCAAAGTCCACATCGAAAAGCTGCACCTCGCCGGTCAGTTTCGTATAGGTGACAGTGCCGTCACCGTGAGGATGCTTCCATGCCCACATGCCGGTACGGGTCCCGCTTTCCACAATCTGTCCGTTCTCCTCTTTGGCGTTTACCAGCGTGACGTAACCCGCGTCCTGTTCCGGGGCCTCGTCCATCAGGTCAAATACCCGTTCGGCGCCTGCTAAAGCCATGACAATAGTGTTGAACTGCTGGAATATCTGGGTGATCGGCTGGGTAAAGCTGCGGCTCAGCTGCAAAAACGCCGCAATACCGCCTAATGTAAGGCCGCCCACGCCGCCCAGGGCCAAAGCGCCTCCCAGTATGGCAATAAGGGCATACTGCAAATGCCCCAGGTTGTTCATAATGGGACCCATAATGTTTGCAAAGACGTTGGCTTTAGTGGCTTCCTCTTTCAAGGTGTCGTTCAGTTCGTTAAAGTTCTCTTTGGCCTTTTCCTCGTGGCAGAAAACCTGTACCACCTTCTGGCCGGTGACCATCTCTTCGATGTAGCCGTTGACAGCGCCGAGAGATTTCTGCTGGCGAACAAAGTATTTACCGCTTTGGCCGCCGATTTTGGTAGTAAGGAACAGCATAAACGCTACTGTGGCCAAAACCAGCAGTGTCAGCCACAGGCTGGTGGTAATCATGGCGCAGAACACGGAAATGATTGTAATAACGGAATTAAATGCCTGTGGGATCGTCTGGGAAATCAACTGGCGCAGGGTATCCGTGTCGTTGGTGTAACGGCTCATGGTATCCCCGTGAGTGTGAGTGTCGAAATATTTGATCGGCAGCATCTGCATATGAGAAAACATGTCATCCCGGATATGCTTGAGTACCCCCTGAGACACGGTGACCATCAGCCAGTTATACAGGAAGGTGGAAATAACGCCTGTCAGATAAATCAGCCCCATTATGCCAATAGCCTGAAACAGTCCGGTAAACACTGGATTCTCCGCTCCCACCAGCGGGGTGATGTAGTCGTCAATCAAAACCTCCAAAAACATGGAACCGGCTACGCTTACCAGCGCACTGATCAAAATACATAACAGCACCACAGCGAACCGCACCTTATAAAAGCCCATATAGCTGAGCATGCGCCGAATGGTTTTCTTTTGATTTTTTGCCTTTTTGCCGCCGGAAAAGGCTTCTCCGTTCTTGTTAGGTCCTGGCATTTTCGCTCTCCCCTTTCAGCTGAGATTCGTATACCTCGCGGTAGATTGTGCTGGTCTGCATCAATTGGTCGTGAGTTCCCACATCTACTACTTTGCCGCCGTCCAGCACAACTATCTGGTCCGCGTCCTGCACGGACGCCACCCGCTGGGCAATGATAATTTTTGTAGTGCCGGGGATCTCTTCTTTAAACGCCTGCCGGATCAAGGCGTCCGTATGGGTATCCACCGCGCTGGTTGAGTCGTCCAAAATCAGGATTTTCGGTTTTTTCAGCAGGGCACGGGCAATACACAGTCGCTGCTTTTGGCCGCCGGATACGTTTGTGCCGCCCTGCTCGATGTAAGTGTCGTAACCTTCGGGGAACTCCCGGATAAACGGGTCGGCCTGGGCCAGTTCACAGGCGTGTACCAGTTCTTCGTCTGTGGCGTTTTCATTTCCCCAGCGCAGATTTTCCTTAATGGTGCCGGAAAACAGCACATTCTTTTGGAGAACCATTGCCACTTCTTCCCGAAGGGCCTTTAAATTGTAGTCGCGAACGTCCTCGCCGCCTACTGTCACCCGACCGGCTCTCACGTCATAAAGCCGGGGTATCAGCTGTACCAGGCTGGATTTACCGCTGCCGGTGCCGCCCAAAATACCCACGGTCTGCCCAGAGCGGATGTCCAGGTCTATGCCTGAAAGACAGTCATTTCCGCCCTTTTTGTAGCTGAACGCGACATTTTCAAATCGGATAGATCCATCCTTGATAGTTTTGAGGTTTTTCTCTCCGTCGGAGATATCGGCGCGTTCGTCCAAAAGCTCTACAATACGCTGCATGGAAGCCCGTGACATGACCACCATTACAAAAATCATGGAAAGCATCATCAGGCTCATCAATATCTGCCCGGCATAAGAGATCAGGCTCATAAGCTGGCCGGTGGTCATGCTGCCGCCCACAATGAGTTTGGCTCCAAACCACGAGATAAGCAGGATGGTCCCGTACATGCAGAACTGCATTAACGGAGAGTTAAAAGCCAATATCTTTTCCGCAAGGGAAGAATCCTTCCGGATGCCCTCGGAAGCATCGGTAAATTTCTCCCGTTCGTAGTCCTCCCGGACAAATGCTTTGACCACCCGGATGCCCCGCAGATTTTCTTCCACTACGGTATTCAGGCGGTCGTACTTTCTCATCATTCTCTGAAATATCGGGTGCGCCCTCGTGGAAATGAACAGCAGGCCGACAGCCAAAATGGGGATAACCGCCAAAAAGATAAGAGACAAACTCGGATTCATGGAAAACGCCATGCCCAAAGAAAAAATAAGCATAAGCGGAGCGCGCACTGCCGTACGGATAACCATTTGGTAAGCATTCTGTACGTTAGTCACGTCGGTAGTCAGCCGGGTAACAATACTGGATGCGGAAAACTTATCGATGTTTGAAAAGGAAAAATGCTGGACATTATAGTACATATCCTTTCGCAGGTTCCCGGCGAAGCCAGCCGAGGCCCTGGCCGCGCTTCTCCCGGAAAGAGCGCCGAAACACAGGGAAACCACCGCGGCAAGCACCAGGACCAGGCCGATTTTAATGATGTAATTCATATCGCCGGCTTCAATGCCGTCATCGATCAATTTGGCCATCAGAAGAGGGATGACCACCTCCATTACCACTTCACCCACCATAAAGATTGGGGTGAGGATTGAATCTTTCTTATACTGCCGGATCGATCCGGCCAGTTTTCGTATCATATCGAAACCCTTCCTTTCTCGTTTTCCAGCCTTTCGATATGCGCCCGAAGCTTTTCGCACAGCCGGATAAATGTTTCTCTCTCTTCCGGCGTAAGCACTGCCGAAAGTCTTTCTTCGCTCTCTCTTATGCCCCGGTGGAACCGTTCGTGGTGCTCTATAGCTTTAGGAGTAAGTTCCAGCCGCTTCAGCCGCGCGTCATAGCCAACCGACTGACGGGTAATCAAACCGTTTTTTTCCATCAGCTGTAAAATGCCGGTCACCGTAGAACGCCGCACGGAAAAATGAGTTTGAATATCCCGCTGGAAAATGTACTTTCCCCGGTTGTCGTACAAATACCCTATAATCCACCCCTGCATGCCGGTCACCGGATTGTGGTCCATGCCGAAAGCGGTCTGGTCCATAAAGCGCCGGATAAGGTGGGACAGGGTATTTATCTGGAAACCCACATGCATCTGGTTTTTCTCACATTGATCTTCCATGCTGCCCCCTTCTTTCAACTTGTTCTGTGCCGTACTGTTTGTTCCCTTACTGTTAGGTCCAGAACATTATAGTCTTTTTGTTTTTACTTGTCAATACGAAAACTCTGTTTTTACAAATAATATTTTTACACAAAAAAAGAGGACAAAGCACATGTCTCGTCCTCTCTTGGGCTTACAGGGCCGGCATACCCTGCCTTATTCCGCTTTTAATTTGTAATATTCCCAAAACCGGAGTTTTTGAATCTCGTCGGCAAATTCCTCCGGGGGCTCGGTAAAATAATCTCCGCTGCCGGTACGGCCGGTACCGTTCCGCAGAATGGGCAGTTCCCGCCGCAGGTCGCTCAAATATGAGAAAAAGCCGTTGCTTGCCCGGCGGCCGGTCAATTCCAGCGTAAGGGCCCCCAGGTAGTTGGCGTTTATCACATTGTCTTCGGGCAGATCCAAAGTTCCCTTCAGGGCCTGGAAATCCAAAACCTCCGCCGCGGCGGAATTGACCCATATCACAAAGGGCGTTTCGTAGGTTTTCAAAGATTTTTCCGGATCGTCGCTTTCCCCAATCTCCATGCCCAGTTCCCGGTAACACAAAAAGTTGTCACCCAAATTGGGAAGATGGTCGCCGAAAAACACCAGCACCACCGGCTCTTCCCGGCCCTCGTAATATTCTGTCAGGCCCCGCAGCATGTTGTCGGCGTCTTTGACCCCCTCCGCATACACTGACAGCATGGTTTGAACCGTGTCAGAGACCTCTGTTTTCAAGGGCGCTGCTGGCACCGGGTAATCGCCGTACTTGTCGTGGGAGTAGGACATGTGGTTCTGGATGGTAACAGTATAGTTGAAATAGGGTTTATCCTCCTTCATAGCGGTTTCAAATTCCTCTTCCATTTTAGAGAGAACCGCCTGGTCCGTCACCCATGTCCCTTTCCTTTCCGCATCCTCAAATGCCTCTGAGAAAAGGAGTTTCTCGGCGCCGAAATATTTATATACATTCTGCCGGTTGTAGAACCAAGCCTGGCCGGGGTGGATAAACTCCGTCTGGTAGCCGTCCTCTAAAAACACCCGGAACACACTGTCCACATTGTGGTTCAGCACCCGGAAAGCCGAAGCTCCGCTGGAACTGATCATATTGGTCTGCATCCCTGTCAGCACATCGAACTCCATATTGGCGGTACCGGCTCCGAAATTTGGCACCACAACATGGCCCGTAATAGCGTTTTTCTCATTTGCCAGAGAATTGAAAAAAGCCAGTGGCTCCTCGCCGGCGGGATAATCGAAGGCTTCAAAATTTGTCACGTCGGAAAAAGCCTCGTTCATCACCATCACCACGTTCACATCTTTAGAGTTGCTCTCTCCGGCGGGGCTTTCGGCTATGTAGGCTTTGGCTTCACGGGTAGAGTAGCCCTCCGGCTTTTCCACCAGATAGGTGTTAAAATTATAACAGAAGCAATATGGGAAACCCAGCTGGTTATATACGCCGGTGATGTAATAGCGGTTCTTCACCGGGAAGGAATTATACAATTCCCGGGAACTGTATACGCCCTGAACGCACCCGGCCAGCACCCCAAATGAGACCGCCGCTCCCGTCAGAGCCAGGCATATGTTCTGCCAGCGAAAATGGAAAGGCCATCTGCCCCGGAAAAGCCTCCCCAACAGTACCATCACCAGAACAAACCCGATAATGGCGGCAATAGACGGCCAGTGCAGGTCAAGACCGTAGCTTTTCACAGCATCTCCGGCTTCTTTGATAAGGCCAAAATCTTTGGGACTTAAAGGCTCGTCCCGCTTTTCAATCATGGTGCGGTTCACCAGGGAAAGCATCCCCCCAATGCCTCCCACGCAGGCGGCTGCATAAAAAGGGTCTGCCCAGAGAAAGAAAAAGGCCAAAGTCAGCAGCCAAAAGGGCAGAAAATTTAAAAAAGCCAAAGTGGGCTGGCCCCACAGGTAAACGCATAAATCCTTTAACGAGCCAGGCTGGATAAACAGGGCCAAAAACGTCTCAAGCCCCGCCAAAGGTACCGTGAGCAGCAGCCCCCAGCACATAGAGAGCCGGTGCACCGGCCAATTCTTTGCAAACAATCCCCTCATGATATCACACTCTCAAAAAGCTACTCCGTATGGTAACACGTTTTATCCCCAAAGTCAATTTTAAAGGCGGCTCTTCCGCAACGGAAAGTTAAAGGCGGGCGCAAACGGCAATTCTGTAAGCAAATCCGGCATTTCTGCGAGAAGTACCTTGAAATTTCCCCGAAAATACTGTATGATATGTCCAGTTTTATCCATTCTTTTAAAAAGAGGTGCATCCCAATGAAAAACTATTTTGACCTGACAGGCCAGGTGGCTGTAGTCACCGGTGCGTCAACCGGCCTGGGCCTGCAGATGGCTAAGGCTTTCGCCAGTCAAGGCGCCAACCTGGTGCTCATCGCCCGCAGACAGAACCTGCTGGACGAAAACGCCGCCGCCATTGAGAAGGAATTCGGCGTAAAAGTGCTGCCTTATTCCTGCGACATCACTGACACCGAGAAGGTAAAGGCCGCTGTGGCCGCCACTATGAAGAAATTTGGCCGGGTGGATATTTTGGTGAACAATGCCGGTACCGGCGCTGTGGCCCCTGCTGTGGACATTACCGATGACCAGTTCAATAACGAATTGAAGATCGACCTGTTTGGTTCTTTCATCTGCGCCCGTGAGTATGCCAAAGAGATGATCAAGGCCCAATATGGCCGCATTATCAACATCGCTTCCATGTATGGACTGGTGGGCAATATGGCCGCCACTTGCGCTCCCTATCATGCCGCTAAGGGCGGCGTGGTCAACATGACCCGCGCTCTGGCCGCCGAGTGGGGCAAAGAGGGCATCACCGTCAACTCCATTTGCCCCGGCTATTTCTGGACCCCCCTGACGAAGGAAACCTTGGAAACTGACTGGTTCGCAGCCTACGCCAAAGGAGCAATCCCTCTGGGCCGCTACGGCAAAGAAGGCGAATTGGACACCTGCGCCCTGTTCCTGGCCTCCCCAGCCTCCGCCTACGTAAACGGCCAGAACATCGCCGTTGACGGCGGCTACACTGCGATCTGAACAATCCCTAGCGGTCGTATCAAACAAAGAGGCGCGCCCCAGCTTTTAACAGGGCGCGCCTTTTTCATTTTCCCGAATCCCCATAGTTTGAAAGTACACGGGCGCTGGGATCGTTGACATCGCATCCCTTCCATTCCCGGTTGGGCATCCAGAAGCCCTGTACCATTTCCGCCTGGCCGGGGTAATATTTTTCGAACAGTTCCCGGTACAATAGCGACTCCTTCGTAAAGGGCCTGGCAAAATCATACCTTGCAGCCCCGACGGTAAATTCCTCATCGGTGTACTGGGCTTCGGCATACTCCTTCAGGTGGTCAACCATAGAATGTCCTACCGCATCGGAAAAGGCCGCCTTCTCCCGGTACAGCAGGTCATGGGGAAGGTAGTCCCCCTCGAAAGCCCGCCGCAAAAGGTATTTCCCCTTACCGTAGGTGTTCATCTTTTTCTCCGGGTCTATGCTCATCACATACCGCACAAAGTCCAGATCGCCAAATGGCACCCTGGCCTCCATAGAGTTTGCGGAAATGCACCGATCCGCCCGAAGCACATCATACATATGCAGTTCCCTCACCCGCTTTTCGGCTTCCGCCTGAAAGGCCTGGGCACTGGGGGCAAAGTCGGTATATTTATATCCAAACAGTTCGTCGGAAATTTCCCCTGTTAAAAGCACTCTTATGTCCGTCTGCTGATGGATGGCTTTGCACAAAAGGTACATTCCCATGCTGGCCCGGATGGTGGTGATGTCGTAGGTACCCAGTACCGCCACCACCTCTTCCAGGGAGGAAACAACTGTATCCCTGTCGATAATGACTTCAGTGTGGTCGCTGCCGATATAGTCCGCCGCCTCTTTGGCATATTTCAAATCGATGGCGTCCTCGTTCATGCCGATTGCAAAGGTGCGGATGGGCTTTTCGCATCCGGCCTCCCTTAAAAGCCTGGCGGAGATGGCGCAGACCAGCGAACTGTCCAAACCGCCGGAAAGGAGAAACCCTAAGGGCGCGTCGGCATCCAGCCTCTTTTCTATCCCCTTTACCAGCTTGTCATGAATCTTCCGGCAGATGGCGTCCAGGCTGTCGTAACAGACCTCTTTTACTTCCGCCGGGTCGTAATACCGGACAAGCTTTTCCCCGTCCCAATAATGCCCGGGCGGGAAGGGCATGACTTTGTCGGTAAGCCCCACAAGGTTCTGGGCCTCGCTGGCAAACAGGGGCTTTCCGGTCCGGCTTTTCCCCCAGTATAGGGGCCGGATGCCGATAGGGTCACGGGCGGCAATGAATTTATCCAGGCTCCCATCGTACAATATTAAAGCAAATTCCGCGTCCAGCTTCTCGAACATGGAACAGCCGTATTCATGGTACATGGGAAGTAATAGTTCGCAGTCAGAGCCGCTTTGAAAAGCATACCCCTTAGCTTCCAGTTCCCGCTTTAGCTTCCGAAAGCCGTACAATTCACCGTTGCACACCACCGCATCCCCGTCACGGGTAAAGGGCTGCATGCCGCTTTCCTCCAGGCCCATAATAGAGAGTCTGTGAAAAAACAGCGTCCCTGAAGGCAGTTCCAGGGTTCTTGACATATCGGGCCCCCTGCTTTTCGTTTTTGAAAAGCCTTTCAGCAGGTCTTCCATTTTTAAATCTCTTCCCGCATACCCCATAACAGAACACATAAAAAGCACCTCCGAATAAAGTAAGCAGCGACGCCCTGTTCCTTAGGACGAATCGCTGCCACATTCGCGGTGCCACCTAAATTGCTGAAAACCGTTGATAATAGCTTTTCAGCCACTCTTTTCGCTTCTGCCGGGAACCGGCTGTAAAGCGTTCCGGCTGTAACGCGCCGATCCGCGTCTCCCCTACTAAGAAAAATTTCCTTTGGGTTCGAGGCTCGAGAGTGTTCTTCCCATCGGCTCCTTTCACAGGGCTTCCACCGTTCCCCGCTCGCTGAAGATGGTCTCCAAAGGTACTTTTCTCCGTCATCGCCATGCAATATTCTGTTTTGAATGTTTTATTTTATACCACCATTTAGGGAATATGTCAAGCATTTTTTGAAATTTTTGCAAGTTCTTCTTTGTCGCCTTGCATTTTGTGGCCGCTCTTGCTTTTATTTTCAGAGCCTTGTGAAGAAAAAGGATTTCTGTTACAATAAAGGAATAAGCGAGGTGTAAAAGATGGATTTGATGAAACTGAAAAGCGGGACAGATATCCGGGGCACGGCCAGCGAGGGCGGCGGAGAGCCGGTCACATTAACCGACCAGGCGATAGAGGCCATTACCGCATCCTTTCTCCTCTGGTGCGAAAGCCGTTTGGAAAAGCCCGCCTGTATGCTTACTATAGCCGTAGGCCGCGACAGCCGTATTTCCGGCCCGCGGATCATGGACGCGGTAAAACGCGTGTTCCTCCGGTACGGGGTGACAGGGCTCTCTTGCGGGCTTGCCTCTACTCCCTCTATGTTTACGGCAACTTTGGACAGGCCCTGCGACTGCGCTGTGCAGATCACTGCCAGCCACCACCCCTTCCACCGCAACGGCTTAAAGTTCTTCACCCAACAGGGCGGCTTAGACGCGCCGGACATTGAGGAAATTTTAAAGGGCGCTGAAGCCGGTGTACGTCCTGCGGTCCAAGCGCCCGGGACCTGGGAGAACTGGGACCACATGGCCCAGTACGCCCGATCCCTGCGGGAGACGATAAAACAGGGCGTGAACGCTTCCGATTATGATAAGCCCCTTTCGGGCTTTCACATTGTGGTGGACGCGGGCAACGGAGCCGGGGGCTTTTACGTAAACAGCGTGCTGGCTCCTCTGGGAGCGGATACCTCCGGCAGTCAGTTTTTAAAACCCGACGGCTTGTTCCCCAACCATATCCCGAACCCGGAAAACGAGGAAGCTATGACCGCCGTCTGCAAGGCTGTGGTAGAAAACAATGCCGATTTGGGGGTCATTTTTGATACCGACGTGGACCGGGGCGGCGCTGTGGACAGGACCGGCAAAGAGATCAACCGGAACCGTCTGGTGGCCGTCGCGTCGGCTATTTCCCTGGAAAACTGTCCCGGCGGCACCGTGGTCACCGATTCCATCACCTCCGACGGGCTAAAGGAATATATCGAGGTCACTCTGGGCGGCAGGCACCACCGGTTTAAGCGGGGCTACAAAAACGTCATCAACGAGGCGCTGCGCTTAAACGCCCGCGGCATTGACTGCCCTCTGGCCATTGAGACCAGCGGACACGCCGCCATGCGGGAAAACCATTTTCTGGACGACGGCGCTTATCTGGTAACTAAAATTATCATCAAAATGGCCGCTTTGCGGAAAGAGGGCAAGGATCTTGAAGACCTGCTGGCCCCCTTAAAAGAACCCGTCGAATCGACAGAGGTGCGCCTGCCCATTCTGGAGCGGGATTTCCGTTCCAGGGGGGAATCTCTCATTGCCGAATTGGAGGCTTACGCCGGAGAACGGAAATGGGCTATTGCTCCGGACAACCGGGAAGGCCTGCGGGTGTCTTTTCCTCCAAATGACGGCGACGGCTGGTTTTTGCTGCGCCTTTCCGTTCATGATCCCATTCTCCCCCTGAACATGGAAAGCAACTCCCCCGGCGGGGTAAAGCTGATCGCCCAAAAGCTGAAGAGCTTTTTTGAAAACCATAAACAGGGCATTGATATTGGCCCTGTGGAAAACCTTTAAGCGTGGAAGACCCGGCGCCCCATCAGGGGCGCCGGGGCCTCTTTACTGAGTGGCCAGATTCAAAATGTGGCACACACCGGGAATACTTTCTCCCTGCTGGGAGGAGGTGGGGGACATCAGCGCCCCGGTGGCGCAAAACAGAATGTTGTGCATCTCTCCACGCTCCATACGGTTGAACAGGTGGCCGCACAGCACCGAAGCGGAACAGCCGCAGCCGGAGCCTCCGGCATGAACATCCTGTTTTTGCCGATCGTAGATCATCAGACCGCAGTCATTGTGGACCTTTTGCAGGTCTGTACCATTTTCCTCCAAGAACTGGTACAGGAGCCTGGTACCCACTAGCCCCAGATCCCCGGTAAATATCCCGTCGTAATCCTGTGGGGTTGTGCTCGTGTCCTGAAAAAACTGGTAGATGCTGTCCGCCGCAGCGGGGGCCATTGCCGCCCCCATGTTGGCCGGGTCCTTCACGCCCATATCTACAATCTTTCCCACCAGGCCGCGTGTGATTTTTACTTTCCCCTTTTTCCCCACTACCGCGCAGCCGGAGGCGGTAGCCGTCCACTGGGCGGTAGGGGTCCTTTGGGAACCATACTCCAAAGGAGTGCGGAACTGCCGCTCTGCCGAGCAGAAGTGAGAACTGGTCACGGCCACAGCATACTCCGCCGCGCCGCTTTCCACCATGATGGAAGCCATCAGCAGAGTTTGGGCCATAGTGGAACATGCCCCGTACTGGCCCAGGAAAGGGATCTGAAAATCCAAAAGTCCAAAGGTAGAGGAAATGCACTGGTTCAAAAGATCCCCCGCAAAGATCATGTCCATCTGTCCGGCGGACAGACCTGACTTTTCCACGGCCAGGGCCACAGCCTCTTTTTGCATCTGGGCTTCGGCTTTTTCCCAGCTTTTCATAGTCAGCGTGGTGTCCTGGAAAGTCTGGTCAAAATCCTCACCCAAAGGACCTTCGGCCTCTTTTTTTCCTCCGATTGCCGCGTGGCTTACCACGGCGGGCGGCGTTTCAAATTCCAGCACGCGTTTTCCTAATCGCTTCACTGTGTTCTCCCCCTTCTTACAAGCCAAAAAAGAACACTATAAACCCGTACACAACAGAAGCCGTGATACCAAACACCAGCACCGGCCCGGATACTGTAAACATCTTGGCTCCCAGGCCGGTAATAAAGCCCTCGGACTTAAATTCCAGGGCAGGCGAAACCATAGAGTTGGCAAAACCGGTGATGGGCACCAAAGTACCTGCTCCGGCATGTCTGGCGATGTCATCGTACCAACCAATGGCCGTGAGGGCGGCGGAAAGCAGGATCAGGGTAATGGAAACCCCGGTGCGGGCATCCTTCTGTTCCAGCCCCAGGGCCATGTACCAGGTGCTAAGCGCCTGGCCGATGGTGCAAATGAATCCCCCGAATAGAAAAGCCATAACACAGTCTTTCAAAACCGGCGAGTTGGGTGAAGCCTGTTTTACCCGCTCCCCATATTCCCGCTTCGATACTGTTTTCATAAAAGATCCCCTTTCCAGAAAAACTGTCTTTGCGATAGTTTCTGCCCGGAAAGGGGATTTATTCATTTTTTGAGGAAAGGGGAACTTATTCTGTAAGCCCTTTCACGATCTCCTCGGTCTTCATTCCCCGGGAGCCCTTGACCAAAACAGCGTCGCCGGGGACCAGAGCCTGCTTTAAAAACGCTACGGCTTCCTGGTTGCTCCCGAACCATTTTGCCCCTTCGCCAAAGCCCCGGGCAATGTCCCTTGCCAAAGGTCCTACCGCCACCAACAGGTCCACACCTTTTTCCTTTGCGCAGCGGCCCACAGAAAGATGCCCTTCTTTGGAGAACTCCCCCAGCTCCAGCATGTCAGCCAGCACAGCGGCCCGCTTGCCTGTCACCTGGCGCCCGGCAAGCACATCCAGGGCGCTTCGCACGGAATCGGGGCTGGAATTATAGCTGTCATCAATGATAGTCAGGCCGCCTGCATCTATGACCTGCTGGCGCATGGCGGGAGGCCTGTAAGAGGAAATGGCCCTTACGGCGTCTCCGGCGGGCACGCCCAGAGTGACAGCCACAGCCATAGATGCCAGAGCGTTGCGGACATTGTGCTCTCCGGCGGCGGGGACAAACATTTCCGCCGTGTTGCCGCTGGGAGCCGCACAGGTAAAAAAGGTCCCCTTATCAGCTTCCCGCAGGTCTACCGCGCGCCAGTCGCATTGGGGCGACAAACCAAAGGTAACCACCCTGTGTCCGCAGGACCCTTTCAGGGAGGGTAGCAGGTCGTCGTCGCCGTTGACAAACAGAACCCCGCTTTCCGGCAGATAGTCGGCAATATGGGATTTTTCCTTTAAGATATTCTCACGGGTCTTCATAAATTCCAGATGGGACACGCCGATGTTGGTCATCACCGCGCAGGTGGGCTTTACCACCGCCGCGATCCGGGCCATTTCCCCAGGCATGCTCACGCCCATTTCCACCACAGCGGCAGTATGCTTTTCTGTAAGTCCGCACACGGTGATGGGCACGCCTACCTGGCTGTTCCGGTTACCGGCTGTTTTATGCACGTTGTATTTGGCGCTTAAAGCTAAAGCCGCCATCTCTTTCATGGTGGTCTTGCCCACGCTGCCGGTAATGCCCACAACGGGAATATCAAACTGGCCGCGATACCAGCCGGCGGTTTTCTGCAAAGCGGTACGGCAGCTGTTTACCAACACCAGAGGCCCGGCCCCAGCGGGCAGTTCCTCCTCGGTAAAAGAGGCAGTCCCGCCGTTTTCAAAGGCCTTGCCGATGTAGTCGTGGCCGTCCAGCTTTTCGCCACGGATGGGCACAAACATCACGCCGGGCTTTACCTCCCGGCTGTCTGTGGCAAAAGACGTGACCAGCGCGTCCCCGTCTCCCCCCAACAGCCTGCCGCCGCAGACCTTTACAATTTCGGAAAGCTTCATCCGCACAGGCTTCACTCTCCCATCTAATGTCTAACAGTTAAACCGCGTTATCCCGCTTTCCTCTTTTGAATCGAGCGATCCCGCGTCATGCCAGTGATCCCATAGGATCCCAGGGCTCCAACTGGATGGTGTCCTGATCGAATTCCTTCTGCTGCTCCGGGGTCAGATATTTTTTATTTACCATCACCTGGTAAGTGTACTCGGTGAACCATTCATCGCTCATTACATAATAGCCTTCTTCGCCGGCGTCCTTGCCCCAGCTGTTTTCCACTCTCCAGCGGGTGGGCTTGCCGTTTTCGTCCAGATTTACCCCCTGGAACACCATTGCGTGGGTCATCATGCTTTCGCCGTAATCCAGGCGCTGGGCCTTATCCATTCCAAAGGTGGTACCGAAGAGCTCCCCGGCGGCAATGGCGTTCAAATCCATAATGCCCCCGTCCCGAATGGATGCCTGGCCCACATCGCAGCCGAACCACACGGGCTTACCGTCCTGCAATTGCCGGATAGCGGCGGCCTTCAAGTCCTCTGCGGGCAGGTTCAGGTATTTTACGGGACGGCCTTCTTTCACGTTGCCCAGCATCTTAACGGTGTAAGTCCTGTGATAAGGTTTGTCGGCGGTGGGGGCGTTGATCAGGCTTATGTACTGGCTCAGGTCCCACCCCACATATTTTTCAAAAAACTCCTTGCCGGTCAGGTTTTCATCCCGGATAAATTTCTTATCCTTGTCCCGGACCTCAAGGGTAAAGGTCTTGGGAGGCTTTCCCAAAGCGATGCACAGCATGTCGTAGACAGTAGACATCATGGCGTCCTTTTCGCCCCGCAGTTCGGCAAGGGTTTTCCCGGCCTTGTGGCCCTCCCGTAAAACGCAGGCGAATTCCCGCAGCTTCCGGGTGAGATAAGAACAGATTTCGCGGGTGGAGGAAGAGGGAACGGTCTCCGGCATGGCGTCTTTGGGCACCACGCCATACTTCTCCACCAGGTTCACCAGCATATCCCACTGGCCGCCGTCTCCGACGGGAAACATGAGAAGGAAGGACACCAGTCGGCCGGAGGTGGGTTCTTCCAAAGTGTCGAGAATATTCTCCAAAAAGTAATTGGACTTTTCCAGCTTGTCGTAGAACATGATGTAATTCTGGGATAGTTCGAAGGTCTCAAGGTTCAGTTTTTTCATAACGTCGAACCGCATGGTGTTCAGCGCGGCGAACATCCAGCACCGACCGGAGCCTTTCTGGTCGGTGACCTTTCCCTGATCTAAGGAGATTGAATACTGGTGCCGGTCCGTGCGGAAAACCTCCTGGTTAGTGGCCGCCTTGACAATGCCGTTATTCATAACGGCATGCATGGCCACGTTTTTCACCGGGTCCGCGTCAAAGGCCTTTTCATAGCGGTCCAACTGTTCCATTGAAATGTTCTTTTCCATGATATTCATTTCCTTTCAAAATAAAATTTAATTTTGCAAAACAAAAACGCTTACATTTTCATCAATCTGGTTTTTGTTTCCCTGTCAAACTTTTCCAGGGCATACCGATAGGCTACCCGGGGCATCCTCTCGTGGTTTGCCATGAGATATTTCTCTACACAGGGCTGGTCCACCTGGGACAAAGCTTTCAGCATCCAGCCATACCCTTTTAAAACCAAATCGTGTTTGTCGTTCATCAAACGGTCCGATATCTTCAACGGGGCGATTCCATCATAATCATTTTTCAAAATGGAAGGAATCAGAATGACCGCGGAAGCCCTTCTCACCCAAAAATCAGGGTCTTCTGTCCACTGTATCACCTGGGAAAACAAAGCTTTTCTCTGTCTCAACAGCTCGCCGAACGCGTGCGTGCAAAAATCGTCGCAGTCTCCCCAGCCCCGCACATACTCCTTCAGCCAGTGAAAAAAGACGGCGTAGGCGGAATCGTCATATTGGCCTTTTACCCGGTACGCAAAATCGAAAGCGATCACGCTCAAGGCCCACGAGCGCTGCTCCAGCAGCTCTTCGCACAGGGCAAACACGTTTTCGGCGCTTTTATCCCGCACCTGCCGGAACAATTCGGAAGACAATTTCCTTACGTCCCCGGTAACGATGTGTTTCCCCTCGGGGACCTTCTCTTCCAGCTTCTGTACCCTTTCAACAGCCTGCTTCACGATCTGATCCATATTGATTTCCTTTCTACCGGTTTAATTCCTCCAGCAGTTCCCGAATGACCACCCTTTCGTCAAAGGGGTACTTTACCCCGTTGATCTCCTGGTAGTCCTCATGTCCCTTGCCCGCCAGCACAATGATGTCGCCCTCCTCCCAGTGTGTCAGGCACCAGCGGATAGCCTCACGGCGGTCGGGAATCTCAATGTAATTCCCGTGGGATTTTTCCATGCCCACTTTTATGTCCGCTATGATATCCATCACATTTTCAAACCGGGAATTGTCAGCGGTGATGACGGACAGATCCGCCAGGCGGCCGCTTACTTCCCCCATTTCATACCGGCGCACCTTTGGACGGTTTCCCCCCGCGCCAAACACGCAGATCAGCCTGTGGGGATTATATTCCCGCAGAGTGGAAAGCAGGTTTTCCATGCCAACACCGTTGTGGGAGTAATCTAACAACAACGTATAATTTCCCGGGACCGGCACCCTTTCCACCCGCCCCTTCACCTTTACGGTGGAAAGGCCCTGCTTCATGGCGGACTCGGGCACACCCAGCACCCGGCAGCAGGCAATAGCCGCCAAAGCGTTATAAGCGTTAAATTTTCCGGGAATATCAACCTCTGCGGTAAAGTTTATGCCGCCAGAGACCTGAAAGGCCACCCCCACAAAACCCGGACGGTTCAGGTGCCGGCAGTTGGAACCCCGCAGCCAGTTGTCCTCTCCGAAGCCATAGGTGAGAACAGAACAGGTGTGGCCTTTTAAAATGCCGCCCAAGCTGGGATCGTCGCCATTAAAGACACCTATCCCGCACATGGAGAAAAGCTTAGCCTTACAGGCAAGATACTCTTCCATATCCTTGTGTTCCACCCCGCCGATGTGGTCCTCGGAAAAGTTTGTAAACACCCCTACCTCAAAGGGGAACCCGTACACCCGCTTATCCTTCAGGCCGATGGAGGAAGCCTCCATCACGCAGAATTGGCAGCCTTCATCGGCCATTTGACGCAGATATTTCTGCACCTCATAGCTTTGGGGGGTAGTGTTGTCGGTCTTTATCAATTTATCGCCGACAGCCACACCAATGGTCCCGATGATGCCGGTCCTGAGGCCTGCGGCCTCCAAGATAGAACGGATCATATACGCGGTGGTGGTTTTCCCTTTGGTGCCGGTCACGCCGATGACACGGATGTCATGGCCGGCAGGGTTTTCGAAAAAAGCTGCGCTTATCAGGGCCAGCGCGGCCCTGGTGTCCGGCGTGAGAAACACCTGGGCATTACCGGGACCCTCCACAGGCTCTTCCGCCACAATGGCGGCGGCCCCGGCTTCGGCCGCTTTACCCGCAAACCTGTGCCCGTCGGAGGAATATCCCCGCAGGCACACAAACAGGCAGCCCGGCCCCGCTTTTCTGGAATCGTATACCACGTCGGAAATTTCTACGTCCTGAAACCCCGATTCGATGCCTAAGGGGACCAAAAGCCGAGACAGTTTCACAAACCTTCACCCTTTCAATAACTTTCGCCGTCACAACCGCGATCTTCCAGCAACCAACTGTTTTATCATACTCTTTTTACCCCCTCTTGTCAATTGAATGGCTCAATCTGTGGTGTGTAAACGGCGTTACAATAATTATCGACAAACCTGTACGCATATGTTCCAACAGGCAAAATAAAACAGCGGCAGGCTTGCGCCCGCCGCCGTGTTCCCCACAGCGGATCAGGGATTCGCGGAGGAGCCGCTATTACCGGCTCCCTCCCGGTCGGAGGCGCTGCCTCCCAACAGAGAGGAAACGCCGTTGTTGTCACCGATATAGCCATCACTGCCGGAATCTACCGTGCTGTCAGCGTCCAACATGCCGGAATTTTCCCCATGTGAGCCGCCGCCCACAGCGGACTCTGCCCGGCTCACAGCGCTGTCAATGCCCTCTCCGATTCTGGAAACTGTCTCGCCCGCTTTGGAGGCGGCGTTGGAAACAGCGCTGCCTGCGGAACTGCCGCAGCCGGCCAGCAAACAAAGCAGAGCAGCGCACATGGCAAGAACTGAAATTTTCTTTCTCATGAGATAGAATCCTTTCCTTTTTTTAGCATTCCGGGGACTTTTTCTGCCCCGTGCCGTATAAGCATTAAGTAGGGTTGCCCGTGTCCCCCGAAAAAATGCGTTCCTGCCAGGATTTGCAAAAATTTCCTCAAAATGATAGAATATCGTAAGAAAGCTGTAAGGGTGTGAGTGTAGGATGGTAGTGACCCTAACGCTGAATCCGGCTATTGATTACGTCGTTTCCTCGGACCGCTTTGAAAAAGGTGAAATTCACCGCTGCTCTTCCTGCTCCTACGGGCCGGGAGGAAAAGGTGTGAATGTTTCTTTGCTGCTGACGTCTTTAGGTGTCGAAAACATTGCCCTGGGTGCAGCGGCCGGCTTTTCCGGAATAGAGATCGTCCGCCTGCTGAACAGGGCCGGATGTAAAACTGATTTCCTTTTTTTGGAAGAAGGGCATTCCAGGATCAATCTCAAGGTGCTTTCTCCCGGAAAGGAAAACACGACAGAGACGGACTTTAACGGTGAAGGGCCCGTTATGTCCCCGGATATTTTGGACCGTCTGGGAGAAAAGCTGGCTCCTCTGGGCCGAGAAGACGTGCTTGTACTGGCCGGGAGCGTGCCCCGGTCCTTACCCAGAGACGCCTACCGCCGTCTGCTGAAATATGTGGAGGGAAAGGAGATTCTTACGGCAGTGGACGCCGCCGGGGAGACCTTGCTCAGCGTCCTGCCCTGCCGCCCATTTCTTATCAAGCCCAACCTGGAGGAACTGCGCGAACTTTGCCAAACCGAAGTAAAAGACCTGGCCACAGCTAAGGGCTGCGCCCGGCAGCTGCAAAAGCAGGGGGCCAGAAACGTGGTCGTATCTATGGGGGAGCAAGGAGCCCTGCTGGTCTGCGAGGACGGCAGGTGCCTTTTCTGCCGAAGCGCGCAGGGGAAAGCGGTCTCCACAGTAGGAGCGGGGGATTCCCTGGTAGCCGGGTTCCTGTACGGCCTGAAGCTGCACGGTAACATGGAGGAAGCCCTGACCTGGGGCGTAGCTGCGGGAGCGGCTACCGCTTTTTCTCAGGGCATCGCCTCGGGAGACGCGGTAAAAGCCATTTATCCCCGGGTGGGGAACGTATATTTTTGTTGACACCAGAAGCGTTTCCACGTACAATAAACGGTGGAGAAAGGTGATATCATGGACTCGAACGGGAACAAACCCTTAGAGGAGGAATTCCTGTCCTCCCAGATTTATAAATCCCTAACCGGCGTAAACATCCCGGCAGCGGAAAAAATCGCACAGGGACTGAACAGGGCCGCGGAGAGCATTGACCGGGCCCTGAATACGGTTTCGCCCACTGAAAAACGGAATACCGGGGCCCGGTATTACCAGCAGTCACCTCAAAATCCCGTTAAATCCGGGAGCCAGTCTGAAACAGTTCAGGGACAGCAGGCCCCCAGCCAGAATAGTAATGCCTATTCCTATCACTATACATACCACTATACGTATCCCAACTCAGGGAACCGGACCAGCGACCAGCCCGGCGACCAGCCCGTTGGCCAGCAGGGAACCTCCCAGACGGGAGCCGGCCGGACGCAGGCGGGACAGCGCCCACAGGGGGTAACTCCCGTCCCCGCGCCCCAAATGCCCCAGATGAAAATGGTGCGCAAGGGCAGCCCCGTGAAGTTTTACCTTACCGGGCTTACGGCTGTGTTGTACGCTCTGTTTCTTCCTCTCTACGAACCCCTCCACTTTATTCTGTTTGCCGCGGTGCTGGCGGCGGCTTTCTTCCTCTTCAGCAAGATTTTCCGGGGCAAGAAGGAATTTGTCCCCATAGAGCCGGAAAAGGCTGAGGAGGCGCCGAAGAAAGAGGAAAAGAAGGAAGATCCCAAACAGAAATCCACGGGGGACCCGGAGGTAGACAAGCTCATTGAAGAGGGCAGCGAATACCTGAAAAAGCTGCGGTCCGCCAACGACGCCATCCCGGAGGAGACCCTTTCCGAGGATATTGACAGGATGGAAAAAGCTTCGGCGGATATTTTCCACTTCATCGCGGATCACCCTGACAAGGCGCCGCAGATCCGGAAATTTATGAATTACTATCTGCCCACCACCTTAAAGCTTTTAAACAGCTACCAGCGGCTTTCCAAACAATCGGCAAAGGGAGAGAACATCACCTCTACCATGTTCAACATCGCCGGGATGATGCACACTGTGGCGGATGCGTTTGAAAAACAGCTGGACTCGTTGTTTACAGACGAAGCAATGGATGTCTCCGCAGACATTTCTGTGTTTGAAACGCTGTTAAAGCAGGAAGGCTTTGTGGATGAAAATGCCAGGCCCCAAACCGGGAACAAAGCGGAAACTAAATAAAAGAGAGGAAGGTTTACCAATGAGCGACGACGTGAAATTGACCCTGGAAGCAGAAGAGCCCCAAGCTCCTGCACTTACCCTGGAGGACGCCCAGGCCCCGGCCCTTACTCTGACCCCGGAGGCCCAGGCCGAGGAGCAAAAGGAGGAGCCCGTCACACTGGACGAAAGCGCGCTGAGCCCCGAAGAGCAAAAGATGGTCAATGAGTTTTCAGAAAAAATCGACATCACCAACTCCACTATGGTTTTGCAGTATGGGTCCGCCGCACAGAAGAAGATCGCCTCCTTCTCCGACACGGCTCTTGACAAAGTGCGCACTAAGGACCTGGGAGAAATCGGCGACGAAATTTCCAGCCTAGTGGTGGAACTGAAGGGCTTTGACATCGACGAGGAAGAAAAAAAGGGCCTTTTCGGATGGTTTAAAAACACCGGCAACAGGATCACCGCTATGAAGGCCCGGTATGACAGCGCTGAGGCCAACGTGGATAAGATCGCCGCCGCGCTGGAGAACCATCAGGTACAGCTGATGAAGGACGTGGTCATGCTCGACAAGCTGTACGAGATGAACCTGAACTACCACAAAGAGCTTTCCATGTATATCATCGCCGGCAAGAAAAAATTGAAACAGGAACGGGAGACCACGCTGGTGGAGATGCGGAACAGGGCCCAGACCTCCGGCCTGGCGGAGGACGCTCAGGCGGCCAACGACTTTGCCCAGCTGTGCGACAATTTTGAAAAGAAGCTTCATGATCTGGAACTTACCCGGATGGTCAGCGTACAGATGTCCCCGCAGATCCGGCTGGTGCAGAACAACGACAAGCTGATGACCGAAAAGATCCAGTCCACTTTGGTAAACACCATTCCCCTGTGGAAGAGCCAGATGGTGCTGGCTCTCGGCGTGGCCCACTCTTCCCAGGCCGTTAAGGCCCAGCGGGAGGTCTCTGACATGACCAACCAGCTGCTGCGGAAGAACGCTGAAAAGCTGAAGATGAGCACTATCGAGACAGCTAAAGAATCCGAGCGCGGCGTGGTGGACATGGAAACCCTGCGCGTCACCAACCAGAGTCTGATCCAGACGCTGGACGAAGTGGTAAAGATCCAGGACGAGGGCAGGGCAAAGCGCCAGGCCGCCGAACAGGAGATAGGAAAGCTGGAAGGCGAACTCAAACAAAAACTCCTTGATATACACTCTTAACAGGGGCAAGGCGCGGAACTGAATAAAAGCTCTTTGGTGCTTTCCTGGAAGAAAGTACAGGAGGTTTCTATGAAGACAAAAAATGTAATTGGGCCCCTGGTAATGGCGGCGGCGATCGTGGTTTCCGTCCCGCTGGGCGTCAACCGTTCCTTTTCCCGCCTGCGGGAAGATGTGGAGGGCCAGTATTATTTTGACATGACCGGTTACGCTATTTGGGAGGGCATCGACAAACGGATGGATGCGGCAAACAACCTGCTCACCGTGGCTGAAAAATACGTGGAGCAGGACCCGGAGCTTGACGTATACATGGATAGTCTGGAAAGGGTGATTACACAGTGCGAGGATACCTATT
>CAZGLW010000007.1:0-43586 GCA_964525985.1 uncultured Acutalibacter sp. | reverse complement strand
CTGATATGGCCTTGCGGAAGCCTGACTGAGATGGGTAGAATAAAGGATCAGTTCTCCCACCGGGTAAGAATCCACCTCCTCCATTGCCGCGCCGTACAACCTGATTTGCGGATCGTACCGTTCCCAAAGCTCTTCCGTGGAGCTTACCCTGTCTGTCTTAAAATCAATAATATGGAGTTTTCCACCCTCCACAAAAGTGCAGTCTACCGCGCCTTGCAAAATTACGGTTTCTTCAGGCGCCGCAGCCCGTCCCGGTTCCGCAAGGGCCGCGGGAATGGCCGCTGTAAAACGCCGTTCCCGCTCCACCCGGGGAGAGGCCATAACCCGCCGGCCCAAAGAACTGTTTAAAAAGGCCAGAACTTTTTTCAGATCTACCGCCTCCGCCTGGGCCGGGGTAAGATAGGCTTTTTCCACCAACCTTTGCAGTTCCCTTTCCGGATTTTTTTCAGCCGCCGAAAAATTTACAAACTGCATAAACTCGTGGAGTGCGGTACCCCGTTCAGCGGGGGTCATGCCCTTTTCTCCCATCCAGGCCGGGCGGGACAGGGGCAGTTCCCGATCAGCGCCCTGTTCCGCCGCCAGTTTGGAAGCCGCCACTTTGGCGGGCACGCCCAAAGAAGTGGAAAAAGGATAAACAAACGCCGCCCGATCCGTAAGTCTGCCGTATAACTCCATGTCCGGCGGTTCCGGCGTTTCTTTCCGGCCTTCTTCCTCATGTGCGGGGGGCTCATATTCCAAAATGCCGATTTTCCAGGAGGTATACTCCTCTGTGTGCACGGCAGCGTAAGGGACTCCGGCGACACTTCGCAGTTCTTCCCCATCCGGGTGGCGCAAACCGCAAAGCATCAGCCAGGTCATGGCATTTTTAGCCTTGCGCACCGTATAGGGTGTAATCTTTCCTTCCGAAACCTCCAGCCCGGCTTTTTCCAGATCCCTGTCCAGCCGTTCGCCGGAACCCACCAGTACCAGTTTCTCTCTGGCCCTTGTCATGGCAACATACAGCACTCGAAGCTCCTCCGCCGCCGCCGACCGCGCCGTTTCCAGAGCAATAGCCTCTCTGGCCGTCGTGGTAAACCTCACCGAACGGCGGCTGTCCCGAAGCTTCACTCCCAAACCCAGTTCCGGGTGGAGCAGCACGTCCGCCCGCTGATCCGAGGCGAAATTCCGTCCACATCCGGCCACAATACAAACGGGAAATTCCAACCCTTTGGATTTGTGGATGCTCATGATAGACACCGCGTCCCTGCCGTCAGGGGGCGCCTCAGCAGCCTGCAGGTCAGAGCCGTTCTGACGCAGACGGTCTAAAAACCTCACAAAACCGGAAATGCCGTGATAGCCGGAAGATTCGTATTCCTTTGCGTAAGCTTGCAGAAGCCGCAGGTTCTGGAGCCGGTCCTCACCGTTTTCCATAGCCAAAACAATATCTTCATAGTCCGTTTTTTGGTACAGGTAAGTGAGAAAGGCGTCGGATGGCATGGTTGCGGCAAGGTCCCGAAACTGTCCGATCTCCCGTACAATTCTGCCGCATCGTTCCTCTTTTTCCGCTGCCTGCATAAGGGAAAGATAAACAGACATGTTCCGACTGTCCGCCCGCAGCCGGGCAGCATCGTCGGCGGAAAAACCGTAAATAGGGCTCATCAGCACGGCCAGCAGGGGGATATCCTGGTTGGGATTGTCAATTACCCGCAAAAGGGAGAGCATCACGCCAATTTCGGCGGCGGCAAAAAAACCGCCTGTCACTGTGGCCCTGGCAGGGACCCCGGCCTTTTGCAGTTCCTGGGCGTAGGCGTGGGCAAACTTGTTGGCGCTGCGCAGCAAAACACAGAAGTCCCCGTACCGCACGGGCCGCTGGCAGCCCTTGTCCGTCACGAGAAATCCGCCTTCCACCATTTCCCTGATCCGCCCTGCTATCCAGGCACCCTCAGCGGTTTCAGCGGGTACACCGGAAGGGCGGGAAATCAATTGCAATTCTGTCTCGCAGCCCAGTTGGTCCGGGTATTCGGCCCCGCATACCAGCCGCTCCTCTCCAGTGTAGTCGATGTCTCCAGCGGCTTTGGACATCAACTGGGAAAATACAAAATTCACCGTATCCGTCACCTGCCGTCTGGAACGGAAATTCCGATCCAAGACCAGATAAGCGGGATAATTGTCCTTATTCCGGTCATATTTTTGGAAGGCCTCTCTGCACCGAAGAAAAATCTCTGGCATGGCCCTGCGGAACCCGTAGATGCTTTGCTTTATATCTCCCACCATAAACAAATTGTCCCCTTTTCGGGACACCGCCTGGAACAATGAATTCTGTACCTCATTGATGTCCTGGTACTCGTCAATCATAATCTCATCGAACCGGGCGCTCACTTCCCGGGCCGCTTCGGTCCTTTCCCCCTCCGGAGTGAGGAACAGCCGGATAGCGAAGTGCTCCAAATCACTGTAATCGAGAAAATTTCTTTCCCGCTTTTTCTCATCGTAGCGCCGAGAAAAGTCCAGAGTAAGATCGGCAAGGCTGCGCAACAGCGGCGCCGCTTCCCGCAGTTCGGCGGCACACTGCTCCCGGTCCCCCGTCAAAATCCCCTTAAGTTCCTCTACGGCACGCTTTGTCTCCTTTCGCGTGGCTTCCAGCCGCAGGCGCAGCGGGTCATCCTCATAACCTGTAAGTCTTCCCCGGCGGCATGCAGAAAAAGTCTGCAAAAAACGGGACGATTCATTCCAGTCCCCTTTTTCGGTCAGTAATCGCAATTGTTCAAATTGTCTTCTGTCCCCTTCAAGAGCGCCTAAAAAGGCTTCGCTCACCGGGCCGCCGTCCTCCTGCGCCTCCCGCACGCCCGATGCGCACAAACCCTCGCAGCGTTCCGCCGTCTCACGGGCAAATTCCAAAATTACCCGCTCCCACCGGGAAGAGTCCCCTTGAAAATACAATTCTGTTTTTTCCTCCAGCCACTTTTTGGGGAAGGGATGGGACTGCATAAAGTGGTACAGAGACATGACCATTTCCATCAGGCGCCGATCATCCCGCTCCCCGGTAAATGCGTCGGCCAATTCTGTGACCGAGCCTTTTTCAAAAGCGTCGCGCAGCGCCTCGTTCAATGCTGCGGAAGTGAACTCTTCCTCCTGCTTGTCCGACAGAATTTTGAAATCCGGGGAAAGGTCCAGCAGGTGAAAAAACTCCCGGAGCATTTCGGCGCAAAAACTGTCTACCGTGCCGATATGCGCCTGGGAAAGCAGCAGGCTCTGGCGCCTGAGTAAGGGGTCGCCCGGCCTTTCCCGCAGCATTTCGGTAAGTCTGCGCTCCAAACGGGCCCGCATTTCGGCGGCGGCAGCCTTTGTAAAGGTGACAATGAGCATCCTGTCCGCGCCGGTAGGGTGAGCAGGGTCCGTCATCCGTTCGATCGCCCTTTGGACCAGCACAGCTGTTTTACCCGAGCCTGCGGCCGCCGCCACCAGCAAAGTCCCCTGTCTTGCGGCGATAGCGTCCCTCTGGCTTTCCGTCCATTTCATCTCAGCCATCCTTCCTCTCCTCCTTTCCCCTGGCCTGTTCCATGCGCTCCACCACTTCCCCGACGGAGGCCCTGTCCTGCACCACGTCCTTCTCGCCGTACTCTTTGCCGCACACCGCTCCGTATGGGCAATATTTACATGCGTTCTGGTTCACCAGGTTGGGCCGGGCCCCGGCGCAGCCCCGGTTCAGTTCCCGTCCCATTGAGGCAATCAGGGATTTGGCGTAGTCCAGCACCTTCCGCAGGTCTTTTTCGCTTAGAACAGAACTGTATCTGCCCAGCGAACCGTCTTTGTTCAGGCTTGCCGGAATGAACTTCCCTTTCGCGCCGGCTTCCATAGCCTCTATTACCCCATCATCGTCCAATACCAGGCCGTTCATGCGCATCTGCCTGTCGGCCTCCTGCCTGATTGTCTTCTCGTCAGCCCCCCTGTTCGCTGATACAGATGGTTCGGCCGCCGGCACATACAAAATACCCGCCGGGAACTCCTGCCCGTTTTCCACCAAAGCCGCCAGATAGACCAGCATCTGCATGTTCAGCCCATAGTACACATCCGCCAACCGGAACAGTTTTTTCCCAGTTTTGTAGTCGATGACCCGGACGTATTTTTTGCCGTCCGGGAACTGGCACACATCTATCCTGTCAATTGTCCCCCCAACGGTGATTACGTGCCCGTCTCCGGTCTCCACCTTTAAAGGCGGGTACTTCCCCCCTTCTTCCAGACGAAGTTCCATTTCCGCCGGCTGGAACCGGCTTTGAGCCAGTTCTTCCTCCACGTGGCGTATCAGCTTTCCCGCAGACTGGGCCATGCGGTCCAGCCGGTACTTCTCCCTGCCGCTCAACAGAGAGAAACCTCCCATATTCTCGTCCGCGTATTGTAAAATCAGTCCCCGCACATGTTCCAGCAGTTCCTCCCAGGACCTTTCGGCCCGCTGCTCCCGGCTTTCCCGGAAGATCTTCTCAAACAGGTAATGCATCAACGTACCGTACTGCATTACATCCACCTCAGCGGGCCTTCGCTCTTTGGCGTTCAGCCCGTACCGGCAGAAATATTTAAAGGGGCAACTGTAGAAATTTTCAATTTGTGTAGGAGAAAGGAACATGTCCTCCCCAAAGATCTTCCTGGCAAGGTCCGGGTCCTCCACACGGGCGGGCTTCTGCCCTGCCGCTCGTTTCAGGGCTTCTATCCTCCCCTGGTAGGCCTCCTCATCCTGGAACAGCAGGCGCAAAGCTCCGGCTTCCCCCGTGTTGTCCCGGAATCTGGCTGCCATGCGGGAAAAAGCGGCCTCTTTGGAATTTGCAAAATACTCGTCCGGCAGATCCCGCAAAGGCGTTAAGGCGGGAAATATCTCTTGTACGGCACTCACCAGTTCGCTGGGTTCCTTGTCCTCTCCTCCGGCGGTGCGGGGCCAGCAGACAAACAGCATTTCCGAAGGAGCGCAAGCCACAGAGTAGGCCAAGTACCTCTCTTCTATCGCCTTTTGTTCCAACGGATCGCCCAAAGGCAGATCTAAAGCAATCAGTTCCCGACGCTCCGCGTCGGAAAACACGCCGGAAGATTTGGGCGCCAGGGGAAAATCTCCCTGAGAAACGCCAATCAGGAAAGCCGCTTTGGGAGAAGACTGCCGAACCTGTTCCGCCGTGCCGAAAATCACCTCGTCTACAGTCTGGGGAATCTCCGACACGTCCTCAGCGGACACTACTTCTTTAAGCAGACGGTAATAGCGGTCCCGGGACGTCTTTCTCTTACCCAGAATACTGTGCATCTGGTCCAGTATCTCCATGAGAAGGTCCCACACCCGCATCTGTTTTTGAGAAAGCCCGTCCTCTCCCGCCTGTTCCAGTGCCCGGCAGTAGTCGGGAAGGTTCTTTTCCATACCGAACCTTTCCAGCAGTGCAAACACCGCCTGGGAAATCTCTTCTCCGGAAGCATCTTTTGTCTCAGCGGCAAAAGACCGCAAAGGGGAGATAAGCCTTTCCCTCAAGCTGTTTAAGCGGGCCAGTTCTTCCCGGTCGCTGTCCGTCATCTCCTTGCCAAAGCCGTCCGGGTGGCGGACAAAAGGCTCGTTCCACCCGCTCCCCGTGACCTTCCAGAGAAAGGCATAATTTTCCAGAGCCGAGATTTCCTCAGCCGTAAAACCCGAAACACCTGTTTTCAGCATCTCCAACAGGTCATCTGTGGCAAATCCGGACTGCACAGATTCAAACGCCCCTAAGGTAAAGCGCATAACCGGCTCCGCGTCCACTTTGGCAGGCTCGGATACAAAACAGGGAACATCCCTTTTTCGCAGGGCCACATCCAAACTGCCGTAATAGTGTTCGGGGCTGCGGCATATGATGGAAAAATCTCGGTAGCGCCAGCCTTTTTCCTCTACCAGGCGGCGGATGGTGGCGGCCACAAACTCCGATTCCTCATAGACGTCCCTTGCCTCAAATATCTCCACCCCTTCATGCTCTGAAGAGGCAAGAGTCTCTCCCTCACAGAAAAGCTGGGCCTCCAGCAGTTTTAAGTTTTCATTTTGGAATCTGGGCGCACCGGTGAGCATGACAGGGGGCAGTACCTTTACGCCCTCGTCCTCCGCCGCACGGGTGAGCCGGGCTCTGGTACGCTCCACCAAAGCAAACAGGCCGGACCCTCCCTGGTCCAGGCCGTCGGTACACAGGGCCACTGTGACAGAAGCCGCTTTTCTGAAAATTTGAGAAAGCACCCCCATCTCCTGGACCGTAAAGCCCTCAAAAGAATCCACCGCCACAACGGCTCCCCGGAAAAACTCGCTTTCCTCCAGGGCTTCTTTCAGCCGGGTCAAATCGTCCCTGGAATCCAGGTAAGAAGCCTCTACAAGAGCCTCAAAAGCACCGTACAGCAGGGCAATCTCCGAAAGCTTTCTGGAAAGACCCCTGTCTCCAAGTCTGCCGGCGGCGTCCCGCAGTTGTTCTGGAGAGATGCCGCACAGCTTCATCTCGTTTACGGCGGTAAGCATCAGATCTGTCACCCTGTCGCTCTGGGCCGCGTGCCGGTACACTCCCAGCTGGTCCTCGCAGGCCATCAGGGCGGAGGACATCAAAATACGCCTGCCCCCATCACTTAACCGCCGGCCCGCCGCCCCGCCCTCTTTGCGGAAAACGGCTTCGGCAAGGCGGGTAAAGCTGTAAACCTGCACCCGGTTGCCCCGCCGGGGGCCGCAAAGCCGGAGCATGGCCTTCTCCGATTCAAAGGAATACTGTTCCGGCACCAGCAGGAACAGCTTTTCCTCCCCGGACCGGCTCTTTTCCGCCAGCATTCGCCGGAGATATTCTGTTTTTCCACTTCCGGCTCGTCCCAAAACAAATCGCAACACAGGCGTCCTCCTTCCTGTCAGGTCACAAAAGTCCCAAACGGCCCCGCAAAAAGTCTTGTGCCTCCTTCAGGCTTGCAAATCTTCCCTCCAGCAGGTCCGCTCCAAAGTCGTGAATGCATACCGCGTCCAAAGTTTTCTGGATAAATCCCTCACGATCCTCTCCGGCAAAGCCCCGCAGCAAGACCGGATCACACCGGAACAGATCGAACACAATGGGGCCGTACTCGTACCAGGCTGGGGCCAGGCGCGCGTCGGCGCAGTCGATCACCGTCAGTTCTCCCGCTTCATTTACCAAAATGTTTTCTCCGGTCAAGTCGCCATGTACCAGCACCCGGTCTGAAAGGTCCAGGCGCTTGGCGCGGCAGACCATTTCCTCCCGCAAGCCAGCCGGAAGCTTTTCAAGGCGGGGGTTCTCTACGGCCCTTTTCAGCAGGTCCACCTGGGCTATCAGCCCCTGAACGGGCCGGTTCAGCTTTCGCAGGATTGCACGGAGGTTCCGGGCAAATTCAACCTTGTTCTCCGCTGAAGCGGCCCTAAGCCATTTCCCCGCCTCCATACCGGGGCAATATTCGGTAAAGATATAATAAAACCGGTATTCATCCTCTATAAACCCTTTAGCAATTACTTTGGGAACAGGAATCCCCATCTCCTCCATCCTTCCGTATACCACCGCTTCATTTTGAAAATCGGGGAGCGGGTCCAGGCCTGATTCCCTGGGGAAAAAGATTTTGGCCACCATGTCCCCTACCCGGAAAACCCCGTTTGTGCCGGGGGTCATGTTTTTTAAGGGAGCAAAGGGCAGCGCTTCCTTTTCACAGACGGCCCTTACAAGGTCCGTAAAGGCGAATGCAGATTGGAACACCCGTCCCCAGTCCTTCCAATTTTCCACAGTCTCTGTAAAAAAGCGTGTCCAGCGTTTCGTCAGGATCAGACCGTCCTCAGCCGGAGATTCGTAAAATTCCCTTCTTCTGCCCTCTTCCCGAAAGCCCATGCTTTTGTACATCTCGACAGCGGCGGTGTTGGAAGGCCTTACCTCAAGGGAAAGAAAAGTCCCGCCTCTCTTTTTTGCCTCACATTCCAGCGCCGTGAGAAGCGCCCTTCCCACACCCCGGTGCCGCCAGGTCGGAAATACCGCTATATTGTCCATATAGCACTCATCCAGGACACAGTGCATACCGGCGTAGCCCAGCACCTCTTCCCCCCGGACCGCTACCAGAAAACAGGCGTTTGGGTTATTTATTTCAGCCTCAAGGGACGCCTGACTCCAGGGCCTTGAAAAGCAGAGCCTTTCCAACTCTGCCAACACGGCGGTGTGCCCCTTCCGCATGGCGATAATTTCCATCAATTCTTCCCCTCCAGCGCCAGCAGCCTGGTTACGCAGTCACGATAAAACACATCCAACTCCTCCCGCAGCTTGTCCCTGCATAAGCGGTAGGTATCAAGGTCCTGACCAAAAGGGTCCGGAATGTACCGGGGTATGTATATCTTTGGGGCGGGCACACCCGCCTGCTCTAAAATATATCCGTGGGTCTTTGACATTGTAAAATACAGGTCCCATGCCGGAATCTCTCCACCGGTCAGCCGCCGGGCAGTGTGGTCCGAGATATCCACACCTATCTCACGGCAGGCCCTTACCGCATTTTCCGCTGTCAGATCCCCATCCACAGCGGCATACCCGGCGCTTTGGCACAGCACTTGTCCCTCCAGCCCCTGTTCCGCTATCATCTTCCGAAAAATCCCCTCCGCCATCGGACTGCGGCAGGTGTTCCCCGTGCAGACGAACAATATCTTCATACGTCCTCCGTAAAGTCTGATTTTTTTAGGTCCCATGCGGGTCCCGAGAATTTTGTCTATCCTCTTTTACGATACGCTTTCACAATAAACCCTGTTAAGTCCGCCGATGTGTTTATTATACCATTACCAAGCCCCCTTTGTCCAGCTAATGGGGATTGTTCTTGATAAGGAACCGCAGGTGGTACGCACCATTGACAAACGCAGGTCCCCGACCTGAAAACTGGGAAAATGGGTTGATAATTTCCCCCCTCTATAGTATAATATTGATTTGGCTAACGAAATCTGAAACGGGATGTGATCACTAATGGATACTGTGAGAGGAAAGCGGAGCCTGGCCGTAATCTTCGGCGGCGTTTCCTCCGAACACGAAGTGTCCCTCATGTCGGCGGCCTCTGTCCTGCGGAACCTGAGCACCGAAAGATACACGGTCCACCAGGTGGGCATTACAAAAGAAGGAAAATGGTTGCTGTACACGGGTCCGGTAGAGGACCTGGAAAACGGCGGGTGGGAAACTTCGGGCCTAACGGTCCCCGCTTTTCTGTCCCCCGATCCTTCCGTTCACGGGCTGGTGGTCTTGCGGGACGGCGCTGCCGAAATCATCCGCCTGGACTGCGTTTTCCCGGTACTTCACGGCAAAAACGGCGAGGACGGCACCATACAGGGGCTGTTCCAGCTTTCGGGTATCCCTTTTGTCGGATGCAATACCCTGTCCTCCGCCGTGTGCATGGACAAAGCAGTGACCCACACCTTTCTGTCTGCCCAGAACATCGAACAGGCCCATTACCTGTGGTTCTACGCCGACCGGTACGGCGCCGCGCCGGAAGTCATAAAAAATAAAATCCGGGCAAGGCTCACTTTTCCCGTGTTTGTAAAGCCCGCAAACGCCGGGTCCTCTGTGGGAGTGAGCAGGGTGGAGCGGCCCGAAGGGCTGGACAGGGCCATCCGCGTCGCCGCCGCCGAAGACGCTAAGATCGTGGTAGAAGAGGGCGTGCGGGGCCAGGAGGTAGAATGCGCCGTGCTGGGCAACCGGGACGCGGAGGCTTCCATCGTGGGAGAGATTGGCGCTTCCGCCGCGTTTTACGACTACGATGACAAATATAAAAACGGCACCAGCCAATTGTACATCCCCGCCCGCATCAGTGAAGAGACCGCTGAGGAAATCCGCAGAGTGGCCGTGCGGGCATACCGCCTGCTGGGATGCTCTGGCCTTGCAAGGGTAGATTTTTTCGTAACAGAGGGCAACCACCGGGTGGTGTTAAATGAGATAAACACTCTGCCGGGCTTTACTTCCATCAGTATGTATCCAAAACTGTGGATGGAGTGCGGCTACACTTACGGCGGGCTGCTGGATCATTTGATCGACCTGGCCTTTCAGCAGTCGGAAAGGGTGAGGTCACATGGATAACCGGCCTATCGGTGTGTTTGATTCCGGCCTGGGGGGGCTGACCGCTGTAAAAGAACTGGAAAAGGTCCTGCCCCTGGAAAGCATCGTGTACCTGGGCGACACCGGCAGAGTGCCCTACGGCACCAAAAGCCGGGAAACTGTGCGCAATTACGCCCGGCAGGACATTCAGTTTCTGATCGGCCGGAACGTAAAGGCGGTGCTTGCGGCCTGCGGTACGGTAAGCTCCAACGCCGCGGATATCGGCGCGGCTCTGCCCGTACCTTATTTTGACGTGGTGGAACCCGCCGCGAAAGCCGCCGCGGCCGCTACCGGGAACGGCAAGGTAGGGGTCATTGCCACCGGAGCTTCTATACGTACCGATGCCTACCGCAAAGCTTTGCTTGCCGCAAACTACAGGCTGGAGGTATACTCCCAGCCCTGTCCTCTGTTCGTGCCCCTGGTGGAAAACGGCTTTGTTTCCCCCCAGGAGGAAGTGACCCGCCTGGTGGCGGAGCGGTACTTGGCTCCCATCCGGGAAGCAGGAGTTGACACGCTGATCTTGGGCTGCACCCATTACCCCATTATCAGCGCCACCATCAGTTCCGTCATGGGCCGGGGGGTCACGCTTGTCGACAGCGGCCGGGAAGCGGCTTTGGCGCTGGCGGCAGCCTTGCGTGAGCGGAACGGCCTGTGCGGCGGGGAAAGGTCCCGGAAGGCCGACTACTTTGTTACCGACGATCCGGAGGACTTCATCGGTGTGGCCGAACTGTTTTTAGGTCACAGCGTGGAGGGCCGTACAGAACGGATCAGTATCGGAAACTATTGATTAAAAGCTGTTGACAGAAAGGAACGGGGAAACCGTGCTGAAGGACGATTACAACATCCACATAACCGGCAGGCAGTACTACGCCGGAGATGACGTCATCGAGCCGGGCGAGGTAAAACTCAGCACTACCGGCACCTATACCGAAAGAGGCGGGACCAGGTTCATCGCATATAAGGAATACGATGAGGACGACCCCAAAATTTCCTACACCTCGGTGTTAAAAATTGAGCCGGGGAAAGTGACCATGATGCGTTCCGGGTCCGCGACCCGGCTGATTTTGGAGCAGGGCCGCAGAAATCTTTGCCTGTATGACACCGGCTTCGGCACCCTGTCCCTGGGCGTATTCGTCAGCGAACTCCGGTCCTCCCTGGACAAACAGGGCGGCAGCTTAAGCGTAAAATACACACTGGATATCGACTCGAACCTGTCCAGTTCCAACGAGATTGAAGTCGAGGTAACACCCTGCGGCGGCACGGGCCGGGCCGGGATAAAACAATAAAGAGGAAGGAAAAGAGAATATGTCACTGCTGGTATCAAACGCTACATCCGGCCTGCGCGAGGCTATCGAAAACGCCATGAATAAGGCCATAATGGCAGGTGAACTGCCTCAGGCTCCCCTGCCGGAATTCGCTCTGGAGGTCCCCGCCGACCGGGCTCATGGGGATTGGGCCTGCAACGCGGCTATGTCCGGGGCAAAAAGCTTTCGCAAGGCTCCCAGACAGATTGCACAGGCCATTTTGGACAACCTGGACCTGGACGGCACATACTTTTCAAGGTGCGAGATTGCCGGTCCCGGCTTTCTGAACTTTACTTATGACAGCCGCTTTTACGGTGAGATCCTGCGGGACATCCACAAGCTGGGAAAAGCTTACGGCCGCAGCAAATATGGTCAGGGCCAACGGGTGCTGGTGGAATTCGTTTCGGCCAACCCCACAGGCCCCATGCACATCGGCAACGCCAGAGGCGGCGTACTGGGCGACGCTTTGGCCTCAGTGCTGGAAACCGCCGGCTATCAGGTCGAACGGGAATTTTATGTAAACGACGCTGGCAACCAGGTAAACAAGTACGCCCTGTCTTTGGAGGCTAGGTATCTGCAGATTTTTCAAGGCGAGGATCAGGTGGAATTCCCCGAAGACGGATACAAAGGGCCCGACGTTGCTGAAAACGCCAGGCTCTTTGCCGAAAAATTCGGTGACAGTTATGTAAACTTATCTCCAGAAGAACGCCGGCAGGCGCTGATCGGGTTCGCTCTGCCCCGGAACATCCAGGGACTCCACGACGACCTGAAGCGCTACCGGGTAGAATACGACAACTGGTTCCACGAATCCGCGTTGCACGAAAGCGGTGCGGTACAACGGGTAATAGACCAACTGATCCAGAGGGGCGTCACCTATGAAAAAGAAGGGGCCCTATGGTTTAGGGGAGAAGGCTACGGCTCTGAGGACTTCGTCATCCGGCGCTCTAACGGGGTACCCACTTACGTGGTGCCCGATATCGCCTATCACTATGACAAGCTGGTCACCCGGAATTTTGATCTTGCCATCAATGTGCTGGGGGCTGACCATCACGGCTATGTGCCCCGGCTGAAAGCCGCATTGACAGCTTTAGGCGTGGACGCCGGCAAGCTACAGGTAGTTTTGATGCAGATGGTGCGCCTGGTACGGGACGGGGAGATCGTAAAAGCCAGCAAGCGCAGCGGCAAGGCCATCACCCTTGTCACCTTGCTGGACGAGGTGCCTGTGGATGCCGCCAGGTTCCTTTTTAACTCTTATGAACCCAACACCACTATCGACTTCGATCTGGACCTTGCGGTGCGGGAGGACTCCCAGAACCCTGTCTATTATGTACAGTACGCCCACGCCCGCATTTGCAGTATCCTGAAAAACCTGCAGGCCGACGGCATAGAGCCAAAGGAATGCGGCCCGGAAGAACTTTCGCTGCTTACCGCGCCGGAGGAGATTGAACTGATCCGCTGGCTGTCCGGCTATACTGCTGAGATTACCGCGGCGGCAAAGGCTATGGACCCGGCCAGGATCACCCGGTACGTGGTCAGTCTTTCCACCCTGTTCCACAAATTTTACAACACCTGCCGGGTAAAGGGGAGCGATCCCGCCCTTACCTCAGCCCGCTTGTACCTGTGCACCGCCGCCAAGACGGTACTGGAAAACGCCTTGCGGCTGTTTAAGGTCACCGCCCCTGAGAGCATGTGATCCTATCGGCGTTTTGGCCAGAACCACAGGCCGTACCCGATTAGGCTAAGCGAAATGAGCAGCGCGCTGGCCGCCGCGCCAATAGCCAGCGCCGTGTGGCTCAGAGGCCCCGCCACCATGCTGATCAAAATGGCCAATCCGTCGGCCAGCAACAGTAGCCTGTAAAGCCTTTTTTCCACGTCTGTCATATAATCTCCCCCTGTTTGTCGTCACGACCCGGCTTCCCGCCGAGTCCCTGTTTTTTTATTATACACCCGTTAAAAGGGTGTTTGCAAGACCGGCAAATTCCTCCAGGGTCAGTCTTTCGGCTCTGATATTTTTCGGCAGTCCCAGGATTTCCAGTGCCCGTTCCACCTGGTCTTTCCCATATTCCCCGGCGGAAGCGACGGAATTTGCGGCCGTTTTCCTGCGCTGCAAAAAAGCGGACCGGGCCACCCGGAAAAACTGCTCCTCGTCCTCCGCCCGGACGGGCGGGACCTTTCGCAGGTCCAGCCTGAGAACGGCAGAATCCACATTGGGTTGAGGCAGAAAGCTGCCCCTTCCCACCTGGAACAACATTTCAGGCCTGGCATGGTACCAGACGGACACGCTGACCGCCCCGCATTCCCTCGTGCCGGGTGGCGCGCAGATGCGCCTGGCCGCTTCCTTCTGCACCATCACCGTTATGGTTCTGATAGGCAGACCGCTTTCCAGCAGACGCATAATAACCGGCGATGTGATATAGTAGGGCAGGTTGGCACAGACACACACCTCTTCCCCGCCGAATTTCTCGTCGATCAATTTCTGCAGGTCCAGTTTTAGCACGTCACCCTCTATCAGTTCCACGTTTCCGCAGTCAGCTAAAGTCTCTTGCAGCACCGGGAACAGCCGGCGGTCCAACTCAATAGCCGCCACCCTTTTGCTCACCCGGGATAGTTCCCGGGTGAGGACCCCCAAACCGGGGCCTATCTCGATAACGCCTGTACATTCGCCGCCGCAGGCCCGGGCCATGCGCGGACACACGGTGGGATTGATGAGAAAGTTCTGCCCCAAAGACTTGGAGAACCGAAACCCGTGTCTTTGCAGCACTTCCTTGATATAGCTGGGATCAGACAGGTTATTCATGCCCTTCTCCTTCCGTTACCCGGTACAGCGCCCGCACCCCGTCATCGTACACTTTGGGAAACAGAGCGGCAATCCTGTCCTCCCGGACCCGGTAGGAGGACCGTTCAAAATCGCTGACCAGAACATAATCTACCATGTATTGCCTATACAAGTCCAATGACTGGTCCGGCTCCTCGTACATCTCACGGGCTGCCATCTCGCTGCCGGAATAGGGCAGTCCATGATAAAACAGGTAGGACGGCGAGCCGCACACGATATTCCGGCCGGCCAGAGAAGCGACCTCGTTGTTGTGGCGCGTGTCCGTCAATATCACCGCATCGGCGGGTAAGTTTTCCTCTACATATTCGCACATGGCAATAGCCCCCTCGCCGAACAGTTCGTATTTCGACACAGTTTCACGGGCCATTGTCATAACCGCCGAGGTCACGCACAGGGCCAGGGCCGTCCCTCCAAAAGCGTACCGGAGCCCCTTCCCCCTCACCCTTCCCAGCACCCGGGCGGCAAATTCCGCAGCCGCGCAGCAAAGCAGGGCAAATGCGGCGTACAGCAGTTTGTTGTTGTCGTAATCGTTGGGCTGGAACTCCACAAATTCCGCCAGGAACCAGATCAACAAGGCCGGGGCGTATTTGGAAAAGCTGCGGCAATTGGCTGTGAGAAGCCCTCCCAAAGCCAATACTCCCCCCAGCCCTAAATTTTTCACATAAAACCAAAAATAGCCGCCCTCGCACTGGGGAATGATCCAGCCAAAGTGCCCGCGAATAAAACCGCTGGTCCCGGCCTGCCGGAACGTCCAGATAAAAAGCTGGGGCACCGCCAGCGCACAGGCGGAAAGCAGCAAAACTCCCCAGGTGGAAAGAAGAGGTTTCCATCCTCCGGCCCGTCCGGAGCGCAGCAAAAGCAAAATAAGCAGAAGCAGGAAAAGGACCGCTGCGGCCAAAACCACCAGGAGGAACATTGGGGAGTCGCTCTGCTGTCGGAAGACCGCAAAGAGTACACACATGCCCGGAAGGCCCAGCAGGATTAAACACTTTCCCACCTTGACGCCCAAACCCTCCAGCCCCAACCCACGGAGCAGAGAACATACCAGCCACACTCCGCAGACCAGAGCGAGAACCAAAAAGGAGTGTGTGTGGATCATGGGCAGGAGGCCCGCCAGCACCCCGGCATACAGAAAATACTTCTTCTGTGTTTCAAAGACGGCCCGGTACAGCACATACAGCGCCGGAAAGAGCACTGCCCAGCCAAACAGTGTGGCTCGCTGTGGAAGCATCATATCCACTACCACATTGACCCACCGAAGTCCCTTTTCCACCAGATTGGTAGGGGTCTGGTAAAACCCCTGCAGCAGGTCGGAAAAGCTTTTCTCGCCGTTCAGAAAGTAGATAAAGCCAAAGCCGCCGTTAAAAAAGAACAGAGTCCAGGCCAAAGCGCCCTTCTTGGGGCTGCCTGAAAACCGTGAGGCAAAAAGGTAGAATCCAAAGAACACCTGGGCCCCGGCCGCAACCATCGGCAAAAAGTAAGAAAGCTTCAGCGACGCGCCAAATAGATAGAGGGAGGACGAAATGCTGTCCGACAAAAAAGGGTAACACAACTGGACGTCTGGCAGGAGAGAATAGTCAGGGGGGAAATCCCCTTGCCTGGCCAAGCTGGTAATAAAGCTTAAATGCATGCTCATGTCGCCGTATGTGGCCTGGCTGGAAAAAATCTTCCCATCCTCAAAAAGAAAGGATTTCCACGCCAGGAAGCAGAAAAAAAGCCACAGCGCCAAAACGGCCCACAAAAAGCGCCGCCGGAGAAAGGCGGAAAGCACCCCGGAAAATCCGGGCACGCCCTTTCCTTTCCCCAGGCGGAAACAGACCGCGGCAGTACACAGGGCAAGGCATACAGCGCACAGGTGGGCGGGAATGGAAAATCCCAGGAAAAAGGCAAAGGGTACCGGAAACCATTGGAGCATGACACTGCCGCACACGCTGCCCAGCAGGACCCTGGCGCCCGCCCCCTCACGGGGCAGAAAAAAAGCCGCAACGCACATGCCGCACACCTGGAACAGCAGGAACAGCAAGATCCCAACAAGATTGCCCACAACGGAACCAGGCACAGCCCTACCCCCTTTCTCCTTTTCATCATCCTACCATTTTTGAAGGAAAAAGTAAAGGCACTTGCGCCCTTTGACAAATGGCTGTATACTATACCTCAAAGAAAAGCTGTCGGAAAGGCGATGTGAATGATGGAAAAACTGGCGCGGCGTGACAAAACCAATTATTATCTGGATCTGGCGGAAACCGTATCCCAGCGTTGCACCTGCCTGCGGCGCCACTACGGTGCGGTGATTGTAAAAGACGATGAGGTGATCTCCACCGGTTATGTGGGCGCACCCCGCGGGCGGCAGAACTGCTCTGATCTGGGCTATTGCCTGCGGAAAAAAATGGGGGTGCCCCGGGGTGAGCGGTACGAACTTTGCAGAAGCGTCCACGCCGAAGCAAACGCCATCATTTCCGCCTCCCGCAGGGACATGCTGGGCGCCACCCTGTATCTGGTGGGAAAGGAAGTAGACACCGGGGAGTATATCGAAAACGCCGTGTGCTGCTCCATGTGCAAGCGGATGGTAATCAACGCCGGTATCGCAAAAGTGGTGGTGCGTGACGACCTGGATAACTACCGGGTCATCGACGTGAATACCTGGATCGAAAACGACGAGTCTTTACAGGGGGTGCTGGGCTATTGAGCGAAACAGCCCAAAAGCCCCGGTACGGCCTGCTGGACACTTTACGGGGGCTGTGCGTTTTAAGTATGGTTTGCTATCACGCCGTGTATGACCTGGTATACATCAAAGGCGTGCAGATATCCTGGTTCCCGGAAACACCGGGGTATGTGTGGCAACAGAGCATCTGCTGGGCATTTATCCTGCTCTCCGGTCTGTGCCAGGGGATAAGCCGCCGTCATGTTCCTCATGGCCTGATTTTAGTCGCTTGCGGCGCGGCAGTGTCTCTTGTCACCGGGCTGGTCATGCCCCAGGAGGCTATTCATTACGGAGTACTCACCTTTCTGGGACTGGCGGCCCTGTTGCTGTACCTGCTGGACCTTTTGTGCGAACGCCTGTGCCTGAGGCTGCCGGTCTGGGCAGGACTTATTTTGGCGGCAGTGCTATTTTTCCTTACCAGGGGCGTGCCCCAGGGCTATCTGGGGTTTGAGGGCCTGAGGCTCCTCAATCTGCCTGCCGCATTGTACCGGTTTGACTGGCTGGCGGTGCTGGGATTTCCCTCCTCCACCTTTGTTTCCAGTGACTACTTCCCCCTTATCCCCTGGTTCTTTCTGTATCTGGCGGGGTACTTTTTATGGGGACTTTTCAAGCAAAGCGAAAAAGCCAGGAGCTTTCTTACGCCCGGTTTTCGCCCTTTGGCCTTTCTCGGCCGCCACAGTTTGCTGATCTATCTGCTGCACCAGCCGGTTTTAATGCTAATCTTTCTGGCAATATAAAAGGACTGTCGAGGCGTCCCCCGGCAGTCCTTTTATTTTATACCAAACCGGCCACGATATCGCCCATCTCAACGGTAGAGACCTTTTTCGCGCCGCAGCCCTCAGTGTAGATATCGGGGGTGCGGGCAATCTCCAGCGTCTTGGTGACCGCGTCTTCAATAGCACGGGCGGCCTGGGGCTCGTTTAAGGAATAGCGGAGCATCATGGCCACGCTGAGAATCGTGGCAAGGGGATTTGCAACGCCCTGACCGGCAATGTCGGGAGCGGAACCGTGAATGGGCTCGTACAGGCCAAAGCCGCTGTCGCCCAGACTGGCGGAAGCCAGCATACCGATGGAGCCGCTGATCATAGAGGCCTCGTCGGAAAGGATGTCGCCGAACATGTTGGAGGTTAGGATAACATCAAACTGGCCGGGGTCCCGCACAAGCTGCATGGAGCAGTTGTCCACATACATGTGGGAAACTTCCACGTCCGGGTATCCGTTTGCAATCTCATTTACGGTTTGCCTCCACAGCCGGGAAGTATCCAACACATTGGCTTTGTCCACACTTGTAAGCTTTTTTCCGCGCTTTTGGGCCAGGCCGAAGGCCACCCGGGCAATGCGCTCTATTTCCGGCAGGCTATACCGCTCCGTGTCATATGCGGATTTCACTCCGTTTTCCTCGCCGGTGCCCCGGTCGCCGAAGTAAATGCCGCCTGTCAGTTCCCGCACCACCATAATGTCCAGCCTGTCTCCGATGATCCCCGGTTTTAACGGCGACGCCTCACGCAGGGATGGGAAAATGACGGCAGGCCGGAGATTGGCGTAAAGTCCCAAAGCCTTACGGATGCCCAAAAGGCCCTTTTCAGGCCGGTTGGGGCCGGGCTGGCCGTCCCACTTGGGGCCGCCTACAGCGCCCAACAGCACGCTGTCCGCGGCTTTGCAAATCTCTACGGTTCCATCGGGTAAAGGCGTACCCGCGGCGTCAATTGCCTCGCCGCCCAGCAGGGCCCTGTGCAGTTCCACCCCAAAGCCGAATTTCTCCGCCGTCTTTTTCAGGACCTTCACAGCCTCGTCCACGATCTCCGGGCCGATGTAGTCGCCTTTTAATACTGCGATATTGTAGGTTTTCATTTACTCGTTTTTCCCCTTTCTCTCGCACCGGTTAATGGCGCAGATGATGCCCTTGATGGAGGCGATGCTGATGTTGGAATCCATGCCCACGCCAAAGACTATCTGGCCGTTGTGGCGAAGCTGGATATAGGACACCGCTTTGGAATCGGCTCCAGTAGAGACAGCGTGCTCGCTGTAGGAAACGAACTCATAGTCATCAAGGCCAATAGTGTGCAGGGCATTGAAGAACGCATCGATAGGGCCGTTTCCTTTGCCCGACACGGGCCGAGTGTTATGGTCATAGCGGATAGTGCCCTCAAAATCCACCACTACATGGCCGTTCCCGCCATCTTCCTCAAAAATTTTATAGGTCAGCAGATGATAGGGCTCAGCAACCTCCAGATATTCCTTTTTAAAGATTTCGAATACCTCTCCGGGGGCAAGCTCCCTGCCGCAGTTATCGCAAGCCTTTTTCACAAGCGAGCCGAACTCGGGGTGCATGGCTTTTGGCAGCACATACCCAAAACTCTGGTGCATGACAAAAGCCGCCCCGCCCTTGCCGGACTGGGAGTTGATACGGACAATGGGCTCGTACTGGCGGCCCAGATCAGCGGGGTCGATAGGCAGGTAGGGCACCTCCCAATAGGGCGATTTCTCTTTCGCCATGTAGTTGACGCCTTTATTGATGGCGTCCTGATGGGAGCCGGAAAAAGCTGTAAATACCAGTTCGCCGGCATAAGGGTGCCGCTGGTGGACCTTCATCTTGGTACACTCCTCGTACACCTGGCGGATATGGTTCATATGGGAGAAGTCCAGCTTCGGGTCCACTCCCTGGGAATACATGTTCATAGCCATGTTCATTATGTCCAGGTTGCCGGTGCGCTCGCCGTTGCCGAACAGCGTGCCCTCTACCCGCTCGCCGCCGGCCATGACGCCCAGCTCTGTGGCGGCGGTACAGGTACCCCGGTCATTATGGGGATGCAGGCTGATAATGGCACTGTCGCGGTGCTTTATGTTCCGGCAGCAGTATTCAATCTGGTCCGCGTAGGTGTTGGGGGTGGACATTTCCACAGTGTTCGGCAGGTTGATAATGACCTTGTTCTCCGGGGTGGCTCCCAGCTCTTCCAGCACCCGGTCGCAGATAAGCACGGCGTTTTCCATCTCCGTGCCGGAAAAGCTCTCGGGGGAATATTCGTAGCGGATGTTGATGTCGCTTTCAGCGCTCATCTCGTCCGTCAGGCGCTTGATAAGCCGGGCCCCCTCCACAGCAATATCGATAACGCCCTGCATATCGGTGTTGAACACCACCTTGCGCTGCAAAGTGGAAGTGGAGTTATAAAAGTGGACGATGACGTTTTTGGCGCCGTCTATAGCCTCAAAGGTCCGCCTGATCAGGTGTTCTCTGGCCTGTACCAGGACTTGCACTGTCACATCGTCGGGGATCAGGTCCTGCTCGATAAGAGCCCGGAGGATTTCATACTCTGTCTCAGAAGCGGATGGGAAGCCCACCTCGATCTCCTTAAACCCGATCTCGCACAGCAGCTGGAAAAATTCCAGCTTCTGTTCCAAATTCATGGGGTTTACCAGGGCCTGGTTGCCGTCACGCAGGTCCACGCTGCACCATATGGGAGCTTTAGTAATGGTCTTGTCAGGCCAGGTGCGGTCCGGCAGACTGATGGGCACAAAGGGTTTGTATTTGCGGTATCCTTGATTCATTTGAGCTTACCATCCTTTCAAAATTTTCCCACGGAGCAACCGTAAAGAAGCCCCGGATGCGGCAAAACGCATCCGGGGCGAGGAAACAGGTTCCACGCGGTACCACCCGCTTTCGACGGAAAAAATCCGTCCTTCAGGGCCTTACGATAAGGGCCCGGCGTATAACGCTGCCAAACGTCCCTTCCTAGAGCGAAGCCGCTTTCAAAAGGGAGACTCAGGGGTGAGCTATCCACACCGTACCGCCCGCCTGCTTTCACCGCGTAGACGCTGCCGCGCCTCTCCCGCAGGCTCTCTGTAAGGGCAGCCGCGGCGTCTTTTCCCCGTCGCAGTCTTTCCCTGTGTTTTTCTGAAATTATAGGACAGAGTCGGAATTTTGTCAAGCGTCATTTTTCCCGACACCCTGTTTCTTGTTCACCACAGGAGCGGTCCGTCAGCCCCAGAATATAATCGGTACTCTTTCCATAATACTCGGAAAGACGAATCAGCGCCCATACGGGGATCTCGTGGATTCCCTTTTCGTACCGGCGGTAAACCTCCCGCTTGCACCCCAGCACGTCGGCAATTTGCTGCTGCGTCTTATCCGCGTCCGTCCGAAGATCTTCAAGCCTTTTAAAATACATAGCAAATCCCCCTAGAGGATATGCTACTATTTTGTTGCATTTAACAGAAGAATATGCCACAATATTGTGGCATTAATCTTTTCCGTAAGCCCTGTCGGCGGCCTCCCGGCCAATATCTATCACAAGATGATCGGGGCTCTCCCTGTCATCTCCGCCGGGCAGCGTACCGGTAACTTCGCACACAGCGGAACGCATCCACAGCCCCGGGGTGATCCGCAGGCTGTAACCGTGGCCGGGAGGACACATCCAGTCGTAGGGTTGGGCTCTGGGCAGGCCATAAGCGGAAAGAAGCGTGGTGAGCACTCCGGAAGTGGTCACCAGCACGGCGGAAGTCTTTCCCTGAGCCAGCAGGTTCTGCACCAGCATTTCAAAACCGGCGCACACCCGCTGCACGAACACAGGACCGCTTTCACCGTTTGGCGGCGCGGTCTGGCCCCCGTTTTCCATCCAGCTTACAAAATTGGGCTGGTCCTTCAGTTCTTCGGCGGTCTTTCCCTCCCAGTCCCCGAAGTCACAGTCCGCAAGCTCCAGTACCACCTCCGGGTCCGATTGGGGATACAGAACCTTCAGGGTATCCACGCAGCGGGTGGAGGGTGCGGCGTAAAAGCAATCCGCTTTGGGATAGTCGTATTGGCTCTTCATCGAGGCCAGTTTGGCGACAGACTCCATAGTCAAAGGTGATTCTGTTCTCCCGATATACCTGCCCTCCAGGTTCCCCTGACAAGGCATATTGCGGATCAGATAAATGCAATAGGATTTCATGGCGCTCCTCCCCTTTATGCGTCTGCCGAATTTGTCTTTATACGAAATCGGGCACAACTGGGGTGATTTAAAAAATTTTTTAAATTCCCCTTTACTTACCCCTCTACCTATAGTATAATGTTCTGCAAGGAAGAGAAGAGGTGATTCGCTTTGAACAAAGATTTCCCAAGAATTTTAACACTGCTTCGAAAGGAGCAGGGGCTGAGCCAGAAAAAGGTCGCCGCTGATTTCAATATTTCCCAGGCGCTTCTTTCCCACTATGAAAAAGGGATAAGGGAATGCGGCCTTGATTTTGTGGTAAAGGCGGCTGACTATTATCACGTTTCCACGGACTACATGCTGGGCCGCACCCCCCAGAGGAATGGGGCGACTATCACGGTGGACGACCTGCCCGCCGACAGCGCTGCTAAAGGCAGGCGTCCGAAAAATTCCCTGGTGGATTACCATCATCGGCTGCTGACTAACTCCCTTCATATTGTATTTGCTCTTTTGAAAAAAATCAATAGCGAAAGTTTAACGAACCAGTTTTCGCTCTATCTTTCCGCATCTGTCTACAAGATGTTCCGGGTTCTCTATTCGTCCAACCCAAAAAATCCTCAAAGCGCCTTTGAACTGGATTCCAGACTTTTCGGCGCCACCATTGAATCGGCTATGGCTATGTCCGAGGCGAAAAGCCGTTACATTTTAAGCGGCGAGAGCATCGACGGCAACCAGGGCGTCAAGCGGGAGCTTCTTCCCCTGACTAATCCGGACACTCTGGAAAAGGATTTCCCACGTTACGCGCCCTCACTGTTCGAACTGATCCGGAACACAGAGCGGTCGGCCAAATCAAAAAGCCTGTAAGTGTTGGTCTGTCTGCGGTCACAGCGTTTTTTCGGGCAATAAAAAAAGAATTGTCATTTTCCCTACATCGTGGTAGAATAATAAAGTAGCTGGCGCGGTCTTCCGAATGCGGTGGCCGCGTCTTTTTTGTGAAAAGGAAGGTCTTCTGTCATGTGCGGATTTGTTGGATTTTTGGGAGGCGGAGAGACCCAGCGGGACGCGGGGGTTCTTCGCTCTATGACCGACACCATTCGGCACCGGGGCCCCGACGACGCCGACTATTACCAGGACGGCCAGATTTCAATGGGTTTCCGGCGGCTGTCCATTATCGATCTGGACGGCGGCAGGCAGCCCATTTTAAATGAAAATGGCAGCAAGGTCCTGCTGTTTAACGGAGAGATATATAACTATCAGGAACTGAGGCCCCAGCTTCAAAAGGCCGGGCACCGGTTTAAAACTGCCACAGACAGCGAAGTCCTTCTGCACGGCTATGAGGAATACGGCCCCAAACTGCTGAACAAGCTGCGGGGCATGTTTGCTTTTGTCATTTGGGACAAGGAAAAGCAGGAACTTTTCGGGGCCAGGGACTTTTTCGGCATTAAACCCCTGTATTACGCCGAGATGGGCGACGCTTTCCTCTTTGGCTCGGAGATCAAATCGTTCCTGCGCCACCCGCAGTTTAAAAAGGAACTGAACCAGCGGGCTTTGGAAAACTATCTTTCTTTCCAGTATTCTCCCGGCCCTGAGACATTTTTCCAAAATGTCTATAAAATGCCCCCCGCCCATTATTTCACCTACAAAGGTGGGAAATTGGAACTTACCCGGTACTGGATCCCCAATTTCCAGGCGGAGGAGGACAAGCCGCTGGAATACTGGGTGGACGAGATCGAAAAGGCTTTCGATGACAGCATAGAAGCCCATAAGATCAGCGACGTGGAGGTAGGTTCTTTCCTGTCCTCCGGCGTGGATTCCAGCTATGTGGCATGTTCGGCCAATGTGGACAAGACCTTTACCGTGGGCTTTGACAACGGCACAAAATACAACGAGATAAGCTACGCCGAAGAGCTTTCCAGACAGATCCCGGTAAAGAACATCAGCAAGGTCATCACTCCTGAGGAATTCTGGGACACCTTCCCAAAGATACAGTACCATATGGACGAGCCCCTAGCGGATCCCTCCGCCGTAGCTCTGTACTTTGTGTGCAACACCGCTTCCAAATATTTAAAGGTGGTGCTTTCCGGTGAGGGCGCCGACGAAATTTTCGGCGGCTACAACATCTACCGGGAACCTTTGGAATGCGCCTGGTATGACAAAATTCCCTTCCCCATCCGCAGGCTGATCGGCAATGCGGCGGGTCTTTTCCCCGCCCACCGGGGATTGAACTTCCTGGTGCGCCGGGGCAAAAAGCTGGAAGACAGGTTCATCGGCAACGCCTATATGTTTACGGAGAAAGAGCGGAAGGCCCTGCTGAAAAATCCCACAGACGCTCCTTCCCCCGCCGAACTGGTAAAGCCCTGGTACGACATGACGCGGGACAAGGACCCTGTGACCCGTATGCAGTTTGTGGACCTGAATATGTGGATGGTGGGCGATATCCTGTTAAAAGCCGACAAGATGAGCATGGCCAATTCCCTGGAACTGCGCGTTCCGTTCCTGGATAAGGAAATCATGGCCCTGGCCCAGCGCATCCCCCTGAAATACCGGGTAAACGATGAAAATACCAAATTTGCCATGCGCCAAGCTGCTTTGCGGCGAATGCCGGAAAAATGGGCGGGGAAAAAGAAACTGGGTTTTCCTGTGCCCACAAGGGTGTGGTTGAAAGAGGACAAATACTACAATATCGTGAAAAAAGAATTTCAGAGCCAAAACGCCCGGAAATTCTTCCACACGGAAAGGCTTGTAAAGCTTTTAGACGATCACAAGACCGGCAAAGCGGACAATTCCCGCCGGGTGTGGACCGTATACACATTTTTGATCTGGTACAGGGAATTCTTTGGATCGGAGGCGAAGAAGCATGTCTGAGAGCAGCTTCATCCCGGTCCTGCTTGGCAGCGATATCAATGTGTACGGCATGGCCCGGTCCTTCCACGAGGAATACGGCATAACGTCGGTGGCTGTAGGCAAGGGAATCCTGGGCCCATGTACCGCCAGCAAAATTGTATCTGTAGAAAAAGTGGAGCCCAACTTGGAAGACGACCAGGTTTTTGTCAAAACTCTGCTGGATTTTGCCAAGCGGTATGAGCATTCCGGCAAAAAGCTTTTACTGGTGCCCTGCGGAGACAACTACATCAAGCTGCTGGTGCGCAATCAGGACAAACTGCGGGACGTTTACTATTTTGAGTGCATCAGCGAGGAACTCTTGATGAAGCTCTCCATCAAAGAGAGTTTTTATCATGTGTGCGCCGAACACGGCTTCGCTTTTCCCAAAACCACAACCTGCTCTTACGAGGACCACAGGAATCTGGAATTACCCTTCGATTTCCCCGTGATCATCAAGCCCTCAAATTCGGTGGCGTACTGGAACTGTAAATTCCCCCACAAAAAGAAAGTTTTCGTGGCGGAAAACCGAGAGGAATTCGACGCCATTTTGACGGCCATCTATTCCTCCTCTTACAAGGATCACCTGATTTTGCAGGAGTACATTCCCGGGGATGACAGCAGCATGAGGGTGATGAACTGCTACTGCGGCCGTGATAAAAAGGTAAAGCTTATCGCTCTGGGCAACGCCTTACTAGAAGAACACTCGCCCGAGGGTATCGGCAGCTACGCAGCCATCATCAACGGAAGGGATGACGCCCTTGCCAAAAGGATGAAGGATTTTCTTGAGGACATCGGCTATGTGGGCTTTGCGAACTTCGACATGAAGTACGACAGCCGGGACGGCACCTACAAGCTGTTCGAAATGAACCTGCGGCAGGGCCGGTCCAGCTTCTTTGTCACTGCCGCCGGGTACAATCTGGCCAAGTGGCTGGTAGACGACGTGATCTATCACAAAGACATGGGCTGCACTGTGGCGACAAACAAGGTGCTGTGGACCATCATTCCCACAAAGATCATCTTTGATTATGTAAAAGACGAAAAGGCAAAGGAAGAGGCCCGGCGGCTGATCAAAGAGGGCAAGGTGTGCCACTCTTACTACTACAAGGGCGACCGGTCTTTGAAGCGCTGGGTCCATTACATGAAAAACCAGTACCACTATTTTGAGAAATATAAGCGGTACTTTGGCAACAAGGGATTGAGAGACTGATGAAAACTCTGGGTATCATCGGCGGGCTGGGGCCTATGGCTTCGGCATATTTGCTGCAATTAATCATCGAGATGACCGATGCGAGAACCGACCAGGAACATCTGGACGTGATTGTGTTCGACAGGCCGGATGTACCTGACCGCACCGCCCACATTTTAGACCCCCGAAAGCCATCCCCTTTGCCCTCCATGACGGCTACGGCCCAAACCCTGGAGCGCCTGGGGGCCGGGGTGCTGTGCGCCCCCTGCGTAACCTCCCATTATTTTTATAAAGAACTGCAGGATAGCGTCTCCGTCCCCTTCTTGAACATGGTAGCAGAAACGGCGGAGGAACTGAAAGCCGCCGGGAAGAAAAAGCCGGGCATTATGGCCACCACCGGCACGGCGAGTACAGGGCTGTTCCAAAACGCCTTTTCCCAGGCGGGGCTCGATGCAAAGCTGCCCTCGGAAGAGGGGCAAAAGCTGGTAATGGGCCTGATATATGACGACATCAAGGCTGGAAAGCCCGCCGACCCGGAAAAGTTCCGCCGTGTAACAGAAGAGTTATGTCAACTTGGCTGCGACTGCATCGTGCTGGGCTGCACGGAATTGTCCCTCATCAAAAAATCCGCCGGGCTTGGGCCGATGTATCTGGACGCCCTGGAGGTTTTGGCAAAGCGGGCGGTAATAGCCTGCGGCGGGCCATTAAAGAAAGAGTACGAGAAACTGATTCGTTAAAGGAGACAGGAATGGACATTCGGAAAGCGGCCAGGGACGATCTGTCCCGGGTTGCCGAGATTTATGTGTTTAACAACAGGATCAACTACTTTCCCATTTTTGGGGATGAAAGCTATTCCTTCGGCGAGATGCAGGTGGTTCCGCTGATAGAGAATTATTTTTCAAAAGACGAGGTTTTTACGAACCTGTATGTTTACGACGACGGTATTATCAGGGGCTTCTTTTTAATGGACGGGACGGAGATCGTCAAACTGTTTGTAGACCCATGTCTGCAAAGCAGGGGGGTTGGGGGCCGACTGATTGAATACGCGATCAAGGAATTGCGCGCCGACCATTTGTGGACGCTGGAAAAGAACACCCGGGCGGTTTCTTTTTATCAAAGGCACGGCTTCCATCCCACCGGCAGTAAAAAGCTGGAGGAGGACACCACAGAGTATCTTGTAGAACTTGCAAGATAGGTCGGCTTTTCAAACATCTGAAACGGAGTGTGATTTCTATGTGCGGTTTTGCAGGATTCTTCAACACGCCTGTTGCAACGGACAAACAGGCGACTATCCGCGCTATGGCGGACAGGATTGTCCACAGAGGCCCCGATGACGCGGACTACTATGTGGACGAGAACATTTCCCTGGGCTTTCGCCGGCTGTCAATCATCGATTTGGATGGCGGGCGCCAGCCCATTTTAAACGAGGACAAGAGCATGGCCCTGGTTTTCAACGGGGAGATATACAACTACCAGAGCCTGCGGGAAGATTTGCTTAAACGGGGCCACACCTTTACCACAAAGTCCGATTCCGAGACCATTTTGCACGGCTATGAGGAATACGGGCCGGAAATTCTGCAAAAGCTGCGGGGCATGTTCGCTTTTGTCATCTGGGACAAGCGGGAGAAAAAGCTGTTCGGGGCCCGGGACATTTTTGGTATCAAACCCTTTTACTATTACAGCGACGGGAAGGAATTCCTGTTCGGTTCGGAGATCAAATCGTTTTTGCCCCACCCGGGGTTCAAAAAAGAACTGGACGAGGAAAAAATTCCCGAATACCTCTCCTACGAGTACATCCCCTATGAGGACACCATTTTTAAAAACGTCAAAAAGCTCCCCGGCGCCCACTGCTTTACCTACCAAAACGGTCAGTTGAAGGTGGACCGCTACTACAGGATAAAATATGAAATCGAGGACGACAAATCACTGGAATACTGGGAAGAGGCAATTACTGAGGAGTTTGCCGAATCAGTGGCGATGCACCAGATTAGCGACGTGGAAGTTGGATGTTTCCTTTCCTCCGGTGTGGATTCCAGCTGCGTGGTGAATGAAATTGCCAAAGGGACCAAAAAGGTAAAAACCTTCTCGGTGGGCTTTGAAGAGGAAAAATACAGCGAACTACCCTACGCCAAAGAATTTTCGGACGAGATCGGCGTGCCAAACATCGAAAACAAGGTTTCTGCGGACGACTTTTTCGATGCTATGCCGGAGATTCAATATTATATGGACGAGCCCCTGCCCAACCCTTCGGAAATACCGTTATACTTTTTGGCGAAAAACGCCCGGAAGTATGTAAAGGTGGTACTTTCCGGCGAGGGCGCCGACGAACTGTTCGGCGGCTACCCCATGTACCTGCAGGGCGGGCATTTCGACGCTTATACCCGCAGGGTCCCCAGACCATTACGTAAGATGGCCGGGGCACTGGCAGGCAAGCTGCCGGAGTTTAAAGGCAAGCATTTTCTGGTGCGGGGCGCTATGGAACCCTGGCAGCGGTTTATGCGGGCCAACTATGTGTTCCAAAGCGGCGAACGGCAGAAATTTTTAAAGCGGCCCATAACCTCAGATTTGCCGGAAACCTACAGCAAGCGGTACTTTGACGAGGTACAGGGTCTGGATGAACCCACCCAGCTGCAATACGCCGATATGCACACTTGGATGATTTATGACATATTGCTGAAGGCCGACCGGATGAGCATGGCCAATTCTCTGGAACTGAGGGTGCCGTTTTTAGACAAGAAAATGCTGGAACTTTCCACCCGCATCCCCAGCCGCTACCGGGCGGATCACCAAACGGAAACCACAAAGAAGGCTTTGCGGGCGGCAGCCGTCAAGCAGCTGCCAGAAAAGACTGCCAGCCGCAAAAAGCTGGGCTTCCCGGTGCCCCTCTCCGACTGGCTGAAGGAAGACAAATACTATCAAAAAGTAAAATCCGCTTTTGAAAGCGACATTGCGGAAAAATTCTTTGTAACGGAAGAATTGGTGAAGCTGCTTGACGACCACAGGGCCGGAAAAGCAAAAAACATGCAGAAGATATGGTCCTTCTACACGTTCATTGTGTGGTACGAGCAATTCTTTGTAAAAAACTAAAAGCAAGGGGAGAGCGCGGACTCTCCCCTGCTTTGGATTATGCGCATTTTTTACAGCACAGACACTGGGGACGTCCCTCCAAAAGGTAGCCCACGCCCCGTACAGTTTGAATGCTGGCCCCTGCGCGGCCCAGATGGGCCCGCAGTTTTTTTACATGGGTATCCACTGTGCGTGTCTCTCCAGGAATTTCGTAATCCCACACTTCTTTTAAAAGCCTGCCCCGGGAGAGGACAGTATCCGGATGTTCCAGAAAAAACAGTAGCAGCTTTTTCTCCATCTTCGGCATAGCGATTTTCCGGCCGTCCACGGCCACGTCCTTTTCCTCCAAAGTGAGGTGCAGGCCGTTCCACAAAACGTCTCCCATTTTCATTCCTCCCATTGGTTCATTTTTTCGTATAAGCCCAAGTATAAAGGTTAAAGTCAGCTTTAAGTCAAGTGGCTTTTCTCCTTTACGGAAAAAATATTTCCTTTTTGCGAAGCTTTGTAGTAAAATAGCGGTAGTATCGCACATAACAATAAAGAGGAGAAGATAATATGGACGCTGGAAAAGACTGGATCAGGGACCTGGTAATCTACCAGGTTTATCCAAGAAGCTTTTATGATTCAAACGGGGACGGCATAGGGGACCTGCCGGGCATTCTGCAAAAGCTTGACTACCTGAAGGAACTGGGCGTAAACGCAGTGTGGCTGTCCCCCGTCTACAAGTCCCCAAACGATGACAACGGCTATGACATTTCCGGCTACCGGGAAATTATGGACGAGTTTGGCACTATGGAGGACTGGGACAGGCTTTTGAGCGCCTGCCATGACCGGGGAATACGGCTCATCATGGACCTGGTGGTGAACCACTCTTCCGACGAGCACCCCTGGTTTCAGGAGTCCCGCCTATCCAGAACCGGTCCTAAAAGCGACTATTACATCTGGCGGGACCCGGTAAACGGGAAAGCGCCAAACAACTGGGCTTCCGCCTTTGGAGGGAGCGCATGGGAATACGATCAGGCCCGTGGCCAGTATTATCTGCATCTGTTCTCGAAAAAGCAACCCGATTTGAACTGGGCCTGTTCCCAACTGAGGGAAGAAATCTACAGCATGATTGAATGGTGGGTCAAAAAGGGCGTGGACGGCTTTCGGGTAGACGCCATCAGCTACCTGGACAAGCCCCAAAACTTCCCCGATTCCCCCCTTCCTCCGGACCCGGACGGCTATTCTTTCTGGGCGCCCGTTCTGTCCGGCCGTCCCGGCACCCACGCCTACATCCATGAAATGAACCGGCGGATATTCGCTCCTCACTCCATTCTTACCGTAGGCGAGATATCCGTATCAACCCAGGAGGAACTGAAAGACTATGTGGATACGGACCGTGAGGAATTTGACATGGCCATATCTTTTGTACCGCCTGTGGTGGAAATAGATACCTGGTCCCCCAAAAAGCTTCGGGAGGACATTCTGGCGGGTTATGAGGCATTAAAGGACAACGGCTGGTGGGCCAGATTTTTCTCCAATCACGACAAGCCCCGGCAGGTTTCCCTTTATGGGAACGATAGGGAATACTGGGAGGTCTCAGCAAAGCTTTTGGGGCTGTTCCTACACTCCCTGCCAGGCACACCCTTTGTGTACCAGGGGGAAGAACTTGGAATGACCAACGTGTCTTTCCCCTCCATTGACGACTACAATGACCCGGACACCAAAAACCGCTACCGCCACCTGCGAATGGAAGGGAAAAGCGAGGCGGAGGCCCTAGCCAGGGCCCAACTGGAAAGCAGGGACAACGCCAGAAGCCCAATGCAGTGGAATGCTTCGAAAAACGCAGGATTTACCACCGGCAGGCCCTGGATCGGCGTAAATCCAAATTATCAGCAAATCAACGCGCAGGACCAAATGAATGACCCCCATTCTGTTTTTGCCTTTTACAAAAGGCTGATTGCCTTGCGTAAGGAGCGCCCGGCTCTGGCAAGGGGCAGCCTTACAATGCCCGGGACCGGCAGCGACACCCTGCTGTGCGTGGAGCGGGCTTTGGAAGAAGATCGCCTGGTCGCTTTCTTTAATTTTTCCGCCGAACCGGCGGTCATTCCAGACGACCTTTTGCCGGGAAGCGCTGAAACGCTTTTATCTTCCTATGACCGTGAGGGCGGCTACCGGGGCCCAAAACTGAGACCCTACGAAGCTGTGCTGTTTAGACTATAAATCAATGGAAAAGACCATCTCCCATTACCACTCCCCCTTAGGGGACATTCTGCTGGCCGGTGACAAACGGGGGGTGACGGGCCTGTGGTTTGAAAAAAGTAAATACTTTGGGGCAGGACTGGACCCCGCCAGCAGGGAAGGGACCCTGCCTGTGCTGGAAGAGGCCAAGCGCTGGCTGGACATATATTTTTCCGGAGAAGAGCCGGGCTTTATGCCCTCGGTCTGTCTCAACGGCTCCCCCTTCCGCATGGATGTCTGGTCACTCCTCCGGGAGATCCCCTATGGGAAAACCGCCTCATACGGGGAACTCGCCAGAAAGCTGGCTGTCCTCCGGGGCCTTCCTCGGATGTCCGCCCAGGCCGTAGGCGGGGCCGTTAGCCGCAATCCCGTCTCTATCCTGGTCCCGTGCCACCGAGTGGTGGGAAGCACCGGCAGCCTGACAGGCTACGCCGGAGGTGTGGATAAGAAGAAAGCGCTTCTGCTGCTGGAAGGCGCGGATATGGGCAGACTTTTCGTTCCGAAAAAGGGAAGTGCCGTTAAGTCTTCGCGCTAATACGCGAAGCGGAGAATTTTAGGGGTTGCTTTTTCGGCACAAAGTGATATGATATCTGATAGAACTAAAACCACAAAAAGTGACAAAGAAAGGATGGTTTTCTGTGCAGTACGACTTTACCTCCATCATGGACAGGACCGGTAAGGATTCAATCGCGGTGGACATTATCCCCATTCCCGGCGTAGAAGTAAAGGAGGGCTTTGACCGCATTCCCATGTGGGTAGCGGATATGAATTTCCCTACGGTGCCCGCCATTACGGAGGCTATCATACAAAGGGCCCAGCATCCGGCTTTCGGATATTTTTCTCCTTCCGAAGCTTACTTTTCCGCCATTATCCAGTGGCAGCGTACCAGAAACGGCGTGGAGGGGCTTAAAAAGGAACATATCGGCTATGAAAACGGCGTTTTGGGCGGCGTGGTAAGCGCCCTGAACGTGTTCTGCTCTAAAGGGGACAATGTACTGCTCCACTCCCCTACCTATGTGGGTTTTACCGGCGCTTTGGGCAACAACGGTTATAACATCGTGCACTCTCCCTTAGTTCTGGATGAACAGGGCGTTTGGCGCATGGACTTTGAGGATATGGAAAAGAAGATCGTTGAAAACAGGATTCACGCCGCCGTGTTCTGCTCTCCGCACAACCCCTGTGGCCGTGTTTGGGAGCGCTGGGAAATCGAGAAGGCTATGGAGATCTACAAAAAGCATGATGTGTACGTGGTCTCCGATGAGATTTGGTCCGACCTGATCTTGGGCGATCATCAGCACATCCCCACCCAGTCTGTCAGCGAAGACGCCAGGAACCGCACAGTAGCAATGTATGCTCCATCCAAGACCTTTAATCTGGCGGGCCTGGTGGGCTCGTACCACATCATTTACAACAAATGGATTCGTGAGAGGGTGGAGAAAGAATCTTCCTTATGTCACTACAACAGCATGAACGTGTTGTCCATGCACGCTCTTATAGGCGCCTACAGTGCCGAAGGCGCCCAGTGGGTGGACGAATTGCGGCAGGTTCTGGCTGAAAACGCGGATTTTGCGTGCCAGTACATCAAAGACCACTTTGACGGCGTGGAGGTTTCAAAGCCGCAGGGCACTTATATGCTATTTTTGGACTGCACAAAATACTGTGAAAAGCACGGGAAGACAATAGACGAACTGCAAAAGGCCGGCGCCCAGGTGGGCGTAATATGGCAGGACGGCAGAGCTTTCCACGGCCCCTGCCACATCCGCATGAATTTGGCTTTGCCCTTCTCCCGGGTCCAGGAAGCGTTCCACCGCCTGGATAAATATGTATTCAACGCCTGACCCTTCTTGACATAAAAGCAAGCGGCTCCTTGCATGCAAGGGGCCGCTTGTTTGTGCTTTTTGTTTTAGAACACCACTGTTACAGCGGTGCCCTGTCCAGGCGCGCTGGTAAGATCGATCTTGCCGTTCAAATACTGCACGGCATGCTTGACGATAGACAGCCCCAGACCCGTGCCCCCCGTCTCTTTCGAACGGCTCTTGTCCACCCGGTAAAAGCGCTCAAACACCCGGGCCTGGTCCTCCGCCGGAATGCCGATGCCTGTATCGGAAACGGTGAGCCTTGCCCCCTGTGGAGTGGGGTTCACCCTAACAGTGACAGACCCTCCCGGAACATTATACTTGACGGCGTTGTCGCACAGGTTGTGGAGAATCTCCCGGAACAGCTGCGTAGGGCCGGTAACCACAGCGGATTTTCCCTCTACGGAAATGGTCACATCCTTTTCCTCCGCGGCGGAAGTTAGGGCTTTTGCCTCCTCCTCGGCCAACACCAGCAGATCTGCCTTTTCTCCGGGCAGACTGCCGCCCTCGTCCAGTTGGGAAAGGCGGATAATATCCTCAATCAAAGCCACCAGACGAGCGGCTTCTTTGTGGATGCCCGCTGCGAAACGCGGCGCGTCCTCAGACTTCGCAAGCCCGCTCTCCAGCAATTCGGCATACCCCAGAATGGCCTGCACAGGAGTCTTTAACTCATGGGACACATTGGCCGTGAATTCCCGGCGGTTCCTCTCTGCAAATGCCTGCTCCGTCACGTCAAAAACCAGCAGTACCACGCCGGGAACATTTTTTTCCGACCCTGCCCTGCTGCAGTCCAACTGGTACTCACGGCCTCTTCGCCGGATCCTCGCCATGCTGTGGCCCTCTTTCAGAGCGGTCCCAACGGCGCGGCCCACGTCCTGCCCCCGGTCCACGGTAAGAAAATCTTTCCCCAGACAGGCATCCTCAGCTCCAAACAGCCTTTGGGCGGCGGGGTTAATACCCAGGACCTTCCCCGTCCTGTCCAGCAGGACCAAGCCTTCCCGCATATTTTCCGTAATCTGGCGCAGTTCCAAAGTCCTGCGCCGCAATTCTTCCATCTGCTCGTCGATTTTTCGATGCTGTTCCCCAATTCGCCGCAGCAATGGGGAAAGTTCTTCGTAGGCGTCATTTTCCAGGGGATGATCCAGGTCCAGACGGTTCAAAGGCTCTACTACCCGCCTGGACATCCGGTCCGCCAGTATGATAGACACCACCACCGCCAGGATAAGGATAGCCAGTATTGGAGGCAACATACCCAGCACCAGCCCCGCCGCTGTGGCTCGGCTGCCGGAAAGCCGCAGCACCGTGCCGTCGGACAGTTTTTTGGCCTCATAGAGGGTCTGGCGCATCAGCGTGGAGGAATACCGCGAACTGCTGCCCCACCCTGTGGAAAGCGCCTCCTCAATCTCCTCCCGCCCGCTGTGGTTTTCCATCTCCAGGGCTGAGGTCTGGGAATCATAGATTACTTCCCCATCCGCCGCCACCCAGGTGACCCGGCAGTTTTCGAGGGAAAGGCTCTCAAGATAACCGGCTCCGGCGCTCTCCACTCCATGAGCCGCCAAATCCAGTTCCGCCCTTAGCTGGTCAGACTGTATGCCGCCAAAATACTCATACAAAAAGCCCGCCACAAACACCAGGCTGGCAATGAGGACAATCAGGGCAGCTGTCAAAACCGAGCGAAATATCTTTTTCGTCATAGCTCTTTGCTCTCCCCTCCCGGGTCAAAGCGGTACCCCACGTTCCGCACGGTCCTGATCTGGTCGCCGTGCGCTCCAAGCTTCCTTCTGAGGGTGCGGATGTGTACGTCTACGGTACGGGTCTCGCCCAGATATTCCGAGTCCCATACCTCCGACATCAGCTGGTCTCTGGAAAAGACCGTTCTCGGACGGGACAAAAACCGTCTCAGCAACTCGAATTCCTTATAGGTGAGTTCCACTGTCTTTCCCTCCGCCGTGACTGTCCGGCTGTCCAAATCCATGACAAGGCCGCCAAACTCCAGGGTCCGGCGTTGGACGGTGGGGCCGCTTCGGCGCAGGACAGCCTTGACCCGGGACACCATCTCCATCATACCGAATGGCTTTACCAGATAATCGTCCGCTCCCAGGTCCAGGCTCTGCACCTTGTCATATTCCATTCCCTTAGCCGTTGCCATAATTACGGGAATATCCGCCACCTCCGGGAAAACCCGCACCCGTTTCAGCACTTCTACGCCGTCCATGCCGGGCAGCATCACATCCAAAAGGATCAGATCCGGCCGTTCCGCTTTCAATGCTTTCAAAAAGGCCTCCCCGTCGGGGAACCCCCGGGCCTGATACCCCGTGGAGCGCAGTGTGTACAACTCGATCTCCCGCACGCTTGCGTCATCTTCCACGCACCAGATCATATTCACGTTCTTGCCCCCTCTCTCCCTCTATGTCAGACCCTGCCTGATACATGGGCCCATTATGATCTCCCGTAACAGAAAACTCCACCCACTCGGCAATATTTACCGCATGGTCCCCAATGCGTTCAAAATATTTGGCAATCATCAGCAGGTCTAAGGCATACTCGCCATCCGCAGGATTTTCCGCCAGCATGCCGATAAGGGAAGCTTTTACCTTTACAAAGCAATCGTCAACGATATCGTCCCGCCGGGAAACCTTTTTCGCCAGGTCCACATCCGCCTTTACATAAGCGTCTACGCTTCCCGTCACCATTTTGATGGTTTCTTCCGCCATCTGGCAGATAGACTGGCAGTCGGCCCCGGTCCTGCCCCGCAGGAAGCCGATGATCTCGGCAATGTCAGATGCCTGGCTGCCGATGCGCTCCATGTCGGTTATCATTTTCAATGCGGCGGAAATCTGCCGCAGATCGCGGGCCACAGGCTGCTGGTGGAGCAAGAGCTTCAGGCACAGAGACTCGATATTCCGTTCCATCCTGTCGATCTCTCCATCTACAGGAAACACTTTGCCGGCCAGAGCGGGGTCCCCTTCTGTCAGGGCTTTGGCGGCCAGCGCAATAGCCTCCTCGCACATGGCCCCCATCTCGATCAATTCCTTATTCAGCAGGGCAAGCTGTTCGTCAAATTTTCTTCTGGGCATTTATCCGAACCTCCCGGTAATATAATCTTCCGTGCGCTTGTCCCTGGGTCGGGCAAACATTTCCTCTGTCCCGCCGTACTCGATGAGATCGCCCAGAAGGAAAAACGCGGTGTCGTCTGAGATCCGGACAGCCTGCTGCATGTTATGAGTCACGATAACGATAGTATAGCGGTTTTTTAATTCCATTGCAAGTTCCTCTATTTTAGAGGTGGAAATGGGGTCCAGAGCGCTGGTGGGTTCATCCATCAGCAGTACGTCCGGCTCTACGGCCAGGGCCCTGGCGATGCAGAGCCGTTGCTGCTGGCCGCCGGAAAGACCCAGCGCTGACTTTTTCAGCCTGTCCTTCACCTCGTCCCATATTGCCGCGTTCCGCAGGGAACTCTCTACGATCTCGTCCACCTTGCATTTAGAACGCACGCCGTGAGTTCTGGGCCCGTAGGCAACATTATCGTATACGCTCATAGGAAATGGGTTTGGCTTTTGGAACACCATGCCGATTTCCCGGCGAAGTTCATTTACATCCACCTCTTTGTCAAAGATATTGCGGCCCCGGTATTTGATCTCCCCGGTGATCTTCACCCCGCTTATCAAATCGTTCATCCGGTTCATGGATTTGATAAATGTGGATTTCCCGCATCCGGAGGGTCCGATCAGCGCGGTGATCCTGTTCTCGGGGATAGCCATATTGATATTTTTCAGGGCTTGAGTCTGCCCGTACCAAAGGCACATGTCTTTTACAGTGATGATCTCGCTCACAGATCGCGCCTCCTCTTAAAGTATTTTCCCGCAAGGGCAGCCGCCAGATTGATAAGCACCGCCAAAATCATCAGTAAGGCGGCAATAGCGAAAGCCACCCCAAATTCTCCCCTCTCTTTGGCGTACACATACAGGGCCACAGTAAGGGTGCAGCCGCTCTGGGTAAGGCCCAAAACGCCGTTTAAAGTGTGGGCAAAGCCGGCGGTAAACAGCAGAGCTGCCGACTCGCCGATTATGCGGCCTATAGCCAAAATGCAGCCGGTGACCACACCATCCACACAGCCGGGCAGCACCACCGTGCGGATGACCCTCCACCTGCCAGCCCCCAGCCCGAAAGCTCCCTCACGATAGGACTGGGGCACGGTCTTCAGGCTTTCCTGGGTGGTGCGCAGAATGGTTGGCAGGTTCATGATGACCAGTGTGAGGGACCCTGCCAACAGAGAGGTCCGCAGCTTTAGAAACTCACAGAAAAACAGCATACCCACCAGGCCATAAATTATGGAAGGGATACCGGACAGGGTTTCGGCGGCGTACTCAATGACGGCTGCCAGTCTTTTGTTTTTCGCATACTCCGTCAGGTAGATGGCCGCCCCCACGCCCAGAGGCAGCACTACCAGCAAGGTGGTCACTACAACCACCAGCGTATTGCGCAGGTCCGGCAAAATGCCGATAGTGTCGGAAAGATAGCTGGGAGAAGTGGACAAAAGCTCCCAGGTGATATGGGGCAGGCCCTTGTACAGCACAAAGCCAATCAAAAACACAGACAAGGACATAGTTAGGCCGACAGACATCCACATAAGCACCCTCATAGTCCCGATATAGACTTTCCGGCCCAGGGTCATTGTCTTATCCATGTTCCTTGTCCCCCCGCTTTAAAAAGAAGTTCAGCGCCCCGTTGATAAGCATGATAAAGAGAAACAGCACCAGAGCGATAGAGAACAGGGCCTGCCGCTGGAGCCCGGAGGAATAGGACATCTCGCTGGCAACGGCAGTAGTCAAGAACCGGACGCTTTCAAACAGACCGGGCATATTTGCCACGTTGCCGGAAACCATCATCACAGCCATAGCCTCACCGATGGCCCGGCCAACACCCAGCACTACAGCGGCGGCAATACCGCTTTTGGCAGCCGGTACGGACACTTTGAAGTATGTCTCTACCGGGGTGGCGCCCAGTGCCAAAGAAGCGTCCTCGTATTCCCGGGGGACAGCTTCCAGTGCCGTCAGGGATACATTGATGATGGAGGGCAAAATCATAATGGCCAGCACAATTATAGCTGCCAGCAGGCTGGCCCCGTCGGGGATATGGAACACCTGGCGGATCCCCGGCACCAATACCAGCATACCCACAAGTCCGTACACCACAGAAGGGATCCCCGCCAAAAGGCTGATTGCCGCTTCCGCTAAAGCCTTAACTTTAGGACAGGCTATTTTCGCCAAATATACGGCGGCCAGAAAACCTGCCGGGACGCCCAGCAGAATGGCCCCTGCAGTGCCGTAAACGCTGGTGAGAATAAAGGGCAAGATACCGTATTGGGGCTGGGGATTTGTGGAAGCCCATGTATCGCCAAACAGAAAATCGATCAGGCCGATCTCCCGGATGGCTGGGATGCCGGAAATAATGAGATACACGGTGATAAGCAGAACAAACCCCACAGTAACCAGGCCCAGCACCAGAAACACACCGTGGATCGCATTTTCAAAAGCTCGTTTTCTCCCTGCGCCGTTCCGCTTTGGCTTTGCCTTAAGCCTCGGGACGCTGTAGATTTTTTCCAAATTTGCTTTCCTCCCTTGTATGGCAAAAGCGGACTGAAAGCCCGCCCACAGATTTTGCACTTATTCTACCGCTGGTACCGCGCCGGCGCTGGCAATAACCGGGGCCGCTTCCGCGGAGGTGGCGTAGTCAAAAAACGCCCGGGCCACCGGACTAAGTTCGGCTCCTTCTTTGGTGACGAGCATAAACGGGCGCTGGATGGCATAGCTTCCGTCTTTTACCGTGTCCTCGCTTGGAATGACGCCATTAACGGAAAGGGCCTTGACCGTATCCTTTACAGAGGCCAGAGAAGCGTAGCCGATTGCGTTTTGGTTCCCGGCCACGGTAGCGATCACGTCGCCGGTAGAGGTTAACTCCTGACTGTATTGGCAGGCATCCTCTGTACCGGTAATGGATTCGAAGCCGTCCCGGGTGCCGGAACCGGCTTCCCGACCGATCAGCACGATCTCTCCGTCGCTGCCGCCCACTTGGGACCAGTCGGTAATCTCTCCTGTACAGATTTTGGCGATAGTCTCCATATCCAGGTCGTTGACAGGGTTTTCGGGATGTACGATCACCGCGATGCCATCAAGCGCCAGCGTAGTCTCCACAAGGCCCTGTTCTTTTTCCTCATCTTTCAGCGCACGGCTGGCCAAGCCTATATCGCACCGTCCTTCGGACACGGCGGTGATTCCGGAGCCGGAACCTGTAGGGTTGTAGGTAAATCCCGCGCTTTTGTTGTCCTGTTGGAAAGACTCACCCAAAGCGCCGATGACCTTTTCCATAGAAGTTGAACCGTCAAGAGAAACGGTGCCTGTCACTGTTTCAGTTGAGGCGCCCTGCCGGGAAGCCGCTTTGCTTTCGGGAACGCTTGCGGAAGGTTCGCTTACGGTTTTGCCGCAGCCGGCGGAAATGGACAAAATCAGCAAACCGGCAAGGATGGTGCACAAAACTTTTTTCATGTGGATTTCTTCCTTTCTGTTTTGTTCTGCCACCATGATAAGCCCCGAGAGTAAAATCAAAAAGGCACCTTTTGTAAAACCCATGTAAAGTATGGACTCCAGTCCTCCTTTCACACCCGCTGAGCAAAAAATGCCAGCGGCAACAAAACCGCTGAGCAAAAAATGCCCAGCGGCAACAAAACCGCTGAGCAAAAAATGCCCAGCGGCAACAAAACCGCTGGGCATTTGACAGGGGCAAAACCGGATTTCTACAGAAAATTACTTTTTCTTAAACTCTTCCAGGTCGACTGGTTTACCGCCGTTCAAGCGGGACTCCTCCGCGGCCAGGGCTATAAAATGGCTCTCCATAGAATTTTCCAGGGTTGTGGTGCGTTCGGTGGCGGCACGGTCATTAAGCAGCATATCCAAAAAATCCGCCACAATGCCGCTGTCGCCGCCGCCATGTCCCTTCAGGTCTGTGGCCAGCTTACCCACGTCAATGGTCTCTTCCGGCTGTCCAAACACACGAACGTGGATGATGTTCGACTTAATATCGGCCTCTATCTCGCCTTTAGTGCCCATAGCCTTAAAGTACCGGTAACAGCTTTCGGTGAAAGCGCACATGGTAAAACTGATGGTAGAACCGTCCTCCATAAGCAGATTTGTCTGCTGGTGGTCTACCACATTGTTGTCGCACATGTACACGCACCGGCCATAAGGGCCATGACGCAAAGCTTCGTAAGTGCTTTCCAGCGTATTTTCCACGCTTAGAGTGGAAGAAAGCCAACTGTCCTTTTGATTCTTGATGCCGGTTTTGGGGTCTGTTATATAAATTCTTTCCGCGTCAAAAACACAGTTTTCCTTAGCCTTGCATCCTCCCAGACAATAGGGTGTGGCTCCCTCGGGGGCGCACTCCTTTTTAAACAGGTGAATGCCGCCAAAGGAGGACACCGCCTTGCACTTTTTGCCCGTCAGCCAGGTGAGAATATCCATATCGTGGCAGGACTTTTGCAGGATCATGGGGCTGGTCTCGTCGGAATTGCGCCAGTTCCCCCGTACAAAAGAGTGAGCCTGGTGCCAGTACCCCACGTTCTCGTTGGCGCAGATAGACACTACATCGCCAATTTTGCCGCTGCCGATCAAATCCTTCAGGGTATTGTAAAAGACTGTATACCGCAGCACATGGCACACGATGATCTTGCCGGGACAGTCTTTTGCCACCCGTAAAATTTCCCGGCACTTGTCAATTTCCGGAGAAATGGGCTTTTCCATCATGATGTTGTATCCCTTTTTCAGAGCGGGAATGGCGTGGTCAACATGCTGACGGTCCATAGTGGAGACCACCATCACATCGGCCAGCTTGTCGCGGGCAAGCATTTCCTCCCCGCTGGAAAAACAGTTTTCCTCGGGGATGTCATAAAGCTTCTTGGCCTTTTTCACCTTATCGGGGTTCAAATCGGCCACTGCCACCACCTTCATCTTTTCGGAGAACAGCTTCTGCATAGAGGCGTAAGTGCTTCCCCGGTCCCCAAACCCGCAGATTGCAAACGTAATAGGAGCTTTCATATTTGTACCTCTTCCCTTTCTTTGTTCGGTGAATGTTTTTCTATCTCCGGGCAAACAACGCCCTTTGTCCAATGTCTTTTCGGTACTCCATCCCCTCAAAGGAGATTTTCCCGGCAGCGGCATAAGCGGAATTTATTGCCTGCTCCAGGGTTCCGCCTTTAGCCGTTACACCCAGCACCCGGCCGCCGTCGGTATAGAATTTCCCGTTTTCCAGTTTTGTTCCGGCATGGTAAACCGTGGCGCCTCCCACCTGGCCGTTTTCATCCAGGCCAAAGATCTCTTTGCCCTTTTCATAATGTCCGGGGTAACCGCCGCTGGCCAAAATCACACAGGCGCAGGGTTCGTCGGACCATTGGATATCCATCCCGCTGAGCCTTTCTTCCGCTACGGCGATTACAATGTCCAGAAAATCGGTCTCCAGTCGGGGCAGGACCACCTGGGTCTCCGGATCGCCGAACCGGGAGTTGTATTCGATCACCTTCGGGCCGTCCGCGGTGAGCATCAACCCGAAATACAGGCACCCCTTAAATTTTCTCCCCTGGGCGTTCATGGCCCGCATGGTGGGCAGAAAAATCTTCTCCATGCACTCACGGGCCACTGCATCTGTATAAAAGGGATTGGGACTTATAGTACCCATACCGCCGGTGTTGGGGCCTTTGTCCCCGTCGTGGGCGCGCTTGTGGTCCATAGAAGAGACCATAGGTTTTATGGCTGTGCCGTCAGTAAATGCCAAAACGGACACCTCCGGGCCGGTGAGGAATTCTTCCACCACTACCCGGTTCCCGGAGTCGCCGAACTTTTTGTCCTCCATAATGGAACGCAGAGCGTCCGCCGCTTCCCCCTCGCTTTGAGCTATGATAACACCCTTGCCCAGAGCCAGGCCGTCGGCCTTGATCACCACCGGGTATTTTCCCAGACCCCGGATATATCCGAGAGCCATCTGCGAGTCGTCGAACACTTCATATGCCGCGGTGGGAATTTCGTACCGTTTCATCAGGTTCTTTGAAAACACCTTGCTGGCTTCAATCTGGGCGGCGGCGGCGTTGGGGCCAAAACAGGGCAGACCCGCTTCCTCCAAAAAGTCCACCATACCGGCGGCCAGGGGGTCGTCGGGGGCCACAAACACAAAATCCACCCCCTTCTCTTTGGCAAAAGCGAGCACGCCTTCTTTGTCCATCACGCCCACAGGGGCGCACCGGGCGTCCCGGGAAATGCCACCGTTGCCGGGGACGCAGTAAATTTCCTCGCACCGGGGGCTTTCTTTCAGTTTCCTCACGATTGCATGCTCCCGCCCGCCGGAGCCGATCACAAGAATTTTCATACGATTTCCTCCCAGCAGCAGATCATTTCTGATACTTTTCCGGCATAATGGTAATGTTTTGAATCATGTCGCCGTTCAAAAGCTGTACGTCCTTCTTTGTTTCGAATTTGATCCAGTTTCCCTCCACGGCGGCGATCTTTCCAGTGGCGGCAGAAAGGCCGCCAAACATCATAACAGAACAGACCTTCCCGATGAACTCCTTCAACAGTTCCGTAGGCATTTTCCCTTTCCTCCGTTTTCTCTGAAATTTTTGCACCAGCCTGCGCTGGCCAAAAGCGGCGTGCCACAGAAACAGCAGCGCAAGGAATACACAAAACAGCCATATATAATTTCCCATACCGGCCCCTTTTAATGATGGAACAGCCTGATCCCGGTAAACGCCATAACGATATGGTACTTGTCGCAGGTCTCGATCACATTGTCATCCCGGATGGAACCGCCGGGCTGGGCGATGAACTCCACGCCGCTTTTGTGGGCACGCTCGATGTTGTCGCCAAAGGGGAAGAAAGCGTCAGAACCAAGAGCCACGCCGGTCATGGTGTCAAGCCAGGCACGGCGCTCCTCCCGGGTGAAGACCTCCGGCTTCTCCGTGAAGAAATTCTCCCACGCGCCGTCCGCAAGAACATCCATATATTCGTCGGAAATGTACACATCAATAGTGTTGTCCCTGTCGGGGCGGCGGATGTCGGACTTGAATGGCAGGTCCAAAACTTTGGGACACTGGCGCAGGTACCAATTGTCGGCCTTGTTTCCCGCCAGCCGGGTGCAGTGTACCCTGCTCTGCTGGCCGGCCCCCACGCCGATTGCCTGCCCATTTTTCACATAGCACACCGAATTGGATTGGGTGTACTTCAAGGTAATCAGGGAGACAATCAAATCCCGTTTCGCTTCAGGAGTCAGGATCTTATTTTTTGTGGGGAAGTTTCCAAACAGGCTTTCGTCGATCTTCAATTCGTTCCTTCCCTGCTCAAAGGTGACGCCGAACACGTCCTTCCGCTCAACAGGGGCGGGGGTGTAATCGGGGTCGATCTGCACCACGTTGTAGCTGCCCTTGCGCTTCTGCTTTAAAATTTCCAGGGCTTCGCCGGTATAGCCGGGGGCGATAACGCCGTCGGAAACCTCACGCTTTAACAGCAGAGCGGTCTCTTTGTCGCATACATCGGA
>CAZGLW010000006.1:7848-45429 GCA_964525985.1 uncultured Acutalibacter sp. | reverse complement strand
TTTTCGCTTCTGTTTTGTTTCGCTGGTCTGGTACATCATCAAAAGAGCATCAAAATCTTGGTGCGGTGTTCCTCACAGATTGAAATCATCCGTGATTCCATTCAGCCTGGCCGTGTCTTTCTTAACATAGTACATTTCGGTAATTTGACTGATACTGTGGCAAAGAAGTATGCTGGATGGGTAATATGCTTTCTTGACAAAATTTACATCTCGAGCTATACTTAAGCAAATCTTTCAATAGGAGAAAACATATGAAATTATTTCTTACCAGTCAAATCGAGGCAACTGCCATTGAAAAAGGTGCACATTTTACTGGCAAAATCGACAACAGACATGGCTTTCTGACTCGATTCCGAGATTGTATTTCGAAGCATGAACGAATGCTGTATATTTCCTATACTCCAGGTTTCAGCGATAAAGTTTTAGACTGGTTTGAAAATACAATAGATTCGCTAAAAGGCGAAGAGATCTCTTTCAATGAATACATTTTGATAAATGGAAGCAATGCAATCCGCCTAAGGGACCTCGTGCCTGGCACGGATGTAATTTTCCTTTCCGGAGGGCATTTACCAACTCAGAATTGTTTTTTTCAGCAAATAGGACTGCGTGATATTTTATCAAATTTTGATGGTACTATTGTCGCCCAAAGTGCGGGTAGTATGAACTGTGCCAAAACTGTATATGTGTGTCCAGAGTTGCCAGGTGAGAGTATAGACCCAAATTTTGAGCGGTTTCGTCCAGGCCTTGGCCTTACAGATATCAACATCATTCCCCATTACAATGTTAACGCAAATTTTTTCCTTGATGGCAAGCGGTTTTATTGGGATATTATCTATCCGGACACCTTTAAAGTGCCCCTCTACGTACTTACGGACGGCTCATACTTCTATGTACATGATGATAAAACAGAATTCTATGGCGAGGTTTACTTATTTGAGCACGGTGTATTTGAGCAAATCTCTGGATTTGCAGAAGATGAAATATGAGCCTATCTTCGGTTGTTGTTGGGCGCATGCCACCAGCACGCAGCAGCACGGGTGCCAAGCACCGTACAGCCAAGCGATTCATAGAATCGCTTATGCGACTGCTTGCCCTGCCTAAAAGACGGGAAATTTCGCCGAATGTTCTGGGCCGAGGAAGGAGAAAAGAACAGCAACCGAGCCGGCAGGCGAGACAAGTCCTTCTGCCCCTGCCACCGAAAAATGGCTTGAAACTGCGGCTTCAAGCCATTTTTCTTTGTTTTAGTTCCTCGGCACACGGTTCATTTTTCCCTTTTTTGATGCTCTAAAATTGCCCCATTTTTCGCTTCTGTTTCGTTTCGCAGTTAACCTTTCCGTCGAATGGCCGCTTGCGGTTATTTTGACATTCATCAAAAGTGTATCAAAAATAGGGACATTTCTATTTTTAGCAAATACCTTAACATACGGTTTCAATGTATAAGAATGTCTTACAGCCCGTTTTAGATCTAATATTTTTAATAATGACGTGACAACTTTTTTAAAAGCGTGTATAATAAATAAGCAAAATGAGAAAGGCGAGGTGGAAAAATGTCTGTCCCAAAATATTCCGATTTCTATAACGTCTTTTTACAATCCCTGAAAGATGGGGCAGTACATTCGAAAAGCGAATGTAATGAATATGTCCGTCAGGCAATGGACTTGCGTGAAATTGATATGTCAGAATTAACAGCCAGCGGTTATTCTCTTTGGGTTAACCGTGTGGGTTGGTGTGCTACATATTTGAAAAAGGCCGGACTGATAGACAGCCCTAAGCGCGCGGTTTTTCAAATCACAAAGGAAGGACAGAAAGTTCTCTCTGAGGGTATTGCCATTACAGATCAGATTTTGATGGAAAGATATCCTGCTTTTGCGGAGTTTAAGTTGGGGACAAAATCAAGCACAAAAGCGAAGCCAAAAAATGAGCAGGAAGAAACGCCGCAGGACACTTTAGAACGCGTGTATCAGGAAATAAACGCTCAGTTATCAGACGAGCTTTTAACGGCCGTTCTGGCTATGTCCCCTACTTTTTTTGAACAACTGGTTATTAAGTTGATGGACGGTTTGGGATATGGGGGATTCGACGGAGCCGGGTTTGTGACCAAGGCCAGTGGAGATGGCGGGATAGACGGAGTCATTAATGAGGATCGGCTCGGGTTCAATGTTATTTACATTCAGGCAAAAAGGTGGTCTCCTGATACGACGGTTGGACGCCCAGAAATTCAAAAATTTGCTGGCGCCATGCTGGGCCCTCCCAAAATTGACAAAGGGCTTTATATTACTACTTCCAAGTTCTCGCGGGAAGCCGTAGAATATGCTAAAGCACAGCATATTATCCTGATTGACGGAGAAAAGCTGACAGAATTGATGACTAAATTTGTAATTGGCGTGTCCACAACAAAGACATATGAGATAAAGCGGGTAGATGCAGACTTTTTTGAAGAGTTATAGAAGATTCAAACCCATAACAAACAGCCAGCCTACAGAAAACTGGCACGAGAATTTTTCTCGTGCTTTTTTGTACCAAAAAAGTCGGGACAGGAATGGAGACGTTTGATATAGTAGGTTTGTGTACATGAGGCATGGAGAAGCTGTATTACAGTGTCACACGGCCCTCTCCCGAAGAAATGAAGGAATATTTTCAAGCCCACCTGAACCGCACCAAAGCAAAAACGGCGTAACCACAAGGGCTATGCCGTTTCACACAAAATAGTATACTTAGCAACAGAACCGACTTTGGGCGGCCCTCTGCAAGGAGGGCCGCCCAAAACTCAGTTTCCTTTTTTTGATTTGTTTCAGATGTACGATCAGACAGCGCGGGTCACTTTGCCGGAACGCAGGCAGCGGGTGCAGGCGTACACGCGCTTGGGAGTACCGTTGACAACGGCCTTGACGCGCTTGATGTTTGGCTTCCAAGTCCGGTTGGAACGCCGATGAGAGTGAGACACCCGAATGCCGAAAGAAACGTCCTTTCCGCAGAAATCACATTTTGCCATATCTATCTGCACCTCCTTGAATAGGCATTTTACAAATTTGCAACGATAAGAATTATAACAGACTGCCGGGTAAAATGCAAGTTTTTTTTAAAAGGAATTGTGTTTTTCCCCGAAATAGTTTATAATCAGGCTGTAACTATCCCCGATATCGAAATTTTATGGGAGGACCGCTATGCTTTTCAGTGTAATCAGGACGCTCCTTTCCGGCGGACGTGTGGATGTTTGGTCCGTGTTGGCCCAGGTATTATCCGTCCTTTTTATCATTTTCTGTATTCTGCCCCTTCATGAGTTTGCTCACGGCTGGGTAGCAAATAAGCTTGGTGATCCCACAGCGAAGTGGGAGGGCAGGCTTACAATGAACCCTCTTGCAAGCATCGACCCGATAGGGGCATTCATGCTCATCTTTGTGGGGTTTGGCTGGGCAAAGCCTGTACCGGTAGACGCCCGGTATTTTAAAAAGCCCAAGCGTGACATGGCTATCACCGCTCTGGCGGGGCCTGTGTCCAACCTGTTGGCGGCGCTGGTGGGGGCTATTCTCCTGTGTGTCATTCAGGCGTTTTTGCCCTATAACGTGGTGACAGGTTTTTTGTACAACATGCTGTATTATTATGTGACCGTCAACGTGTCTCTGGCAGTATTTAACCTTATCCCCATCCCGCCTCTGGACGGTTCCCGCATTTTGGGCGCTTTTTTAAGCGACCGCGCCTTAAACACATATTACAGCTATCAGCGCGTTCTATCAGTGGTACTCATTGTGCTGCTCCTGTCTGGGGCCCTTTCCGGACCGCTGTACACTCTGCAGAATGCAATGGCAAGGGTTATTTTTGCGGTCGCTCAGTTTCCTTTTCGCCTGTTTGGGGCCTTGTAAACAATGGAGAAGCTGCAGTATAAGCTGGAAGTATTCGAGGGACCTTTAGATCTGCTTCTGGCCCTGATCGCCAAAAATAAGCTGAATATTGTGGATATCCCAATCGCCGACCTGCTGGACCAGTACATGGAGCAGATCGACCTGATGCGGGAAGAAAACATGGATATAGCCAGCGAATTTTTGGAAATGGCTGCCCGCTTGGTGCAGATCAAAACCGCGTTTTTGCTGCCCCGACGTGAGGATGAAGAAGACCCCCGGCTGGAACTGACGGGGCAGCTTTTGGAATATGAACAGTGCAAGCGGGCTGCTGCCCGGTTGGCCCGGCTGTCCCAGTTCGATTCGCTGGTACGCCTGCCGGAACGGGTGCCTGTAGATCAGACATACCGTCGGGTTCACGAGCCTGAGGAAATTATGCAGGCACTGGTTTCGGCATGGGGGAAAAAGAGGAGCCTGATGCCGCCCAAGCCAGAAAGCTTTTCAGCCCTGGTGTCCAGAAGAATCGTTTCAGTAGCTAGCCAGGCGGTGTTTGTCCTGCGAAGGCTGTTGAAAAGGAAAAGGATCCCTTTGAAAGCGCTTTTTTCCGAGAAAAAGGACCGCTCTGAGAGGGTGGCTGCCTTTTTGGCCGTGCTGGAGTTGGTCAAAAATCACCGCATCCGCGTGGAAGGCAGTGGGGATGAGAGCGAGATAAAATTGATGGAAAGAGGGGAGCATCGCTGGAACGGGAAGAATTGATGGGAAAAACCGAGGCCATTCTCTTTGCGGGAGGCGAGCCTGTCAGCCTGGAACGAATCGCCCAGGTGCTGGGCGTCCGGACCTATGCTGTTGAAGAAGCTGTTGATCTCCTTCGGGAAAAATACAATACGCCCACGAGCGGCATACACCTTTTAAAGCTGGAAAATTCCGCCCAGTTTTGTACCAATCCCGCTTACGCCGAGCCTGTCCGGGGTACCCTTGATTTAAAAAGAAATACGCCTCTTTCCAAAGCGGCTATGGAGGTGCTGGCTGTGGTGGCGTATAACCAGCCGGTAACTAAGGCCTTTGTAGAGCAGGTCCGGGGCGTGGATTGCTCCGGCGTGATTGGCAGTCTCATGCAGAAGGGTCTTTTGGAAGAACGGGGCAGACTGGAACTTCCCGGCAGGCCGCTGCTGTACGGCACTACCGAGACCTTTCTCAGGTGCTTCCAACTTTCCTCCATTCAGGACCTGCCGCCCCCTCCCGCCAGGGAAGATGAGGAAGAGGAGGGCGGCGGTCCGCTATGATCGTTTTGTATTGCATCTTGGGGATTCTGTTGTTCCTTTTCCTTCTTACCTTGATTCCCGTTCGGATAGACGTGGCTTTCCGCCAGAAATTTACACTTACCTTGCGGTATCTGTTTTTATCTTTTCCCGTTTTGCCTGGCAAAGAACGGGAACTGGCTGCGGAGAAAGGGCCCAAAGAAGAGAAAGAGAGCGGGAGCGGCTTGAAAAAAATCAAGTCGGTCCTAAAGGAGGAGGGTTTCTCCGGTTTTTTGCAGGCACTGCTCCAGACGGTGAAACTGGCGGCATCCGCCTCTAAAAAAATACTCCTTGCCACAAAGGTAAAGCGCTTTGACCTGTATTTGTGCCTTGCAGGCGCGGGTGATGCTGCGGAGGCCGCGGTGTTGTATGGGAAACTCTCCGGTGCGGTGTACACGGCTTGCGGCTTTTTATCTGAGGTGACAAACTGCCGGAAAAAGGCGGTGACTGTAGACCTTGATTATCAGGCCGAAGATAATTTGGTGGATTTTTCCGCCGGGATTTCGATTTGTCCCTTGACTGTTTTGGCCCGGAGCGTGGCCTTTTTGATAAAAGCCCTGCCGTTCCTGGAAAAGTTTATCGGGGCCGGCGAAAAAAACAGAAACTGGAAAGAAAGGTGACAGGAAATGAGTGATAAGAAAGTGAACGAATTGCTGGACGTGACTATGGACAAGATCAAAGAGATGGTGGATGTAAACACTGTGATTGGCGACCCGATCACCACACCGGACGGCACCACTGTGATCCCAGTTTCCCGGGTGAGTTACGGCTTTGCCTCAGGCGGTTCCGATCTGCCATCAAAGGCCCAGCCCGCCGCCGGTCTGTTTGGCGGCGGCGCGGGCGCGGGGATTACAGTGAATCCAATTGCATTTCTGGCCATCTCTAACGGCAATGTGCGCATCATGCAGATTGAGCCTTACATGGGCCCTGTGGACCGGGCGCTTGAGAAGGTCCCAGAGGTGGTGGACAAGATCACTGCCTTCTTCCGCAAGGATAAGGAAGAACAGTCTCCAGATCAGGCAGAAACAGCGAATGTGGAGCAGACCGCTTTGAAAGACTGACGGCATACCCCGCCGTTTCCCTGCGTATCTATAAGCGGAGGCGGTGGTGAGATTGAAAGGTAAATTTCCGCGCCGTGCGGGGCTTTTCTGTGCGGCGCTGGCTTTTCTTTGCTGTTTGGGGCCCAAAGCGTGGGCGGAAGGACCACCCAAGTCCGTGTCCGCCCAAAGCGCCGTGCTGATTGCGGCGGATACGGGCGCAAGGCTGTGGGAAAAAGACGCTGAACAGCCCATGCCTATGGCAAGCACCACAAAGATCATGACTGCCCTGCTTGCTGTGGAGGAAGCGGAGCGTTCCGGCGACCCGACAGTGAATATCACTGAAGAAATGGTGAGGGTAGAGGGGTCATCTATGGGGCTTCAGGCGGGGGACAGGATCACCTTGAACAATTTGGCGGCGGGAATGCTGCTGGCCTCGGGCAACGACGCAGCCAATGCGGCGGCGCTGTATCTGTGCGGATCGCAGGAAGGATTTGCGGAGCAGATGAACATTCGCGCCCGGGAACTGGGTATGGAGAACACCCATTTTGTCACACCGTCCGGTCTGGATGACGAGGAACACTATTCCACAGCTTACGACATGGCACTTCTTGCCAGGGAAGCTCTGAAAAACGAGAAATTTCGGCAGCTTTGTTCCAGCCCTTCTTATCAGGTGGAGTTTCTGGAACCCGCAAAGCGGGTTTCCTACACCAATCACAATAAGCTTTTGCAGATGTATGACGGCTGCATCGGCGTAAAGACCGGTTTTACAAAAAAATCAGGCCGGTGCCTTGTGTCAGCCGCCCGGCGTGACGGTGTGGAACTCATCGCAGTAACGCTGAACGCCCCTGATGACTGGAGCGACCATGCGGCCCTGTTGGATTACGGCTTTTCCATTTTGGAAAAAGTGTCGTTTGACGGCGGAGATTTTGCCGGTTCCGTGGAGGTGGTGGGCTCTGAAACCATAAAGGTCGCGGTGCGGGGAGGGACAGGGGGCGCCCTTTCTCTGCCAAAAGAGCAGGCGGAGAAGATCACCTGCCGGGTCATGCTTCCGGCCTTTTGCTACGCCCCAGTAAGTTCCGGGGACCGAATTGGGAAACTGGTCTATTATCTGGATGGGGCCGAGATCTATAGCGTACCCATTATTGCCTGTGAGAGCGCGGCGGTACAAATGCGGGAACCCGGATTTTTGGAAAAATGGTTTGGAAAGAAATAAAAAAGGGGACGCTTTTCACATGGCGGCAGAACAGAAGGAAAGACTACAGAAAATACTGGCGTCCTGGGGAATTGCCTCCCGCAGGAAGTCGGAAGAGATCATTCGAGCGGGGCGTGTGACGGTGAACGGAAAGTCGGCCGGCCTGGGAGACAGAGCCTTGCCCGGAAAGGACGTGATCTGCCTGGACGGAGAGCGACTGTCCGCTCCCGGCAAAAAGATTTATTTAGCCCTTCACAAGCCCCGGGGGTTCGTCACAACCATGAGAGACGAGCGGGGCCGCAGGTGCGTTGCCCAACTGGTGGAGGACCTGGGAGAAAGGGTCTATCCAGTGGGCAGGCTGGACAAGGACTCTGAAGGGCTGCTGCTTATGACCAACGACGGTGAATTTGCAAATCTGGTGTCCCATCCAAAACAGCATGTGGCAAAAACTTACCGTGTCACAGTGCGGCCGGGCATTACTGAAGATCAGCTGACCCAAATAGCCGTCGGGATAGAGATTGACGGCAGGGTTACCGCCCCGGCCAGGGTGAAGGTACTGCAGCAGCAGGCTGGCCGGGTGGTGCTTGAGATCGTTCTGTATGAGGGCAGAAACAGGGAAATCCGGAAAATATGCGACGCCTTAGGCCTGGAGGTGGCCAGACTGAAGCGTGTGGCTGTGGGCCCGGTCAAGCTGGGCATGCTGCCACAGGGTAAATATAGGGAATTGACAAAAGAAGAATTGCGGGGCCTTTTGGCGGAAGTAAAGAGTGGAAAAAAATAAATTTAAAGTCCCAAATACCTTTTCGCGGCAGTTTTTTTGCCGCGTTTTTTCTTAATATTCTATAAAATCGCGGGAAAATCAGTTGCATTAAACGCCGGAAAATGGTAAAATCTTTATCTTAGGGGCGTTTGGTTTTTCGGACCGGGCCGCCCCTTACATTCCAGCGTTTAGGATGTGATGGCGAAACATGCTTAGAAGCATGACTGGATATGGCCGGAGCGAAGAGATCGCCGGCGGTCGTCATATTGTGTTTGAGATCAGATCGGTGAACCATAAGTTTTTTGAGTTCAGTTCTAGGCTGCCCAGAGGTTATCAGTTCCTGGAGGACAAACTGAAGGCTTATACGCATAGCAGGGTGTCAAGGGGCAAGGTGGACGTGTTCCTGCAGATCGAGAACCTGGAAGAGTCCAATGTGGGTGTTCTGGTAAATCATTCCCTTGCGTCCGCTTATGTAGAGGCTTTTGAGGAATTGAAAGACCGCTATTGCTTACCGGATGGGGTCACCCTTTCTATCCTGTCCCGGTATCCCGATATTTTTTCCGTCCACAAGGCCCCAGAGGACGAGGATGCAGTGTGGGAAGCTGTAAAGCGGGCCATCGAACCCGCCCTCGCTTCGTTTTTATCCATGAGGGAGGCTGAGGGGCAGCGCCTGATGGACGACGTACTGGAAAAGGCGGCAAGGATCGAGGTTATGGTGGAAGAGGTAGAGAAAAGCACTCCTGAGACGGTGCGTGAGTACCAGCAGCGCCTGCGCCAAAAGATCGAAGAACTTTTAGGCGATAAGCAGATAGACGAGCAAAGACTTTTGACAGAAGTTGCCCTTTTTGCCGACAAGGTGGCGGTAGACGAAGAGACGGTCCGGCTGAAAAGCCATCTGCGCCAGTTCCGGCAGCTTGTGGAAGTCGGCGAGCCTGTGGGAAGAAAAATGGATTTTCTGGTACAGGAAATGAACAGGGAAGCCAACACCATCGGTTCAAAATCACAGAACTCCAAAATAGCCTACCTCGTGGTGGATATGAAGTCTGAGATTGAAAAGATCCGGGAACAGGTGCAAAACATCGAGTAGACAGGGAAAGGACCGTGAACATATGAAGCTTATCAATATCGGCTTTGGGAACATGGTTTCCGCCGAAAAGGTAGTGGCTGTGGTCAGCCCCGATTCCGCCCCGGTCAAGCGGATGGTGCAGGAGGCCAGGGAGAGCGGCGTATTGATTGACGCAACATTTGGCCGCAGGACTAAGGCGGTAATCATCATGGACTGCGGGAATGTGGTGTTGTCGGCTCTTCTGCCGGAAACGGTGGCAAGCCGCTTTAACGAAAAGGAAGAGGGAAACGCCAATGAATAAAGGCCTTCTTTTGGTCATTACCGCCCCGTCCGGCGGCGGTAAGGGGACAATTTTGAAAGAACTGTTCGCCCGGAATGGCAATCTGGTGCTTTCTGTTTCCGCTACGACCCGGGAACCGCGTCCAGGAGAGGAAAACGGAAAACAGTATTACTTCATCAGCCGGGAAGAGTTCCAGGAGATGATCGACCAGGGAAAAATGCTGGAACACGCCGAGTATGTGGGCAATTATTACGGCACTCCGAAAGAGCCTGTGGAGGAGTGGACCAGGGCCGGCCGTGACGTGGTGCTGGAGATCGAGGTACAGGGCGGGGCGCAGGTGAGGAAGCTGATGCCGGAATGCGTCTCCATCTTCATTTTGCCTCCCTCTATGGAGGTGCTTGCGGAGCGCCTGCGGGGCCGTGGGACTGAAGAGGAACCCACCGTGCGGAAACGTCTGGAAAAAGCCAGAGGGGAGATCCCCTGCGCCAGAGATTATGATTATGTGGTATATAACGACCGTCTGGAGGATGCCGTAGAGGATATTCAGGCAATTATCCGGGCGGAAAAGTGCAAGTACAGCAGAAATACAGATTTTATTGAAAGGGTGTTGCACAATGCTGAAGCCGTCTGAAAACAAGATCCGCACTCCCCACGGGAGCGTCTACTCCCTGGTGATTGCCGTTGCAAAACGGGCCCGCCAGATTGCCGAGGAGGCCGAGGAGGAAGGGGAGATCCTTACCGATAAGCCTGTGGACATGGCCGTCCAGGATTTTGTCCACAACAAGTACAAGATCATAGAGCCCAATTCCTCAGAGGAACATGAGTGAACCCCTGTTCGCCCGGATAGCGGTGGAGAATACAGTATACTATTTTGATAAGCTTTTTACCTACCGTGTGCCGGACCCTCTTCGTGAACGGGCGGTTCCGGGGGCCCGAGTAATTGTTCCTTTTGGATCAGGCAACCGGAAACGGGTAGGCATGGTTTTTTCTCTTGCCCACCAGTCGCCGGACGGTGTGAAAGATCTGTGCGGGGTGTTGGATGAAAAGCCCGTGTTGTCCGCCGAAATGCTTGATTTGGCCCTGTGGATGCAGGAACGGTATTATTGCACGCTGTTCGAAGCAGTGAAACTGATGATTCCCGCGGGGCTCCATTTCCGGTTGAGGGACAGCTACGTTTTAAGCCCCGGCTTTAAGAATTTTGACAGGGAGGAATATTCCGGCGTTCAGTGGCAGGTGATCCTGCTGCTGCAAAAGGCCGGCAGGTCCGTACCTATGGAGACGCTCTCCAAAGAACTGGGAATTACCGGGGAGTCATCTGATTTCCGTGCTTTGACGGAACGCGGGGTGGTCTGCAGGGTGAACACCGCCGCGAGCCGTATGAAAGACGCTGTGTCGAAAATGGTTCGGCCTGTGCAGGATTTTACGGGCAAGCTTACGCCCCGCCAGAGAGATGTATACCAGACATTGCTGGACGTGGGGGAGGCTTCGGAAAAAGAACTCTGTTACTTTACCGGGGCTTCACAATCTGTGGTGAAGGCTCTGGCCCAAAAGGGCGCGGTCGAGGTGTTCGAGTATGAGGTGTACCGCAGACCCGAATTTTTTGACGGCGAGGAGCCCGCGCCGCGGGAGATCGAACTTTCTCCCTCGCAGAAAGCCGTTTATGATGGCCTTCTGGCCGATTGGAAGGACCCTGCAAGGCCCCGCTGCGCTCTGCTTTACGGGGTTACCGGCAGCGGGAAGACTTCTGTGTTCCTCAAGCTGATAGAAGCCGTATGGAAGGAAGGGAAGTCCGTCATCGTCATGGTTCCGGAGATTTCCCTGACCGGACAGGCTATCCAGAAGTTCCACAGGGCATTTGGGGATGGTATTGCCGTGTTCCACAGCGGCCTTTCTTTGGGTGAGCGGATGGACGAGTGGAAGCGTGTAAAGCGTGGAGAGGCAAAAATCGTGGTAGGCACACGCTCCGCTGTATTTGCCCCTGTGCAGGATCTGGGCCTGATCGTGGTCGATGAAGAACAGGAGCATACCTATAAGTCAGAATCCAGTCCGCGGTACGATGCAAGGGAAACGGCCCGGTTCCGGTGCTGGAAAAATCACGCGTTTTGTCTGCTTTCCTCGGCTACGCCGTCGGTAGAGTCCTGCCGGCTGGCGAAGGAGGGGAAATACGGTTTTTATAAATTGGAGAACAGGTTCGGCCCCGCGCAAATACCCCGTGTGGAGTTGGTCGACATGAACCTGGACGGTGCTCCCGGTGACAACAGGGCAATAGGCGGCACTCTGGCCCGGGCCCTTACTGAAAACTACCGGCAGGGCAGACAGTCCATCGTTTTATTGAACCGCAGGGGATATCACACCTTTGCCAGTTGTTCTTCCTGTCATGAGGTTGTAAGCTGCCCAAACTGTAGTATTTCTCTTACCTACCACAGCGCGAACCACCGGCTGATGTGCCATTACTGCGGCTATTCCGTTCCATATTCCGTCAAATGTCCCTCCTGTGGCAGCGATTCGATTGTGTTCCGGGGCCTGGGGACCCAAAAGGCAGAGGAACAGCTTCAGGATCTTTTGCCGGACGCCCGGATCCTCCGGGTGGATACGGATTCAGTGGCCGCCAGGTTTTCTCTGGAGAAGAAGCTGGATGAGTTTTCCAGAGGGGAATACGACGTGATGGTTGGTACGCAGATGGTGGCTAAAGGCCTTGACTTTGAGAATGTTACTCTGGTTGGGGTGCTCTCCGCCGACCAAACTCTCTACAGCGACGATTTTCGCAGCAACGAGCGGACATTCGATCTGCTTACACAGGTGGTGGGCAGAGCCGGAAGGGGAAAGTACCCGGGCGTGGCCCTTGTGCAGACATGGTCGCCGGAGAATCCCGTTCTGCGCTTTGCGGCGGATCAGGACTATTTCGGCTTTTACGAGCAGGAGACAGCCTACCGGCAGGCACTTTTGTACCCGCCCTTTGTGGATCTGCTGGTGGTTGGGTTTGTGGGAGTTGAGGAAGCTTTGGTGAAGGGGGCGGCAGATGCCTTTTTGCATATGCTCACTGCCCTTGCCGGCAGCGAGTACCCGGATCTTCCCTTGCGCGTTCTACGGCCCTCTCCGGCGGGGGTACCCAGGGTTGGCGGGAAATATCGGTACAAGCTTATCATAAAATGCCGCAATACCGCCCGTTTTCGGGAAATGGCGGCCAGGCTCCTGGAGTCTTTCGCGGGGCTGCGGGAATTCCGGCAGGTCACGGCGTATGCTGATCCCAACCCCTACCATATCCTGTAGGAGAAGGGATAAGAAAGTTTGTGCTGTGAGAGAAAGGAAAGTGGTAAAATATGGCCATTCGCAACATTGTGAGATTTGGTGATGAAGTGCTGAACAAGGAGTGCCGGAAGGTAGAAAACTTTGACGGACGGCTCCATCAGCTGCTGGACGATATGAAAGAAACCTTGGCCGACGCCAACGGCGCCGGACTGGCGGCTCCCCAGGTGGGAGTTTTGCGGCAGGTGTGCGTGGTTGACGTGGGACAGGGCCCCATTGAACTGGTAAACCCTGAGATCGTGAAAACGGAGGGAGAGCAAACCGGCACGGAGGGGTGCTTATCTTATCCCGACCGCTGGGGCGTTGTCACCCGGCCCATGAAGGTGACTGTAAAAGCTCAGGACAGGGACGGAAAGTGGTTCAGGGTGACGGGAGAGGAACTGTGCGCAAGGGCCCTGTGCCATGAAATCGACCATCTTCACGGCGTGCTGTTCATCTCTCACGCCACCAGGATGATGACAACCGAAGAACTTGAAGCAGAAAATGCAAAGCGTCAGCAGGAAGAGGCAGGGACTCCCCCGGAAAAGACGGCCAGAAAGCACAAGAAAAGGTGAGAGAAAGGGGCGCGGACATGCGTGTGATCTTTATGGGAACGCCGGATTTTGCCGTTCCGTCATTACAAAAGATGCTGGACCGTGGGGATGATGTCTGCGCCGTGTTCACCCAGCCGGATAAGCCAAAGGGACGGGGCCATAAGTTGCAGGCCCCGCCTGTAAAGGAGTTGGCTCTACTCCGCAATATTCCTGTGTACCAGCCCGACACATTAAAGGACCCGCAGATCCAGGAGCGGATTATGGGCATGGCTCCCGACGTCATCATCGTGGCTGCTTATGGCAAGCTTTTGCCCAGAGTTGTGCTGGACGCACCCAAGTTGGGCTGTATTAACGTTCACGGCTCCCTCCTGCCGAAGTACCGGGGGGCCGCGCCCATCCAGTGGGCAATAATAAACGGCGACAGCGTAACCGGGGTCACCACCATGTATATGGCTGAGGGCATGGATACCGGCGATATGCTTTTAAAGGCTGAAACGCCTGTGGACCCCGAGGAAACTGCGGGAGAGTTATTCGATCGGCTGAAAGACCTGGGGGCACAGTTGTTGGACGAAACTCTCGACAGGCTGGAGCAGGGAAATTTAAAGCGCGTCCCACAGGACGGGAGCAAGGCCACCCATGCCCCCATGCTTTCAAAAGAGATGTCGCGTCTGGACTGGAACTGCCCGGCCCGGAAACTGCACGACCTGATCCGGGGATTGAATCCCTGGCCCTGCGCCGCAGCCCAACTGGACGGGAAAAGGTTGAAGCTGCTGGCGTCCCGGGTGACAGAAGGGGAGGGGGTTCCCGGCGCTTTGAAAGTCCGTCCGGAGGGCTTAGCTGTTTCCTGCGGGCAAGACGCATTGCTTTTGACAGAGGTGCAAACCGAAAACGGCAAACGCATGAGCGGGAAGGATTACCTGCTGGGACATCCTCTCAGGGAGGGCGCGCGCTTTGAGTAAAAGTCTTACCGCCAGGGATGTGGCCCTGGATGCTTTGCTGCAAATGGAAAAGAACGAGGGATACTCGAATCTGGTAATTGACAAGGCTCTGAAAGCCGCCGGCTTGGACCGTCGGGACGGGGCCCTGGCTTCCACCATTTTTTACGGTGTGCTGGAAAAGAAGCTGACCCTGGACTATTTTATTTCCCAATGCCTTCAAACTCCTTCTAAAAAGCTTGATAAGACTGTAAACATGGCTTTGCGCTGCGGAGCGTATCAGATTTTATACCTGGACAGGGTGCCGGATTCCGCCGCCGTTAATGAGGCGGTAAACGGAATAAAAGGCCGGGGCAGGGCCGCCTACAGCGGATTTGTCAACGGCGTTCTCAGGAGCATGATCCGTAGGAAGGGGGAGTTTTCGCTCCCGGAGGGAGACAGCTTGCGGGCGCTCAGTCTCCGGTATTCCGTTCCGCAAGGGCTGGTGTCCCTGTGGATAAAAGCATACGGCAGGGACATTACCCGCCGTCTGCTTGGCTCCTTGACGGAACAAGCGCCGATATATCTTCGTGTCAACTCCCAAAAAACCACATCCGACGCCCTGGCCGGTTCCCTTGCGGAACGCGGCGTTCTCTTTGAGAGATATCAAACTCCCCCGGTAACTGGAATTTTGCGGGGAGCATCGCCGGCAGGTCTGCCGGAGTTTGAGGAGGGACTGTTCCATGTCCAGGACCTCTCCGCTCAGCTTGTGTGCGAGATATTGGACCCCCGGCCGGGTGAGAATGTTTGCGACTGCTGCGCTGCTCCCGGGGGCAAGACCTTTACCGTTGCTGAGAAGATGGAGGGAAAAGGGTCCGTTACCGCTTTAGATTTATATAAAGGCCGGACCCGGTTGATTGAATACGGGGCACGGCGGCTGGGGCTTGTCAACGTCACGGCTAGAACCGCTGACCTGACGAAGCCTGTGGAGAATCTTCCCCCGATGGATCGTGTCCTCTGCGACGTGCCCTGTTCCGGATTTGGTGTGATCCGCAGGAAGCCGGAAATCCGGTACAAGGACCTTTCCTGTCTGGATGAACTGCCGAAGCTTCAAACGGCCATATTGAAGAACGCCGCCCGCCTGGTAAGACCCGGCGGTACACTGGTGTATTCCACATGCACCCTGGACCCCAGGGAAAACGGTGAGGTGGCGGAGCGCTTTTTACAGGAAAACAATGACTTTATACCGATGAAAATAGAACTTCCGGCGGTACGACGGGGCGGAGATGAAGGAAGCGGCGGCACAAGGCTTTCCCGCTGTATTGACGAACCCTCCCACCATCTCACCATGATGCCATTCGCCGGGGCCTCCGATGGTTTTTTTGCGGCGGCATTTCGAAAAAAGACATGACTTGGGGAGACTGGCTTTTGGGAAAAATCGATATCAAATCCATGACATTATCGGAACTTACGGCGGCATTCCAGGCCGCCGGACTTCCAAAATACCGGGCGGAGCAGACCTACCGTTGGCTCCATCAGGGCGTTTCTTCTTTTTCGCAGATGACAGACTTGCCGGAAAGCCTGCGTGAAAGTCTTGGGGAACGATGCGAGATCAAGTGGGCGGAAATCGAACTGAAACGGGTCTCGAAGGATGGTACGGTCAAATATCTCTTTCGCCTGAACGACGGCGAGTATGTGGAATCGGTGCTTATGGAGTACCGTCATGGAACTTCTATTTGCATTTCTACCCAGGTTGGGTGTAAAATGAATTGCAGCTTTTGCGCCACAGGAAAAAGCGGATACTCCCGGGACCTTACCGCGTCGGAGATCCTGTCTCAGGTCCAGGCGGCCCAAATGGACGCGGGAAAGCGTATCTCTAACATCGTTTTAATGGGTATGGGAGAGCCTCTGGACAATTATGAAAACGTCCTGCGCTTTTTAGAACTGGTCACATCTCCCAAAGGGATGAACATCGGTATGCGGCATATTTCCCTTTCCACCTGCGGCGTCGTTGATAAGATCTACGACTTGGCGGACCGGAAGCTACAGCTTACCCTGTCGGTGTCCCTTCACGCTCCCGACGACGGGATACGGAACCGCACCATGCCAATAAACAGGCGGTGGAACGTAGAGGAACTTTTAAAGGCGTGCAGGTATTACAGTGATAAAACCAACAAAAGGATTTCTTTTGAATATGCCATGATTAAAAATGTGAACGACATGGACTGGTGTGCCAACGAGTTGGGTGCAAGACTGAAAGGTATACTGGCCCATGTGAACCTGATTCCTGTCAACGACGTGACCGGGACAGGCTATAAAAAAAGCGGGATTGACCGCCAAAAGCGGTTTATCAATATTTTAGAGTCCCGGGGCGTTGCTGTCACAGTGCGGCGTACTTTGGGCTCGGACATAGAGGCTTCCTGCGGGCAGCTAAAACGGCAACATGAAGGAGGCAACCAACATGAGAGTTGATTGCGGCACAGATATCGGCGCGGTGCGGTCATCCAACCAGGACGCCTGCGAATGCGGCGTTTTCTCAAAAGACAGTGCCTGGGCTGTGGTGTGCGACGGTATGGGTGGAGTCAACGGGGGCAGTGTGGCAAGTTCTGTGGCCGCCCAAAGCATACGGGAATTTATTCTGGCAGGTTACCGTGAGGGTATGAGCAAAAAAGACCTGAAAAACCTCATGCTCAACGCGGTCAGCCGGGCCAATTCCGCTGTGTACGATCTTTCCGTGCGGCAGGCGGAACTGCGGGGTATGGGCACCACTGCGGTCCTGCTTTTTGTCACTAGAAATACGCTCCATGTGGTTCATGTGGGCGACAGCCGCGCTTATCTGAAAAACGGGGAAGGCCTTTCTCAGATCACTATGGATCACTCTTATGTCCAGGATCTGGTCAATATAGGGCAAATCACGCCGGAAGAGGCAAGGATACACCCCCAGCGGAATATTATCACCAGGGCTTTGGGCGTTTACGCGGAGGTCCGGTGCGATTATTCCTGCCTTGATTTCGCTCCCGGCAGCATCGCAATGGCATGCTCTGATGGCCTGACCGGTTATGCTGACGAAGACCTGCTGTTAAAATATATGGAACAGTACGGAAAAGACGGCGAGAAATTGACAAACCGGCTGATCCAATATGCTCTGGACAGCGGCGGCTCTGACAACATCACAGTGGCCGTTATTAAGGAACGCTGACCACAAGAATTACAGAAAGGTTGGGTAAACTGTTATGGAAGATAAATTTATCGGGAAAAGGCTGGACGGCAAATATGAGATTTACGATCTGATCGGCGTGGGGGGCATGGCCTGTGTATATCGCGCTTACGACAGGGTGGAGGACCGCTGGGTAGCTATTAAGATTCTAAAAGAGGAGTTTTCCAACAACAGTGATTTTCTCCGCAGGTTCCGCAACGAGTCGAAAGCAATCGCCATGCTGTCCCATCCCAACATCGTAAAAGTTTACGATGTGAGCTTCGGCGATCAGATCCAGTACATCGTCATGGAGTATATCGACGGCATCACCCTCAAGCAGTACATTGAGCAGGAAGGTGTCATTCGCTGGAATGAGGCGGTACACTTCACCATTCAGATTTTGATGGCTTTGGAGCACGCCCACTCCAAAGGCATCATTCACCGGGACATAAAGCCGCAGAACATTATGCTGCTGCAAAATGGTACCATTAAGGTAGCTGACTTCGGTATTGCCAGGTTCCTTCAGAGCGAGACCACCACCATGACAGACAAGGCCATTGGTTCTGTCCACTACATCGCGCCGGAACAGGCCAGAGGCGACTACATCACAGACAAGGCCGACATCTACTCGGTGGGCGTTATGCTGTATGAAATGATCACCGGCAGGCTGCCATTCGAGGCGGATAACGCAGTGTCTGTGGCGCTCATGCAGCTTCAGGCTAAGCCCGTTATGCCCCGGGAACTGAACCCCGCCATTCCCAGGGGCCTGGAGCAGATTACAATGAAGGCTATGGAGAAAAACCCTGTAGACCGGTTCCAGTCCGCCGGGGAAATGCTGGACGATCTGGAACGCTTCCGCCGGGACCCCAATATGGTGTTCCGTTATGATTTTCAGTCCTCTCCCATGTCTTACCAGTCCTCCGGAAACGTGGATTCATACGACCGGGACCGCTCACGTTTTACCCCTGATTACAATGACAACTACGAATATGAGGAAGAACTTGTCCGTTCACGGAAGAGCGCTAAGGGCGCTATGGTGATAAAAGGTATTGTTGCGGCCATTATCATTGTAGGTATCGCCGTGGGCGCTATTTGGCTTTTGAACAACTGGGACCAGCTGATGGCCGGTCAGGTGGAGGAAGAGATTGAACTGCCCCAGTTTGAGGGCATGCTCTATCAGGACGTGATCTCCAACGAAGAATACAGCCAGAACTTTACCTTTAAAGTCATAGAAGGCAATTCCCCCGACAAACAGTCCGGGGAAATCTTAAAGCAATCCCCAGAGGCGGGCATTATGGTGAAGAAGGGCCGCGAGGTGGAATTGACCGTCAACGGCGAGATCAAACAGGTAGAGATTCCTGATGTGACCAATTTCTCCCAGGCCGATGCTATCGCGACCTTGAAGGAATACAACCTGGGTTATAAATCTGAAACTGTGGCAGATGATGAGATCGAGGTGGGCAAGGTGGTCGTCACCGACCCAGCCCCCGGAACTACTGTGGACGAGGGTACTGTGGTCACCTTAAAGGTGAGCAAGGGCCCGGAGAAAAAGAAGGTAGAGGTGCCCGACGGCCTGGTGGGGGACCTGATCTACAACGTCACCGCCAAACTGGAGGACAGCGGCCTGAAGGTGGGCAGCAAGACCTATGATGACAACAGCGAACTCCCAAAAGATACTGTGATTTCTACAAATCCAAGTTCCGGCTCTCAGGTTTCCGAAGGAGCAACCGTGGATATCGTGATCAGTTCCGGTAAGGGCGCTTCGAAGACTTTAAGCTATTCTCTGCCCCTGCCCAGCGGCATTGACCGGGATATTACGATCCGGGTTTACCGCAACGGCACCCAGACAGAGACCAATACAATAAACCCCGCTTACAGCGGTTCTTATCCCCTGTCCTTTACCGGCACTTCAGGCACTGAGACTGTGGTGGTAGAACTGGATGGCCAGAAATATATCCAGATCACGCTTGATTTCGATGCGCAGAACGTGATCCCGGGAGAGATCACACCTTATGTGGCCCCCAGCGAGTCCGGCGGTGACGGGACCTCTTTGGAATCTGAAAGCGGGGACAACCTGCCGGAGGGGCAGGTCTATCCTGAAGACGGCACAGAATAACGGACGGTGGGTAATGGAAGCATTAGGACTTGTCCGTAAAGGCATTGGCGGCTTTTATACCATAGAGACAGAGAACGGCCTGTATACCTGTACGGCCAGGGGAAAGTTCCGCCGGGAACACATTTCTCCCTGCGCGGGGGACCGTGTGCGTGTGGAAATTGATGAAGAAGGGGAAGGAGCGGGAAGAAAGTCAACGGATGTCGACGGAGCTATTGAAGAGATTCTCCCAAGAAAGAATTTTCTGGTGCGCCCTCCTCTTGCAAACCTTGACCGCCTGTTCGTGGTATCCTCCATGCGGGAGCCGTTCCCCGACACCACGGTGATTGACAAGACTATCGCAGCCGCTGAACTTCATAATATAGACCCGGTGCTGGTTCTGACAAAGACCGATTTGCAGGACGGTGAAGATTTGAAATCCGTATATGACCTGGCCGGCATTCCCTGTTGTTTTGTTTCTTCCGCCACCGGTGATGGGGTAGAGGAGGTACGTGTTTTGTTGAAAGGCAGGGTCTCGGCCTTCACGGGCAACTCAGGTGTGGGGAAATCCAGCCTTTTGAATGCCCTGTTTCCGGAATTTGCCCTGAAGACTGGGGAAATCAGCCAGAAGCTGGGCCGGGGAAGACATACCACTCGAGAAGTGGAACTGTATAAGATTGATGAAAACAGTTATGTGGCCGACACACCGGGCTTTTCCACCTTTGATATCGAACGCTATCAGCTTACCGATAAAGAAAACCTGGCCTATGGGTTCCGGGAGTTTGTGCCCTATTTGGGAGAATGCCAATTTACTTCATGCTCCCACACCTCTGAAAAGGGCTGCGCCGTACTGCGGGCGCTGGAGGAAGGCAAGATCGCCCGGTCCCGTCATGAAAGCTATGTGGCAATGTATCAAGAAATAAAGGATCTGAAGCAATGGCAGCAGAAAAACAGGAATGTATGATTATTGGCGCCTCGCCTCTTGGCGGCGGCCGCGTCTTCAAAGAGTTCGATCCCAAAAAGTACTTCGTCATCTGTGCCGATGCCGGGTTTGAAACGGCACGGAAATACCACATTACCCCTGACCTGGTGGTGGGAGATTTCGATTCTGCCACGCAAAAGCCCCCTGAGGGCATAAAAGTGCTGTCCCTTCCTGTGGAAAAGGATGTGACCGACACTATGTACGCGGTGATGAAAGGACTGGCGAGGGGATTTCGCAGTTTTGTGTTCATCGGCTGCTTGGGAGGCCCCAGACTTGACCATACTCTGGCAAATCTTGAAGTGCTGGAATACCTGCGGGAGCACGGTGGGAACGGTGTTTTGGCCGATGAAACTACTAAGGTTTTTCTGCTCCACAATAGGCGGCTGCGCCTTACCGGCATGAAGGGCGCCACAGTTTCCGTGTTTCCCTACTGCGGCAGTTCCTGTAATGTGAGTTATACCGGCTTAAAATACCCGTTGAACCATGACACCCTTACCTGCGGCGGCACCCTTATGGGTGTAAGCAACAGCGTTTCCGGGGACCCAGCGGAGATACGGGTCCATACGGGTACGGCAGTGGCTGTGGTATACCAGCCTTTATAAGGAACACTTTTTCCGTTTCGGGATATACTGATAGTGAACGGAAGGTCACGGAGAGGCGGAGGTGCCGATATGGGAAAATGCGGTTGTGGACCAAAACGGGGTTTTACCTGTTTTAAAGATCGGCAGAGCAGATGTGTGTGCGCTGTCTGCTTTGGTCTTGGCATGTCCCTCTCCTGCTTTTGCCCTATGGGTTTCACCCTGTTTCTCTGCGCGGTGATTATGGTGGCCCTGGGGATCTCGCTGCTGCGGCACTGAATCGGAGGTAATGGCATGAAGGTAGTCGTAATGGAGAAGCGCAAGGGCTTTTGGGGGTTTTTCCTGCGAAAGCTGTACGGGATCAAGAAAGCGGCGGAGTAACGCCTCAAACGTACTTAAAAACCGTCTCTGCTGAGATTTTATCAGCGGAGACAGTTTTTTTTATATCTGGAAAGGGAGTCCTAGCCTAGAGTGTTGAAATATGCAATCTCTTTTTCAAATGAACGCTTTTCGCATAAAATCTTTGTCCCTGCATACACATTGGGTAGAACAGAAAAGGAGAGGATACTGTATGCAGGCAAAGAGCAAGACCCGGCCATACGAATACTTCGATCCCGTATTTGACGGCACCCTTGAAGCGCCGATAGACGCCGAATATAACCTTCCCGATTACTGCCCGGACATCCAAAAGGTGTTGAAATGCCAGATTGTGCCGGAGATATCCTCCTATCTGGTCGCTGAGGATACCCTGACATGCGACGGCGTCTGCGATATACGGGTGCTGTATCTCGACTCGAAGGGCGACTGCGTAAGATGCTGTGACTTCACCAAAGATTTTTCCGTCTCGGCAAAGATAAGGGCCGCGGAGGAAAAGGCTGTGGCATGGATGAGCGCTTCGGTAGAACACAGCACCTGCCGGGCCGTCAGCGCCAGGAGAATCGACCTGCATGCTTCTGTGTCCCTAAAGGCTCTTGCAGTGGTACAGAAGCAGGAACTGATTACCTGCGGCATAGAGGACGCCTCTGTGCAGAAGCTGTCCACTTCCTATCAGGTCTCGCAGGCTGTAAACGCCCTGTGCCACCAGTTTACCATCGAGGACTCCCTTTCCCTGAAAAACGGGAAGCCTCCCATTGAGAGCATTTTGCGTAAAAGCTGCTCTTGCCGGGTAACCGACTGTCGCTTTGGCGGCGGCAAAATGACCGTAAACGGCACGGGGGAAGTCTCTTTCCTGTACCTGTCCGCCATAAATGGGACAACGGTTGAAAAAATGACAGCTTCTCTGGATTTCAGCCAGATCATCGACTGCATTGGCGCGGAGGAAGACTGCGTGTGCGACCTAAAGGCTGTGGTTGGGGAGACGTCTATCCAGCCTAAAGAGGACGACATGGGTGAATATACTTCCGTAAACGTGGTAATGAAACTGTTCCTTACGGCTTTTCTTTACAAGCCGTGCCAGGTTGAGGTCATTGATGACGCTTACTCGGTACGGGTCCCTTTGGACCTGCGCTATTCACAGACTGCATTTACTCAGGTCTGCGGAGTCCGGGATGAGGTGCTGAAAAAGAAATGCGCTCTCACCGCGCAGGAAGACGGGATAGAGAAGATTCTGGATCTTTGGTGCGAGCAGGACAGCGTACAGTCTGTGTGTGATAAGGAAAAGCTGAATTACCGGGTGCGCTGCACAGTGTGCATGCTCTATTTGGGCGGGCAGGGAAGAATTTTGTATACGGAAAAGCCATTTGACTACAACTGCTCTGCCGATTTGGAAGACAGTGCCGCCAAAAAGACGGACGCCTCCTCCCGGACGGAGGTCTGGGAGTACCGTATCGCCGATAAAAATACGGTAGAGGTTTCACTGGAGACGGCGGTCACCACTTTCCTGTACAGCAAAACCTCTGTAAAGTTTCTCAATTCGGCAGGCGCCGGCGATGATGCAAAGCCGTTCGAATCGGGGTCTCGGCTGCTGGTGTATTATGCCTCAGCCGGGGAAAGGCTGTGGGATATCGCTAAAAATCACCGGGCCCTGTTATCCGATATCCGGATCCGGAACGATCTTTATGACGAAACGGTTCCGGAAGCCCGGCCCATCATCATCTGCAACAGATAGAGGAAAAGAGAGGTAGCAGCATGGAAGAATTCAACGTATATAAAGATATCCAGGACAGAACCGGCGGCGAAATCTACGTCGGTGTGGTGGGACCGGTCAGGACAGGAAAGTCCACATTTATCAAAAAGTTTATGGACACTGTGGTTATCCCCAATATTACGGACGGCATGCAAAGGGAGCGGGCTGTAGACGAACTTCCCCAATCTTCCGCCGGACGCACCATCATGACCACCGAACCCAAGTTTATTCCAGAACAGGCCGTGTCCGTACAAATCGATGAAAGCGCATCCTTCAGTGTAAGAATGATCGACTGCGTGGGGTATATCGTGCCCAGCGCAATCGGTTACATAGAAGAGGGCCAGCCCAGAATGGTACGCACCCCCTGGTATGAGGAACCCATCCCCTTTAACATGGCAGCGGAGATCGGCACCAAAAAAGTCATCACCGAGCACTCTACCATTGGACTGGTTATCACCACAGACGGCAGCATCAGCGACATTCCCCGGGAAGAGTACGAGGAAGCTGAAGAGCGGGTAATTGAGGAGTTGAACCAATGCGGCCGCCCTTATGTGGTGCTTTTAAACTGTGTGGACCCGGGCACGACCGGGGCACGGACCACAGCGGAGCGGCTTTCTCAAAAATATAGGGTGCCGGTAATGCCCGTAAACTGCGTCGACATTACCGAACAGGACATCAGGGATATCATGGCCAGTCTGCTGTACCAGTTCCCGGTGCGTGAAGTGGAACTGGACCTGCCGGGTTGGATCACCTCTCTGGAGGCGGACCACTGGCTGTTTTCTTCCGTGCTGGATTCTGTGCGTGCCTCCTGCGGGATCGAGAGGATGTGTCAGGTGCGGTCCATGCTGGACGATATTACCTCTTGCGAGTTTGTCAAGTCGGTAGACGTCCGTTCCATTGACTTGGGAAGCGGGAAAAGCAGAGCGGAATTGATGTTCGACCAGTCATTATTTTACCGCATTCTCAGCGAAAAAACCGAACTTGACATCAAGGACGAATCGGAACTGATGTCCCAATTGGTCGAAATGACCGCGATCCGGAAAAAATACAAAAAGCTCCAGCAGGCTTACGACGACGTGCAGGAGACCGGTTACGGTATCGTTATGCCAGATGTGGAAGAACTCACGCTGGAGGAACCACAGATTTTAAAACAGAATGGCAAGTACGGGATCCGCCTGAAGGCAACCGCTCCGTCCATCCATATGATGAGAACCCAGATCAACACGGAGATCACGCCTATCGTGGGCTCGGAGCAGCAGTCAGAAGAACTGGTGATGTACCTGCTGAAGGAATTTGAAGAGGACCCTGTAAAGATATGGGAATCCAATATTTTCGGGAAATCTCTCCATTCTCTGGTAAACGAGGGTATGCACAATAAGCTGTACCGCATGCCAGCTGACGCCCGAGAAAAGGTGCGGGAGACCATTGAACGCATTATCAATGACGGCTGCAGCGGTCTGCTGTGTATTATCCTGTAATGAGGAATCAAAACGAATTTCAGGAAATAGAAAATCTGGGTGAAGACTGGAAAGAGGAAGAACTTGAACAGGAAGAAAGAAGAGAAAGGGGCAAACGAAGAGGTTCTTTGCCTATCGTCCAGGCCGTGATTTGCGTGCTGATTATCCTGGCGCTGGCGGTCTTGAAGCTTTCCAGCCCGGAGGTATACGGCAGAGTTGTAGAGTGGTATCAGAACGAGGCTGCACGGCAGATTGAGCTTCCGCGTTTTGAAGAACGGGAAGCTTCTCCTCCGCCGCCATCTTCCCAGCCCACAGACTCCCGGACTATTGGGCTTCTTCAGGAGGTTTAGATGCTGTCCTTCTCACTGGGCGGCTGCCGGTTGGAGGTAGGTTTTTCCTGTTTCGCGCTGCTTGCGTTCTGCTGCCTGTTCGCGGGACCTTCGGGCGGCGCGTCTTTTCTGTCTGCGGCGGCTCTCCATGAATCCGCCCATCTTGGAACGCTGTTCCTTTTCCGTGCCCCGCCCAAAACTGTCCGGTTTTCGGCTCTGGGGTGCAGAATGGTATTAGATTCCGGGAAACGACTTGCATATTGGCAAAACGCTGTCGTATCTCTGGCAGGTCCGGCAATAAACCTGCTTTCCTTTTCCGCCGCCTGCCTGCTGGGCGGGAAAGAGGGCCCGTTTGCCGCCGCCAGCCTGGGGTTGGGGGTGCTGCACATCCTTCCGATTGAGCCGCTGGACGGTGGGCTGGCGCTTCACGCTGTTCTCAGCGGCCATTTGGATGCCGGGCCTGCGGGAAAGATATCATTCGGCCTGTCTCTTCTCTTTCTGTTGCCGCTGGCTGTGTTGGGCTTCCTGGTGCTGCTGCGCACCCGATATAATTTCTCTTTGCCGGTGCTAAGCGTGTACCTTATGCTCTACCTTGTACTGCAGCGGGACTTCCTCAGTGATTGAACATTGCAAATCTTCTGAAAAAACGGTATAATACCAGGGAAGTCAAAAGTAAAGGAAAATCGCCATGTATCCAAAAGAAGTGGAAAAATTTTTGCTAAAGGTACAGAAGCCGGGCCGGTACGTCGGCGGGGAGATGAACTCTGCTGTAAAGGACAAGAAAGACGTGGAAGTGCGCTTTGCCTTCTGTTTTCCCGACACCTATGAGATCGGTATGTCACATTTGGGCATCAAAATTTTATACGGAGCTATGAACCAGGTGCCTTATTTTTGGTGCGAGCGGGTCTTTGCCCCCTGGACCGATATGGAAAGAATCATGCAAGAACACCATATCCCCCTGTACGCCCTGGAAAGCGGCGACCCGGTGAAGAACTTTGATTTTATCGGCTTTACCCTGCAGTACGAATTGAGTTATACCAATATACTGAACATGCTCAAACTGGCGGGCGTCCCGCTGCGAAGCAAAGACCGCCGCGACCTTTTCAATATCGTGGTTGGGGGCGGACCATGTGCCTGCAACCCCGAGCCCCTTTCAGACTTCTTCGATCTCTTTTTCCTGGGAGATGGGGAAGAGGTGGACATGGAAGTGATGGAACTCTACCGCCAGTGCAAAAAGGAGGGTACATCAAAGAGAGAATTCCTGGAGCGGGCCGCTCAGATTGAGGGGGTGTACGTTCCCTCTCTATACGATGTAACCTATAACCTGGACGGCACAGTAAAGGCCTATACGCCCCAGACCGGCGTCCCAGCCAGGGTCAAAAAGCGGAACATGATGGATCTGGACCACACCTATTACCCCGACTCTTTCCCTGTGCCCATGATCGATGTGGTGTTTGACCGTATTTCCGTCGAAGTGCTCCGCGGGTGTATCCGGGGCTGCCGGTTCTGCCAGGCCGGGTTTCTTTACCGACCCTTCCGGGAAAAATCCATCGGGGCAATAGACGCCCAGTGCCGCGCGTTGTGCGCTTCTACCGGGTACGACGAAATATCCCTGTCATCCCTGAGCACCAGCGATTACAGCCATTTGATTGAACTGCTTGACTATCTTCACCGCTGGACCGAGGAGGGAAAGGTGAACCTGTCATTGCCCTCTCTCCGCGTGGACAACTTTTCCCCGGAACTGATGTCCCGTATCAACTCTGTGCGGAAAAGCGGTCTTACCTTTGCCCCGGAAGCCGGTTCCCAGCGGATGCGGGACGTTATCAATAAGAATGTGACGGAAGAAGAACTGCTTCATACGGTAAATGTTGCTTTTACCGAGGGATGGAACAGGATCAAGCTTTATTTTATGATCGGCCTGCCCACTGAAACTATGGACGACGTGCTGGCCATTCTGGGTCTGGGACAAAAGGTGGTTGACGCCTTTTACCAGAATAAAGACAAGCCAAAAGGCAAAGCTGTAGAAGTTTCTCTCAGTGCGGCGGCTTTTGTGCCAAAGCCCTTTACTCCTTTCCAGTGGTTTGGACAGGATACTATGGAAACTTTACACGAAAAGCAGAAGGAGTTAAAGGCCAATATACCGTCCCGGCGTATCAGTGTCAGTTATCATGGTGCCCAAACCAGCTTTCTCGAGGCTGTGTTTGCCAGGGGGGACCGGCGGCTTTGCGCCGTTCTGGAAAAGGCAGCGGAATGGAACTTCCACTTTGATGGCTGGGACGAATGCTTTGACTTTGACAGATGGATGGAGGCGTTTTCAGCCTGTGGCCTTGACCCTGCCTTTTACGCCAACCGCCAGAGAGATTTCAACGAGGTGTTCCCCTGGGACCATCTGGACTATGGGGTCCGAAAAGAGTTTTTGATAGAAGAATGCAGGCGGGCCTATCAGGCCCAGACTACGCCAAACTGCCGGGAGAAGTGTTCAGGCTGCGGAGCGTCATGCTTTAAAGGGGGGATCTGCGTTGAAAAACGTGAGGGTTTGGTTTGAAAAGACCGGTCCCGCCCGGTATGTGTCCCATTTGGACCTGGCCAGGTGCATGAGCCGTGCGCTGCGGCTTTCCGGATTGCCTATATGGTATACGGAGGGCTTTAATCCCCGAGTGTACATGACCTACGCCATGCCACTTTCCCTGGGCGTGCGGGGTGAACGGGAGTGCATGGACATCCGGCTAACCGAAGATGCGGATCTAAAAATGATCCCCGGACTTTTAAATGACCGGTTACCCGAGGGCGTGCGCGTATTATGCGCAGCGGAACCGGTGCGGAAGCTGGAAGAGATTGCTTTCGCGGACTACGAGATCCGTTTTGAGACAGAAGACAGCGCGGCTTTAGGCCGCAGTTTGGAGTCTCTTCTTTCCCAGGAAAACATTTTGGTGACGAAAAAGAGCAAAAAGGGAGACAGAGAAGTGGATATCAAGCCATATTTTCGCGATATGGACTCGCAGAGGCCGGACGATTCTCATCTCATTTTGTCCGTGCGTCTGCCCTGTTCTGTTTCCGGCAGCGTCAATCCCGGGTTGATTTTAGACGCTCTGGCACGTTTTTTAGGTGAGGCCCCTTACGCTCAAATTACCAGAAAGCGGCTTCTTATCGAAGATTTTACGGAGATTAGATAAAAAATTCTTGCATTTTCAATTGCCTTGTGCTAAAATATTTAAGCATTTGAAATCTGCGGGTTTTCCTCAAAGGCTCGCCCGTAGGGGTCGAAGCGCGGGTATTCCGCGCGAGGAAGCGGACAGTCCGCTGCCGTACATCGGTATGAATGTCTGAAATTTATATTTTGGAGGAAGTTCAAATGGACGCAATCAAAACAATTTCTCAAGATTCTTTAAAGCCGGAGATTCCTCAGTTTTCCGTGGGCGACACCGTAAGGGTGGACGTAAACATTCGTGAAGGCGAGCGGGAGCGCATCCAGCAGTTTGAAGGTACCGTTATTGCCAAAAAGGGCAGCGGCGTCAGCGAGACCTTTACCGTCCGCCGTGTTTCCTATGGTGTAGGTGTTGAGAGAGTTTTTCCCATCCACTCTCCCAATGTAAAGGCTGTAAAGGTAGTGCGTCAGGGCCGTGTCCGCAGGGCGAAGCTTTATTATCTGCGCGACCGTGTGGGCAAAGCCGCCAAAGTCAAAGAGCAGCTTAAGTGAGAGGCGCATAACCAGGGGTTTTAAAAGGGACAGTAGCTGTCCCTTTTTTGCTATCATTTTGTGTTTTGGAGTTTTTCTATGGATACTGCCGCCGCTGACAACAAAAAGACAAGGAATCCCCGCAGGACCGTGCTGGAATGGACGGAGGAAGTGGTGATCGCTGTAGTATTCATCGCGGTGGTATTTACTTTTCTGTTCCGGGTCATTACGGTTACTGGGACTTCTATGTCTCCAAATTACGACGACGGGGACCGTGTGCTGGTTACCGGCGGAGTATTCGGAGTCAAACAGGGCGATGTGGTGGTTATTACCAATGTGCTGGACGAGCCCATTATCAAGCGGGTCATTGCTACTGAGGGCCAGTTGGTAGATTTTGATTACGATGCGGGGACTGTTCTGGTGGATGGGGAACCTGTGGACGAAACAGCCTTTGGCCTGCAGAACGGAATTACCGGAGTACCTTATACTTCCTTTGAACTTTTGGAGTTTCCCCAGGTTGTGCCCCGCGGCTGTGTGTTCGTGTTGGGCGATAACCGCTCTGTGTCGGAAGACAGCCGCTACAAGGTGGTGGGAATGGTAGATATGCGGAACATTTTGGGTAAGGCAATTTTTCATCTGTTCCCCATGCAGAAGGTAGGCCCCGCGAAGTAGCGCCGGGCGGAAGGAGAAATAGATATGAACGAAAACGAGAGGCAATCGGAAAAGCCTGAAGTCTTTTCCGCCGATGAGGGATCCCGGGAGGAAGAGGGAAAAGAGGTATTGCCCGCAGGGGAGAGGATGAAGCGCTCCGTTTTGGAGTGGACCGAAACAATTGTGATGGCAATTGTGATGGTGGCGGTGGCATTTACTTTTATCGTGCGCATTATCACCGTAGACGGCGGCTCTATGCAGCCTACTTATTACAACGGGGACCGCGTTTTAGTTTCCGGCATGACCGCAAAAGTGGAACAGGGTGACATTGTCATCATAATTAACGCGCTTAAAGAACCAATTATCAAACGCGTTATCGCAACTGAGGGGCAGACTGTAGGCTTCGACGATTCCGGGGAAGTAACGGTGGACGGTCAAGTGCTGCCTGGCTCAGCTTTCGGCATTGAAAACGGCATCACATCGCTTCCCAATATTCCCGGTCAGGTCCTGGAATTTCCTCAGACTGTGCCGGAGAACTGCGTGTTTGTCCTGGGGGATAACCGGGCGAACTCCACAGACAGCCGGTACGTGGAGGTGGGTATGGTTGACCGCCGGAACATTTTGGGCAAAGTGGTCTTTAATGTTTATCCTTTCTCTAAAGCCGGAGCCATAAAATGAGGAGGAACCCATGAGCGAGATACAGTCGGTCCAGTGGTTTCCCGGCCATATGGCCAAAACCCGCAGGCGAATCACCGAGGACTTGAAACTGGCAGATGTAGTGGCGGAACTTTTGGACGCAAGAATTCCCCGGAGCAGTTCCAATCCTGTTCTGCGGGACATTATACAGTCAAAGCCCCGGGTAACGCTGCTGAATAAAAGCGATATGGCTGATCCCTGCATTACTTCTCAATGGATCGCCAGATACAGCGCAGAGGGATTGAAGGCCGTGACGCTGGAATGCAAGACAGGCAAGGGTGTCCCGGCTTTCTACAGCGCTGTGCGTGAAGTTCTGCGAGATAAGATAGCCGCCTGGGAGGCTAAGGGCATGACGGGGCGGCCCATCCGCATCATGGTGGTGGGTGTACCTAATGTAGGGAAGTCTTCCTTTATCAATCGCCTGGTAAAAACAGGCGGCAAAGCCGAGGTACGGGATATTCCCGGCGTTACCCGCCAGAACAGGTGGTTCACTGTGGGGAAGGGGTTTGAGCTTTTGGATACCCCCGGCGTGCTGTGGCCAAAATTTGAGGACCCCGTAGTAGGAGAACACCTGGCTTTTACTGGGGCAGTAAAAGACGAGATTTTAGATAGGGAAGGTTTGGCGGCGCGCTTGCTGGAACTGCTGATGGAGTTATATCCCGGCGCTGTGAACGCACGCTATAAGACGGACGTTCAGCCGGGAATGCCGGGCCACCGAATTTTAGAACAGGTGGGCAGAAGGCGGGGAATGCTGGTTTCCGGCGGAGAGATTGATACGGAACGGGCAGCCGGCGCGGTGCTGGACGAATACCGGGGCGGATTGTTGGGGCGGATCACTCTGGAACGGCCTTAAAGGAGGGCACGATGGATTGGTATTCCTATGAACGAAAGGCCGTTGCGGCCGGCCATACCCTGGTCTGCGGGATCGATGAAGCGGGACGGGGCCCATTGGCCGGGCCGGTTTACGCCGCAGCGGTGATCTTACCTTTGGATTGTGTAATAGAGGACTTAAATGACTCGAAAAAGCTTACTGAAAAAAAGCGGGAACGTGTGTTTGACGTGATTTTGGAAAAGGCTACGGCTTATGGAATTGGGTTCGCCACAGCCCAGGAAATTGATAAAGTGAATATTTTGCAGGCTACCTTTCTGGCAATGACAAGGGCTTACAGGGCTATGGGCGTGACAGCGGACTGGGCCCTGATTGACGGCAATCGTATGCCGCCTCTGCCCATTCCCGGGGAGACTGTGGTAGGGGGGGATGGTCAATGCGCCTGTATTGCCGCCGCTTCCATTTTAGCCAAAGTGAGCCGTGACCGTGAATTAAGGGAATTGGACCGGCAGTACCCTCAATATGGCTTTGCCAAGCACAAAGGGTACGGTACCAAAGCACATTATGAGGCCATCAAACAATACGGGCTTTTGCCCCAGCACAGAAGGAGTTTTTTAAAGAACCTTTCCGAGAAATGAGGGAACATTATGGACCGTGGCACTGGCCGGGCGGGAGAAGAGCATGTGGCCCAGATGCTCCGGCAGCGTGGCTGCCAGATTGTTGAACAGAATTTTCACTGCCGTTTCGGGGAGATAGACATTATTGCCCGGGACCAACAGTATCTTATGTTTGTAGAGGTGAAGACAAGAAAGAGGAAAGGCCTTACCAGTCCTCTGGAATCTATTACCCCGGCGAAGCAGTACAGGGTGATCCTTACCGCGCAGATATACCTTATGTCCCATCCAACCTCCCTGCAGCCCCGTTTCGATGCTGTGGCTGTGTACACGGAAAATGGGAAGATCGTGGGGGAAACATATTTGGAAAATGCCTTCGGACAGTAATATTATCGAAAGGATGATATAACATGAAGTATTTTGACCTTCACTGTGACACCATTACGCTATGTCTCTACAAGGATACGCCTTTGAAGGAAAATGGTCTTCATGTCAGTCTGAAAAAGGCGGAGGCTATTGAGACTTATGTACAATGCTACGCAGTTTTTATCCCAGACAAGTTCAGGGGGGACGAAGCTTTCCGCTTCTTTCAAAGGGCCGCTGACCGCCTTGATATGGAGATTCAGCGAAACTCCGATTGTCTGGCCGTTCTCAGGGAGCCTGGTGACCTTCTCAAAGCTGAAGCCGGCAAAAAGCATGGGGCAGTGCTCACAATTGAGAGCGGCGCGGCTTTGGGCGGCAAGCTGGAGAACATCCAGGAATTAAAGCGCAGGGGCGTTCGTATGTGCACCTTGACTTGGAATGGGGCAAACGAGTTGGGCCAGGGGCTATTCGCTGAAGAAAAAACCGGTTTGACAGAATTTGGCAGGCAGGCGGTAAAAGAATTTGAGGATGCCGGAATCATCGTAGACATTTCCCATGCCAGCCCCGAGTTGTTTTGGGATGTGGCGGAGATTGCCGAAAGGCCTCTTGTTGCTTCTCATTCCAACTCAAAAAGCGTTTGCTCCTTCCCCCGCAACCTGACCGACAAGCAATTTGCCAGGATCCGGGATTCCGGGGGCCTGGTGGGACTTAACTTCTGTCCTGACTTTTTGAACAACGAAGGCGGCAAGGCATCCATGCAGGACGTTCTGCGTCACGCTGAGCATTTTCTCTCTTTGGGAGGGGAAAACACCCTGGCCATAGGCAGCGACTTTGACGGTACGGAGCTGCCCGCCGACATGCGGGACGGGCTGGGGGCCATCCCGTCCCTTTACGAACTTTTCCTGCGCCATTACCCCAGGGAACTGACAGACAATATCTTTTACGGCAACGCCGCAAGGTTTTTCAGCGAAAACGATTTGCTTTGACAGGTCGTGGAAAGTGCGTTATAGTATAAGCTGTCATTTTTAACAGGAACAAGGTGACGGTCATGCAGTATAAAAGCACTAGAGATCCATCCTTACGCTTGAATGCTTCTCAAGCTATAGCCCAGGGCATTTCGCCTGAGGGCGGCCTTTTCGTACCCGAAAGCCTGCCAGACCTGCGGAAAGGACTTTCCACCATGAAAGGGCTTTCTTATCAGGCTCTGGCAAAAAAGATTTTTTCTTATTTCCTCACCGACTTTTCCGAAGAGGAGATTGCCAACTGTACAGAGACGGCCTATGCGCCAGGAAAGTTCGGCGGCAGTTGCCCCGTCCGGCTGGTCCCGCTAGTCAGTGATGGGGAAAACAAGTATTTGCTGGAACTTTGGCATGGTCCCACCTGTGCTTTTAAGGATATGGCCTTACAGATTTTGCCCCGGTTTTTAATGGCCGCAATGAAAAAGGCTGCCCCGGGAAAAAGCGCCGTGATTCTCACTGCTACCTCCGGCGATACGGGAAAGGCGGCTTTAGAGGGTTTTAAAGACATATCCGGCGTTAAAATTATGGTATTATACCCGCAGCACGGCGTAAGCTCCATGCAGAAGCGGCAGATGGTTACCCAGGAGGGGGAGAACGTATCGGTCTGTGCAATTGAGGGAAATTTCGACGATGCCCAAACTGCCGTAAAGAGTATTATTACAGACAGCGCCATGAAGCAGGCTCTGACAGACCGGGACATGATTTTTTCCAGTGCCAACTCCATCAATTGGGGGCGGCTCCTGCCCCAGATTGTCTACTATTTCTGGGCATATTTTGAACTTTGCCGCACAGGTGCGGTAAGGCCGGGGGACGAGATAAATGTGGCGGTGCCCACAGGAAATTTTGGAAATATTCTGGCCGCTTATTATGCCGGCTGCATGGGTCTGCCCGTGAAAAAATATATCTGCGCCTCCAACGCCAACAAGGTCTTGACGGATTTTATCAGTACCGGTGTTTACGACAGACGGCGGGAGTTCTATGCCACATCCTCGCCTTCTATGGATATTTTGGTTTCCAGCAATTTGGAACGGCTGCTCTACGCCCTGTCTGGCGGGAACAGTTCCATGCTTTCCGGCTGGATGGAGGAACTTGCTGAAGTAGGCGTTTACGATGTTGGCGGGAAAGTGCGTGAAAAGGTTCAAAACCTGTTTTACGGCGGTTTCTGCCAGGACAGCGATACATCTCAAACCATTCGGGATACATGGAATCGCGAAGGGTACCTCTGTGACCCCCATACTGCTGTGGGAGTTTATGTATACCGACAGTATGTAAAAGAAACCGGAGATTCTTCCACTCCTACGGTGATAGCTTCTACTGCCAGTCCTTATAAATTCACAGGCAGCGTGCTGGCAGCGCTGGGTATACTAGCCCCCAAAGATGAGTTTGAAGCCGTCAAGCTTTTAGAGAGTGTCTCGCACATTCGGGCGCCGGAGCAGCTTCTTTCTCTGCGTGACAAGCCGGTGCGCTTTACGGACACGATCTCGAAAGATGGTGCATCAGCATACGTCCTGCGTACACTGGGAACAGGTGGCCGTTGATATGTCTTTGTTTGTCATTGCGGATCTTCATCTTTCTTTAGGCGCCGACAAACACATGGATGTGTTCCGTGGCTGGGAGAACTATGTGGACAGGCTGGAAAAAAACTGGCTGAATCTTGTAAAGCCGGAGGATACTGTGGTGATTGCCGGAGATATTTCCTGGGCCATGAAGCTTGAGGATTCTCTGAAGGATTTTTCTTTTCTCCACAGACTGCCGGGTGAAAAAATCATTCTAAAGGGCAACCACGATTATTGGTGGTCTACCCGCAGCAAAATTGACGGTTTCTTTTCGGCGCAGGGCTTTTCAGATATCCATGTCCTGCACAACTGCGCTTACCGCATAGGGGACAGGGCGATTTGCGGCACCCGGGGTTGGCTGTATAACTCCGAAAGCGCTGAGGATAAAAAAATCGTAAACCGCGAGGCCGGTCGGCTTTTAGCGTCTATTGCCGAAGCGAAACATCTGGGCGGTATGCTGACCGCGTTTCTCCACTATCCACCAGTGTACGACAATATGGAATGCCGGGAATTACTGGATATCTTGGTAGAAAACGGAATAGAAGAGTGTTATTTCGGCCACATTCACGGCCAATATGCCGCAAAAAGAGCTTTGGTAGGCGAATACCGGGGTGTCCGGATGCGGCTGATTTCCTGTGATTTTGTGAATTTTTGCCCTGTTCTCATCCCATAACGGTTACGTGTGAAAGAAAATTCACGATTTTCCTAAATTATTTGCAAAAAAAATATAGATTCTTTTCAGCCGTTATGATATAATAGCCAGAGTTGGCGGCGCGGCGGGCAAGTCCAGCGTTGTGCCGCGTCGGGTTTTGTTTAAGTTTATTTTGAGAGGAAAAGAGACAATGGATCTGAAATCTGCAAAAAATGTGGAGACCAACAAATACGATTTGGAACTGGAAGTAAGTCCCCAGGAACTGAATGACGCCATCAACGCTGTCTTCAAGCGGGAGAGCAAAAAGATGAATATCCCCGGTTTCCGAAAGGGACATGCTCCCCGGGCGTTTATCGAGAAGTATTATGGTGAGGAAGTGTTCTTTGAGGCAGCTGTTGACCACCTGTATCAGCCTATGGTCATGGAAGGAATTGAAAAATCGGAGTTGAAGGTCATCGCTGTCAGTAATTTTAAAATTGACGAGATTGGCAAGGAGAACGGTATAAAGGCAACCCTTACCGTAGTGACCAGGCCTGAGGCCAGGATCGAGGGTTATAAGGGTATTGAAGTGGCGAAAGAGCCTGTGGCGGTTACTGAGAGCGAAATCGATCACGAGATCGAGCATGTGCGTGAGCGCAACTCCCGAATCGTCACCGTGGAGGATAGACCTGCCGAAAACGGTGATATCGCCGTAATCGACTTTGACGGGTATGTAGACGGAAAGCAGTTCGACGGCGGCAAGGCTGAAAATTACGAACTCACTTTGGGCGCCGGCCAGTTCATCCCCGGCTTTGAGGACCAGGTGTCGGGACACAGCACCGGTAAGGAGTTCGACATAAATGTGAAGTTCCCCGAAGATTATCATGCAGACGAACTGAAGGGCAAGGACGCTGTGTTCAAGATCAAACTTCACGAGATCAAGAAGAAAGAACTGCCCGAGGTGGACGAAGAGTTCGTAAAAGATGTCAGCGAGTTTGACACATTGGATGAGTATCGCAAGGACATTGAAAAGTCGCTGCTTTCACGGAAGGAGCAGGCTGCCGAGGCTGACGTGGAAAACCAGTTGGTAGACGCTGTTATTGAAAAGACGGAAGCCGAGATCCCCACTGAGATGGTGGAGAACGAAGTTGACGAGATGATTAATTCTTTCACATATCGGCTCCAATCCCAGGGATTAAAACTTGAGACGTATCTGAAATATACCGGTATGACTACCGATAACCTGCGGGAACAGTATCACGGGTCCGCAGAGCGTCAGGTTCGTCTGCGTCTGGGCTTGGAACAGATTGCTCTGGCCGAGGGGATCAAGCCCACCGAGGAGGAGACCGAGGAAGAATACGGGAAGCTGGCTGAAAGCTATGGAATGAAGTTGGAGGATGTAAAGCGGGTCGTGCGTGCCGAGGACCTGAACCTGGATATATCTAACCGCAAGGCAATGGAATTCTTAAAGAAGAATGCCAGGATCACTGAAGCCAGGAAGAATGAGGAGAAGGCAGAGGAGAAAACGGAAGAGAAAAAACCCGTCAAGAAAAGGGCCCCTGCGAAAAAGACCGCTAAAAAGTCGGAAGGGTCTAAGACTGAGAAAACTCCCGCCGAAGAGAAGTCAGAGGGCTAAAAATTTTGTGGACCGAATAAAATTTTCTGTTTGATTTCATACTAAAATCGTTTTAAGAGAGGAGATTCATTATGGCGCTTATTCCTTATGTGGTGGAACAGACCAACCGGGGAGAAAGATCCTACGATATTTTTTCCCGCCTTTTAAACGACAGGATAATTATTCTAAACGACGAGGTAAACTCTGCCTCTGCCGGTGTTGTGGTTGCCCAACTTTTGTATCTTGAGGGTCAGGACCCGGAAAAGGATATATCCCTGTACATCAACAGCCCCGGCGGCGTTATTACCGACGGAATGGCTATTTATGACACCATGCAGTACATCAAATGCGACGTTCAGACTATCTGTATCGGCATGGCTGCCAGCATGGGTTCGTTCCTGCTGGCGGCCGGTACTAAGGGTAAACGCATGGCTCTGCCAAACGCTGAAATTATGATCCATCAGCCTTCGGGCGGCGCTCAGGGCCAGGCTACCGATATCAGCATTCACGCCAACCATATTTTGTATGTAAAAAAGAAGCTGAATACCATTCTTTCCCAGCGGACCGGCCAGCCTTTAGAGGTCGTTGAAAAGGACACGGAGCGGGATAATTTTATGACCGCTCAGCAGGCCCTTGAATATGGGCTGATCGATAAGGTTATCGAACACAGATAACCGGAGAGGAAGTGGACCGATGGCGGGAAACAATGACAACGAAATCTGCTGTTCCTTCTGTGGCAAGCCTCAGTCTATGGCCGAACGGTTGATTGCCGGGTCCGGCGTTTATATCTGCGACGCCTGCGTAAGGCTCTGTATGTCCATTATTCAGGATGAGGATCGGCTGAAAAAGGGGCGGAGCGACGAAAAGGAAGTTGGAATACTGCTTCCCAAGCCCCAGGAGATCAAAAAAAAGCTTGATGAGTATGTGGTGGGCCAGGACAGCGCCAA
>CAZGLW010000006.1:0-7838 GCA_964525985.1 uncultured Acutalibacter sp. | reverse complement strand
AGATTGCCCTGTCAGTAGCTGTATATAACCACTATAAGCGCATCTACTTTTCCGGTGATGACGTGGAACTTACCAAGAGCAATGTGCTGTTGCTGGGGCCTACCGGCGTGGGAAAAACCTATCTGGCCCAGACATTAGCGAAGCTTTTGGATGTGCCCTTTGCCATTGCCGACGCCACCACCCTGACCGAGGCTGGTTATGTGGGCGAAGATGTGGAGAATATCCTCCTGCGCCTGATTCAGGCCGCTGATTACGATGTGTTTAAGGCCGAACGGGGCATCATTTATATTGACGAAATCGACAAGATATCCCGAAAGTCAGAGAATCAATCCATTACCCGCGACGTCAGCGGAGAGGGCGTGCAACAGGCCCTCTTAAAGATTTTGGAAGGCACTACGGCCGGCGTCCCGCCAAAAGGCGGCAGAAAACACCCCCAGCAGGAAACCATTAACATCGATACCTCCAATATCCTGTTTATTTGCGGTGGCGCTTTTGACGGCCTGGAAAAAATTGTGCAGAAGCGTGTAGCGTCCAGTTCTCTTGGCTTTGGGGGAGAGGTTCACGGCAAAACGGAAATTGAGAAAAAGGATTGGCTGAAGGATGTAACGCCCCACGACCTAGTCAAGTATGGGCTTATTCCCGAACTGGTGGGCCGTATTCCTGTTATTACCTCGCTGGACGCTTTGGATGAAACTTCTTTGGTCCGCATCCTCCGTGAGCCGAAAAATTCTCTGGTAAGCCAGTATAAAAAGTTGTTTAACCTGGATAAGGTAGATCTGGAATTTACCGATGACGCCCTTACAGCTGTAGCGCAGAAGACTTTAGAGCGCAAGACGGGAGCCAGGGGCCTTCGTTCTGTGATGGAAGATCTCCTTTTGCCGCTGATGTACCAGGTGCCCAGCGATTACACCGTTGAAAAGGTGATCGTTACAAAGGATATGGTAGAAGAGGGCGGGAAGCCGGAAATCGTTTACAATCAGGACAGGAAACCTGTCAAAATAAAGATTACCCAACCAAAACGGCGGGACCGCAGGGATTCCGTCTCTTAGGCGAACGTGAACAAGTGTCAGAAAAGGCTGTTGCCGGGTTTCCGGCCGCAGTCTTTCCCTGGTTTTAGGAACGCTTGTCAAAATTTACCTTTGGAGCAGTAAGAATATTAGGAGTACATATATATGCAGATGTATACAGATGAAAGCGGAAAACTGGAAAATCAGATGGTACTGCCAGTGCTGGCTATTAGGGGTCTGGTCTTTTTTCCGGGAATGGTCCTTCAATTTGACGTTGCCAGGAAAAAATCTATGCAGGCCGTGACCCAGGCAATGGAACAGGACAGGCTTATTTTTCTGGTGACCCAGGTGGATCTCTCGGAAAACGAACCTACCGGCGACGACTTGTACAAAATCGGCGTTATTGCCAGAATCAAACAGGTGCTGCACCGTTCTGAGGAAGGGATCAAGCTACACGTAGAAGGCCTTTGTCGTGGTGAGATTGATTTTCTCGTAAAGGAAAAACCCTTCCTGCTGGGCAGCATCCGCAAATGCCCGGTACTCACCTATAAAAAATCCTACAGGTCTGAGGCCCTGGTGCGTATTCTCCATGAAAAATTTGACGAATACCTCCGTTTGTTCCGGCATGTGCCGCCAGATGTTCTGCTGGGCGTCTTGCAGGAAAAGGATTGCGGCAGACTGGCGGATTACCTGGCCTCTAACATTTCCATAGATTTTGAACGCAAGCAGTACATCCTGGACGAGCTGCGTCCTTTAAAACGTATTCAAAAACTGATCGACGTGCTGACGGAAGAGATCCAGATACTGAAGGTAGAGGATGAAATAAACCAAAAAGCCCAGGCGCTGATTGATGAAAATCAGCGGGAATATTTCCTCAAGGAACAGATGCGTGCCATTGCAAATGAATTAGGGGAGGATGACAATCCCCAGCAGGAAGCCGACGAACTTCGGGAGAAAGTCTTGGCTTTAAAACTTTCAAAGGTTTGTGAAGAAAAGCTTTTAAAAGAATGCGACAAGCTGTACCACATGCCTTACGGTTCCCATGAAGCCAGCGTTATTCGTGTGTATCTGGACACCTGCCTGGAACTGCCCTGGAACAAATCCTCCAAAGAGAGACTGGACTTGAAACGGGCCCGGCGCATTCTTGATCGGGATCATTACGGTCTGGAAAAAGTGAAAGAACGGTTTTTGGAAATTTTGGCGGTCAAAAGCCTGACTCCCGTTCAAACCGGGCAGATTATCTGTCTGGTAGGGCCGCCCGGTGTTGGTAAAACGTCTATCGCCAAGTCTATCGCTGAGGCCACGGGTCGCAAATATGTCCGGGTTTCCCTGGGCGGCGTCAGCGACGAGGCCGAGATCATGGGTCATCGCAGGACTTATGTGGGTTCTATGCCTGGTCGGATAATCAACGCTGTAAAACAGGCCGGTGCCAACAATCCATTGATTCTTTTAGACGAGGTCGACAAACTGGGCCAGACCTTTAAGGGTGATCCTTCCTCGGCGCTGCTGGAAGTGCTGGACCCGGAGCAAAATGCTGAATTCTGCGATCATTACATCGACATGCCCTTTGATCTCAGCCGAGTATTGTTCATAACCACGGCCAACGACGCATCGCAGATACCGGGACCGCTGTATGACCGGATGGATATTATCGAATTGGGCAGTTATACGCTGGAGGAGAAACTGAACATTGCCGCCAGGCACTTGATCAAGAAGCAGCTGCAAAAACATGGGTTAAAGCCATCTCAGTTAAAGTTTTCCAGGGCTGCCGTCCGGGAATTGATCGAGGGCTATACCAGAGAAGCGGGTGTGCGCACCTTAGAGAGGACAATCGCATCCATCTGCCGGAAGGTGGCAAAAATGGCCGTCTCTGACGAGGGGTTCCAGTCTTATACGGTAAAGCCGGAAAATCTGGAAGAACTGTTGGGCCCCAGAAAATTTTTGCGGGACAACGTATCCGCCGAAGATACTGTGGGACTGGTCAACGGATTGGCCTGGACCAGCGCAGGAGGGGAACTTCTGCCCATCGAAGTGGCGGTGATGGACGGCACGGGAAAGATTCAACTGACCGGTTCTCTGGGCGATGTGATGAAAGAGTCAGCCAGCACCGCCATCACCTGTATCCGTACCAGAGCACAGGCCCTGGGCATTTCTCCCGACTTCTATGAAAAATGCGATATCCATGTTCACGCTCCCGAGGGAGCTGTGCCCAAAGACGGGCCTTCTGCCGGCATTGCTATGGCCACAGCTATTACTTCAGCGCTGTGCGGCGTAGCAGTCCGTCATGATGTAGCCATGACAGGGGAGATCACTTTGCAGGGCCGTGTCCTGCCCATTGGCGGCCTAAAAGAGAAATCAATGGCAGCCTACAAAAACGGTATCAAGACCGTTCTTGTTCCGGCGGATAATGTGCCAGACCTGGCCGAAGTAGATGAGGTTGTAAGAAAGCATGTGGACTTTATTCCCGTCAAACGGGTGGATACAGTTTTAGAAACTGCTCTGGTACGTATGCCCCGGGCCCTGACCCAGGAAAACGGCAAGCATCTGCCGACAGAACCGTCCGCACCTCGGGTAAAAGCCCCGGGACTCTATCAGTAGTGGGGGAGAAACGTGAATTTTCAAAGCGCCGCCTTCGAGCTTTCCGTAGGGAGGCAGGATCAGCTTCCTCCGTCGACTCTGCCTGAGATTGTGTTTTCCGGCAGGTCAAATGTGGGAAAATCCTCCTTGATCAATAAGCTGTTAAACCGTAAATCTTTGGCCAGGGTGAGCGCCGCACCTGGGAAAACAGCCACCATCAACTTTTACCGGCTGGATGTCTGCCGGTTCGCGGACCTGCCCGGATATGGGTACGCAAGGGTCTCAAAAAGCGAAAAGGAACGCTGGGGAGAATTGGTAGAGGGCTATTTTGCCCAAAAAAGAAATATCGCTTTGGTAGTGCAGCTTTGCGATATGCGTCATGATCCCTCGCCGGATGATGTGGATATGATAAATTATCTCCTGGACCGGAAAGTTCCTTTCCTGGTGGCCTGCACCAAAAGCGACAAGCTGAGCAAGTCCCAAACTGTCACACAAACTGCCCGCTATGATACACTTTTCCGGGCGGAGGGGATCAGATTTATTCCCTCTTCCGCTGTAAAAGGAACAGGGATAGAGGAACTTCGCGGCGCTATCGAGAAAGCCATATCGGGAACCTAAGGAAAGGGTTGAGGAATTTGATCTCTTCGTGCCTCTCTGTCAATCAAAAAGGCCATTTGGAAATCAGCGGATATGACACAGTGGAGCTTGTCAGGCAATACGGCACGCCTTTGTATGTAATGAGCGAGGATGAAATTCGCCGGGTGTGCCGCAGCTATGTATCATCATTTGAGACATGCTATCAGGGCAACGGGAAGCCCATTTACGCCAGCAAGGCGTTCAGTTGTAAGGAAATTTGCCGGGTCGTTTCCAGCGAAGGGCTGGATGTGGAAGTGGTGTCCGGCGGCGAGTTATACACGGCTCTGCAGGCTGGCGTTCCGGCTGCACACATCCATTTCCAGGGGAATAATAAGACTTTGGCTGAAATTGATTTTGCCGTGGAGCAGGATGTGGGTGATGTTGTGGCAGACAACCCCTCTGAACTGGAAAAAATACAAAAGGCGGGGGAAAAATGGGGAAAAACAGTCTCTATCTCTCTGAGAATCACCCCCGGTATCGACGCCCACACCCACAGTTTTATCCGCACCGGCCAGATCGATTCCAAATTCGGAATAGATTTGGAGAGCGGAGACGCGCTGCGCGCTGTAAAACAGGCGCTGGAGTTGGATCATGTGGACTTAAAGGGGCTTCACTGCCATATAGGTTCCCAGATTCTGGAAACGGAGCCCTTTGTTCACGCGGCCGAAGTGATGCTGGATTTTATGAGTCAAATCAAAAAGGAATGCGGCGTGGAACTTTCCCACTTGAACCTGGGCGGAGGTTTCGGCATCCGCTATACGGAAAAAGATGATGCCATTCCCTACGAGAAGTACATGGAGTCGGTGTCAGATGCCGTCCATAAGAAATGTAAAGAACTTGACCTGCATACCCCTGAGATTTATATTGAGCCTGGCCGTTCAATTGTGGGTGAAGCCGGGATTACCCTGTATACTGTGGGCACCATCAAAGAGATTCCCGGTGTGAGGAATTACGTTTCTGTCGACGGAGGAATGTTTGAAAATCCCCGGTATGCCCTGTACCGGTCTGACTATACTTGTTTGCTTGCCAACAAAGCGGCCATGCCCGCCGATTATATCGCCACCGTGGCCGGGAAGTGCTGCGAGAGTGGCGATTTGATCCAGGAACATACGCCGATCCAAACTCCTCAGGAGGGAGACATTCTAGCCGTACTGTCTACGGGTGCATACAATTATTCTATGGCCTCCAACTACAACCGAAACCCCAGGCCCGCCTGCGTGATGGTCTCTCACGGTACCGCCCGACTGATCATAAAAGGCGAAACCTACGAGGACCTTTTGCGGGATGATATGTAGTTTTTGAGGATTCTGCCTTTACATTTTTCCTTTCTTATGCTAAAATCGTAAAGTTGAAAGTCTTTCTTTGGAGAAAAATTTTTCTGGTTTCCTGCATGGAATCACGAAGTTACCGCTGAGAGTGAAAAGGAAGAGGTCATAAAATGAACGACAAAATCAGGGACGAAAATCTGGACCATTTGTTTCAGGCAATTCTCATGCTCCGGAATACGGATGAGTGTTACCGCTTTTTTGACGACTTGTGCACAGTACCTGAGCTGCTGGCCATGTCCCAGCGCCTAAAGGTGGCCGGAATGTTGAGCCGGAAGCAGGTGTACAGCGATATTGTTGAGGAAACTGGAGCCTCTACCGCCACAATCAGCAGAGTTAACCGGGCACTGAATTATGGCAGCGATGGGTATACCCTGGTGTTTGAGCGCTTAAAAGACCAGGAAAAGCGGGAAGCCTAAAATGGCTGGCTATTCTGTTTTCGCCCAGTTTTATGACGCTCTCACGGGAAATATAGAGTATTCCAAATGTGCTGATTACCTTTTGGAGTTGATGGAGCGCTTGGGCCATAAGCCCGGGCTTGCCCTCGATTTGGCCTGCGGTACTGGTTCCCTTACACTTGAACTTTACCGGCGGGGCATAGATATTTATGGAGTAGACGCTTCGGTGGAGATGCTGTCCGAGGCTCGCGCCAAGTGCGCCGGGGCCGGGGCAGACATCCTGTTTTTATGCCAGAAAATGCAATCGTTAGATTTGTACGGTACAGTGGATACGGTTTTCTGCACCCTGGACAGCTTGAACCATTTGCCAGGCGGAGAACAGGTCCAAAAAGCTTTTTCAAGAGTCTCGTTTTTCATGGACCCTGGCGGCTGGTTCATTTTTGATATGAACACCCCCTATAAGCACGAAAAGGTTTTGGCCAATAATACTTTTGTTTACGATACGGAAACGGTATACTGTGTGTGGCAGAACCGTTGTTCTGTACCTTCCAGCAAGGTGGACGTCCACCTTGACTTTTTCGAGAAGGAAGGAAAACTCTACCGCCGCAGTTTCGAGCATTTTGCCGAATGGGCCTACCCGGCGGAAGAAGTCCTGGATATGTTGGAGAAAGCAGGGTTCGGCAGTGTTAGGATTTTTGATGAAATGTCCTTTCAGCCGCCCCGGGCAAAAAGCCAGCGGCTTGTGTTTGCTGCTCAAAAAATACATTGAAGAGAGAAAAAATCATGGATAGGATCATCCGCACTATTACTACTGACGGTGGCCTTATGGCCTCGGCCATAGATTCAACCGATATTGTATATACTGCCCAAAAGCTTCACGGTCTTTCCAAAACCTCTTGCGCGGCTTTGGGCCGTCTTTTGACCGGCGCTTCCTTAATGGGAGCCATGCTGAAAATTGATGGTGCCAGCCTTACTCTGAAAGTAAATGGCGGCGGGCCTTTAGGCAGTCTGGTGGCCGTTTCCGATTCCCGCGGCAATGTGCGGGGCTATGTGGACAGCCCGGAAATAGAGCTTCCCTTAAAGCCAAACGGTAAAATCGACGTGGGCGGCGGTGTTGGCTGCAACGGCAGACTTGCCGTTATACGGGATATGGGCTTGGGCGACCCTTATATTGGTCAGGTTGAACTGATAAGCGGAGAGATTGCCGAAGACATTACCCGGTATTACGCCCAAAGTGAACAGACCCCTACCGTGTGTGCCCTCGGAGTTCTGATGAACCGGGAAACAGGAGAAGCCATGCTTTCCGGCGGGTTGCTTATTCAGGTGCTGCCCGGTGCGGATGACGGCATCATAGCAAGGCTGGAAGAAAATGTCGGTCGCCTGGAACCCGTCACCACGATGCTGGCTAAGGGGATTTCTCTGGAGGACATGTGCCGGAAAGCACTCTTTGGCTTTGAGATGGAAATTTTGGACCAGTTTCAGGTCCACTATGCCTGTACATGCAGCAAGCAGAGGTTTTCTAAAGCGCTCCTTACCTTAGGCCCGGACGAAATCGCCGCATTGCCCTTAAACAAAGAGGGAAAAGCTGAGACGGTCTGTCAGTACTGCGGCAAGAAATATTATTTTTCCGATGAAGAATTAAAAAAGTTGGCAGAACAGGCAAAAAAGCAAAAATAAAATGGAAAAAATCCCTTGACAAATGGGAGAAGAGCCTGTAGAATATAAAAGTCGCTGAAAGCGATGCGACCTTTGTGGATGCGGGGGCGTAGCTCAGCTGGTTAGAGCACCTGCCTTACAAGCAGGGGGTCATAGGTTCGAGTCCTATCGTCCCCACCACCTTTGGCCCGGTAGTTCAGTTGGTTAGAACGCTAGCCTGTCACGCTAGAGGTCGACGG
>CAZGLW010000005.1:0-50178 GCA_964525985.1 uncultured Acutalibacter sp. | reverse complement strand
GGACGCTTCGCGTCCGAGCGGTTCTCTCTAAATGATTGCCCTGCAATCATTTTTCCAAGCGGGAGAAACGCGGTACTTTTGGCAAAGCCAAAAGGCGGGCGCTTCGCGTCCGAGCGGTTCTCTCTAAATGATTGCCCCGCAATCATTTTTCCAAGCGGGAGAAACGCGGTACTTTTGGCGGAGCCAAAAGGCGGGCGCTTCGCGTCCGAGCGGTTCTCTCTGATGACCAAAAGCGGGGACCCGCTTTTGGTCATTATATCACAGCCTGGTCCCTTTGCCAAGAAATACTGTTCCGTCATATTTTATTTTCTCCCCGCGTAAAATGCTTGAGAAAGAAGTGGTGCCGGGAGGATGGACGATGGAGTTTCATAGCGTAAGCTGGCGGGAAGCGGCGGAGCGTTTGGACACAGACCCTCAGAAGGGTCTCAGCCTGGAAGAGGCAAAAAAGCGGCTTGCCGGTTATGGGAGGAACGAGATACAAGGGGGAAAGCGCAAAAATTTGCTGTTGCGGTTCCTGAACCAGTTCAAGGATTATATGGTGCTTATCCTGCTTTTGGCGGCCGGAGTATCCTTTTTGGTATCCCGCGTGCGGGGCGACAACGAATATATTGACTCTGTCATTATTCTGGCTATTGTAGTGGTAAACGCCGTCATCGGCATGGTGCAGGAACTGAAAGCGGATAAGGCTATAGAAGCGTTAAAAAACCTTTCCTCGCCCCATGCCAGGGTCCTGCGGAATGGAAAGCGCAGTATGGTGGAAAGTTGGGAACTTGTTCCGGGAGATGTGGTGATCCTGACGGCCGGGGACCTGGTGCCTGCCGATATTCGGCTTTTTAAAACGGCGGAACTTCGCGCGGAGGAATCGGCTCTGACTGGGGAATCAGTGCCTGTGGAGAAGGACGCGGGGACAGTTTGCCCGGAGGATGCCGCTCTGGCGGAACGAAAGAACATGCTGTTTGCGTCCACCGGCGTGACCTCTGGTGCGGGGGCTGGCATTGTAACCGCAACCGGTATGGACACAGCTATGGGGAAGATAGCCAAAATGCTGGAACACGAAAAGGCTCCCCAGACTCCCCTGCAGGAAAAGCTGAAGCAGACCGGCAAGGTGCTGGGAATCGGCGTGGTGGCTGTCTGCACCGTAATCTTTCTGTTGGGACTGATTCAAAGGGCAGAACCTTTGGAAATGTTCATGATCGCAATCAGTCTGGGCGTGGCCGCCATTCCCGAAGGCCTTACCGCCGTAGTGACTATCGTGCTGGCTATGGGCATAAAGCGCATGGCCCAAAAGCGGGCTATCGTTCGGCACATGCCGGCAGTAGAGACGCTGGGCAGCACCCAGGTCATCTGCTCAGACAAGACGGGGACTTTAACTCAGAACAAAATGACCGTCACCGCCTTTTCCGGCGCATACGGTGAAGAACCGCTGGACGGCCCAGCCGCTCAGTTTGCCCTGAAACTTGCCGCCCTTTGCAGCAATTCCGAGGAAAACGGCGGCAGGATCGTGGGGGATCCGACGGAAAATGCCCTCCTCCGGGCCTGCCGTCTTTCCAAAGCCGAGTTGGACCGTGCCTTCCCCAGGGTAGGAGAGATTCCCTTTACTTCCTCGAGAAAGATGATGACCACAGCCCACCGTACGGAACATGGGCTCCGGATTGTGTCGAAAGGCGCCCCGGATGTGCTCATTGCCCGGTGCGCTTACCTGCAAAAGGGCAGCGTCGTGGCCCCACTGAGTGGGGGCTTAAAGGCAAAAATCCTTTCCGACAATTCCCACTTGGCGGAACAGGCATTACGAGTGCTGGCTGTGGCTTATCGGGATGTCCCCTCATTACCTGGGGACGATCGGGAAACGGAAAGCGATTTGATCTTCTGCGGCCTGATTGCTATGGAAGACCCGCCCAGGCCGGGAGTAAAGCGGGCGGTAAACCAGTGCATACGGGCTGGAATCATTCCAGTAATGATTACCGGCGACCATGCCGCCACAGCTCTGGCAATTGGCAGGAGAATCGGCATTGTCCGGGAAATAGACGGCCCGGAAACTGTGATGACCGGTTCCGAATTGGATCGGCTGACCGAATTGGAACTGAGCGAAAAGATTTTTCAAACCCCAATTTTTGCCCGGGTTTCCCCGGAACACAAGGTAAAAATCATCAAGGCCTTTCAGCGGCGGGGCATGGTAGTGGCCATGACCGGCGATGGGGTTAACGATGCTCCGGCCCTTAAAAGCGCCGATATCGGATGCGCTATGGGACAGAACGGCACCGAGGTGGCAAAATCAGCTGCGGATATGGTGCTGACAGACGATGATTTCTCCACTATCGTGTCCGCCGTCCGGGAGGGAAGGGGAATCTACAAAAATATCCGTAAAACCATCCACTTTTTACTTTCCTGCAATATCGGGGAGATATTGGTGGTGTTTATGTCGTTCCTGCTCAGGGCGCCCACGCCGCTGCTGGCTATTCAACTTTTGTGGGTGAACCTGGTCACCGATTCCCTGCCGGCTTTGGCTCTGGGCGCTGATCCCATTGAAAGTGACGTGATGGAGGAGCCGCCCCATAAAAAGAACGAAGGGGTGTTTTCTGGCGGAATGGGATTTTCCGTGGCGGTGGAAGGCTGCCTGGTAGGCGCTCTGGCCTTGTTGGCCTATACCATAGGGAGAGTATTTTTTGACACGGACCCTACGGAGCCCTGGATAGGCCGGACTATGGGTTTTGCGGTACTCAGCCTTTCCCAGTTGGTACACAGCTTTAACATGCGTTCCGAACACTCTGTGCTGAAGTTGGGGTTGTTCTCAAATAAAAAACTTAACGCCGCCTGTCTGTTCTGCGCCGTCCTGATGGTAAGCGTAGTGGTAGTACCGCCCTTGTCCGCCCTGTTTAAAACTGCCGCCCTGACAGCGGTCCAGTGGCTCGTTGTGGCAACCCTATCCCTGTTCCCATTGGCAGCTGTAGAAGGGGAGAAGCTTATCTTGGACCATATGACAAAATCAAAAAAGACGAAAAAAGCAAAAGAATAAAAAGCCCTTAAAAGGACCATTTATCAGGTTTTCGTATGTGTTTCAGAATTTTTCCCACATTTTCCTCCACAGGCAGGGCAGCGTCCAGCCGGAGGACGGGAAGGCTTGTCTTTATGAGCCAATCTTCTGTTAAGCTTTCAGGGCGGGTATCCACCAAAGCAAAAAAGCCTTCTTCCTTTTCAAATAAGTCCCCGCCGGGACGCATCCTATTTCCAAATTTTTCGTAGGACCGCTTCCGGACCCGCTCCATCCGCAGGCCTTTTGGTGCTTCCAACAAAACGGCCCGGGTGAGCAGGGCCTCCGCTTCTTCACCGTAATCGCCTTTTACGGAAGCAAGTACGCAGGTTTCATATTTCCGCAGATCGGCAGTCAATGCCCGGGAGACCTCCTCCCGGGTCTTGGCTTGTTTATAGGCCCCGTCCGGCTTCCTGCCCGGAAAGTAGTAGTCCTCAATGTCCAGAAAGGGACAGCCCAGCCGTTGGGCCAGTTCCCGGCCCAAAGTGCTTTTCCCCGCCCCGTTTCCGCCGCAGATAAGAATCCTTTCAGCCATGTCGATAGGCCTCCTTCATCAGCGCGATCTCCCGGGCGTAACCGTCCAGGTCGTTGGGGGTCTCCAGATAGAAGGGTAGATCCCGCAGGGACGGGTGGTTAATGATACGGGCCAGCGCTTCCAGACCGATGGTGCCCTCGCCCAGCTTTTGGTGGCGGTCTTTGTGGCTGCCAACCGGATTCATACTGTCATTTAAATGGACGGCCCGAAGCCGGGAAAGGCCGATGACCCTGTCAAATTCCTCTAAGACACCATCCAGGTTCCCGGCGATATCGTATCCACTGTCAGATACATGGCAGGTGTCAAGGCAGACCCCCATTTTTTCCGAAAGCCCCACCCGGTCCAGAATGTCTCGCAGTTCTTCAAAGCTTCGGCCCATCTCCGAACCCTTCCCGGACATGGTTTCCAACAGCACAGTGGTGTGCTGGTTTGGCCGCAAAATCTCATTCAGCTGGGCGGCAATCAGTTCAATTCCCTTTTCCGGCCCCTGCTTTACATGGCTGCCAGGGTGGAAATTATACAGACTGCCGGGCAGATGTTCAAGACGGTCAAGATCATCCATCATGGTATTTTTGGCAAATTCACGCAGGCCCTCGTCGGCGGCGCAGGCGTTTAAAGTGTAAGGCGCGTGGGCCAGGATGGGGAAGAAGCCCTGTTTCTCCGCCAACTCTTTGTAGGCCGCTATGTCGTTAAGGTCCAGTTCCTTTGCCCTGCCGCCCCTGGGGTTTCTGGTAAAAAACTGAAAGGTATTGGCCTCGATTTTTATAGCATCCTTTCCCATTGCCAAAAAGCCTTTAGCGCTGGAAAGATGACATCCGATCTTCAGCATGCTTTACATTTCCTCCTTCCGGCCCCGCCTTATTTTAAAACTCATAAAATTCACTTTTCTAATCCAAAGTGCTTTGCCAGGACCGCAAGGACTTTTTCCCGTGTGTCATGTTCAAAATCCGAACGGGTGCAGGTGAAAAAGCCCGTGTGGTTCCAGTCGGTCTCCACAGGCGGGTGGTATGACAGCCACGACCTGAAGTTGTTGAGAGATGCTTCCGGATCTTTGCACAGCTTGATTTGTTCCATCATAAATTTTTTGTCCGGATCGTCACGGTCGAAAAAGCGCATGGCGGAAACGTCCGGCGGATCGCACAGCATAACGGCTACATGGTCATAGTCGGAGATTTCCAGCAGCACGTCAATGGGAATGTTGGTATCGGCGACGATCTTCTTGCCGGACGCGGACAGCTGAACCAGTTCCAGTATCTCAATCTCAACGCATTCCCGCGATACCTGTTCGGTCCACTCCCAATGCTCTTTTGGCGTCATGCTGAGCCATTCATCCCAACCGCTCATGGTGTCGAAATAGCTTAAGCCCGGCTGTTCCCAGCGGGACAGTTTGTCCCGCGGGAAGGCGTCATGATAATTTTCCCCGCAGAAGATCATACCGTACCGCTCCGAAAGCATTTTCACCATAGTGGATTTTCCCGCGCAGCTGTGCCCGGTGATAAAGTATACATTTCGCAGGTAGTGCTTGATCAAATTGGCGCTGATCTGTATTTTCATGGTGTTTCCTCCGATTTTTCATTTATATCCATGCGAGGTTAAGTATTCCACGGATTTTTCCAGGGCCTGTACCGTTTTCGTTTCAAGTACGCATCTCGCGTTTTGGGTCTTGGCTGCCGTGAGTCTTTTCCGTATGTCGATTTCTCCGTCGCCCAGAGCAAGATGATTGCGCCCAGGCCGATCCCCGCTTTTGGCGGTACCGTCGTGGATATGAAAGTGCCGCAGCCTGTCAGCGTACTCCATAAGAAAGGGAACGTCGGTCTCGCCGATTGCCTTTGAATGCCCGACATCCCATGTCAGCCCGAATTTGGGGCTTTCCAGCAGACATTCTATGGCTTTTTTCTCATAGCCCCGAAATCCGTCGGTATTTTCTATGGAGATCATGATATCGCAGTTGTCGATCCACTCCTCGCAAAGTCCCCGGAAAAGAATAAAAGAATCCAGATAGATGTCAAAATCCCTGTCGTACATCTGAACCTTCTCGTTTGGGAGGGTAATAAAAATCCCGTGGTTCATGTGCATGTTGATTACAAGGGGCTGGCTTTTCATCCCGTATCTGTCCCGCAGGGGAAGAAAGCTTTTGGCCGCTTCAACGGTCCTTTTGACCGTCTCCAAATACGCGCCCACCACAAGCCTGTTAAAATCCGCGATATTGAGATTTTCGTCCAGATGGATGGTGTAATAAAGCCCTGCTTCGTCTGCCGCCCTATAAAACTGTTCTGTGTGCTCAAGCTTGTCTATCTGGTATTCCGGAAAATTCATATTTAGCTCGATAAACCGCAGACCAAGCCTTTGGCATAGGCGTATATTGTCCGCAAGGGTCCTGTTTTCGATCAGAGTCGGCATTCCAAACTGCATGATAAAACCCCTCTCCTGTTTTTTGCGTTTATTCCCGGACAAGCAAAGCCACCGTCTCAATATGCGCCGTCCCAGGGAACATGTCTACCGGCGTGGCCTCCTGGGGCGGGTAGCCAAGTTCCGCAAAGTATTTCAGGTCTCTGGCAAGAGTGGCGGGGTCGCAGGAAACGTACACGATTCGCTGGGGCCCAAAGGCCGCTACGGTTTCTATCAGGTCCCGGCCGCAGCCTTTCCGGGGCGGGTCTAAAACGATTACGTCCGGTTTTTCCCCCCGGCAGGCAAGTATCCCGGCCGCCTGGGCTGCGTCCCCGCACAGGAACTCAGCGTTTTTTATGCCGTTATCCCGGGCGTTCTGTCTGGCGTTTTCCACCGCTTCAGGTACAATCTCTACCCCGATCAGATTTTTGGCCTCTTTTGCTATTGAAAGGCCGATGGTCCCGGCGCCGCAATACAGGTCCAGCAAGGTTTCCTTTCCAGTCAGTGCCGCATATTCGGCGGCTTTTTGATAAAGCAGTTCCGCTTGGGTGCGGTTCACCTGGTAAAACGAAAGAGGGGAGAGAGAAAATCGCAGGCCGCACAGTTCGTCCCGGATTGTATCACTTCCCCATACTGTTCTGCATTTTTTTCCTAAAACAACGTTGGTCTTATCTCTTTGAGAATTGACGATCACGCTGGAGAGCCCAGGTACCGCCTGGCGCAATGCGGAGACCAACTCCTGCTCGTGGCGTAAACCGTTGCCGTTTACCACGACACAGACCATAACCTCTCCGGTTTTTTCTCCTTTGCGCAGGTACAGCCGGCGCATCCGGCCCTGCCCGCTTGTTTCATCATATACCCGGTCGCCGTATTTTGCTGCCCAGACTCGAAAGGCTTTCATGGCGGAGTTAAATTCCTCGGGCTGCAGGCGGCAGGCTTCGCAGTCCACAATGCGGTGGGAGTTTACAGCATAAAAGCCCATTGAAAGGACCCCGTCCCTTTTTACACCCAGGGGGAGAAGAGCCTTGTTCCGGTATCCGTTTCTTGATTTTGCTCTTACAATGGGTTTTACAGGCAGATTCTCAAAGCCGCCAATACGCTTTAAGGCATCCCGCACCCGTTCCTCCTTGACTCTGAGCTCCGCCTCATAGCGAATGTGCCTGAAGCAGCAGCCTCCGCATTGGGCAAATGTGGGACAGTCCGGCTCGGTTCTGTCGGGAGAAGGGGAGAGGACGGCTTCCAGCCTGCCGTAGGCGTAATTCTTCGAAGGCTTTACGATCCTTGCCTTTACCCGGTCACCAACGGCGGTAAGGGGAACAAACACCGCCATGCCTTCCCAGCGGCCAACACCCATACCTTCGGCGGTCATGCCGGTTATCGTCAATTCTACCAGATCATTTTTCCTCAGCGCCATGCCTGCGGGCTCCTTACCGATTTTTCTTTTTCCCATTTTAGCATAAAAAACAGCGGAAGACAAGAAAGCCCGCCAATCGGATTTGGAGCGGCGGGGCTGCTTCCCAACTGTACTGAGAAATGCACAGCGATTTTCTTGTGCTAAATTTATAAAAACATTTTATTCGTTTAAAAGTGATTATGAAAAAGGGAGATTCCATCGTGAAAAGATTGACAGGCCTATCGGGAAACGATATAATAAGCCTGTAATTTGGTTTACGAGTTTTGCGGCGTTATGCCGCAGATTTCATTACAACTCCTCCCCAAAAGAAGGAAAAAGGACCGGTTTACCGGTCCTTTTTCCTGTTGGTATTTATCTCTGCCCGGAATGGATTTGAGGGCTTATTTAAAGTACAGCATATTGTTTAAAAGCCTGCTTTGCGGACCTACGATCCAGCAGCCATTTACATACAGGTTGACGGAGCCGCCGCCGTCAAAATTGATTGCGTCGCTGCACCCAAGCCTCACCATAACGTTGGAAAGCTGGCTCAGAGTGGTAGTGGCGCTTGCGATTACAAGTTTCCCGTCGGGCTTTATGCCGATACAGGCGCGCAAGGCGCTGTAAGTGGTGATGTTGGGGTCGGAGTATCCCTCGGCCTGGTAGGTGCTCACATTGCCATATGGGGCACCGTCTTTAACAATGCGGGGCCCTGCGCCGATGGAGAGCAAAATGTCCTGACTGTCGGCGCCCTCATAAAGGCGCTCAATGTCCAGCGTGTCCCCAACCTTGCAGGAATCAAAGAAATCGCCTTCATATTCCCGGCGGGAACGCTGTGCCAGCACATAGCCTTTTTCGGGGATGGACACGTCCTTGTCGTGGTCAATGGCGAGGATCACTCCGTTTTCATCAATCGTTACCGCGTCTTTGGCGGAAAAGCACAGGGTGTGTCCCCAATCCCGGGTAAAGAGTATGCGGGAAGCGTCAGTCTCGCTGCTGGGCCAGGTATTGAACATAACCTGGTTCAGCACACTGTCCGTGCCGTCCTCTTTATGCAGGGTAACAGTGTGCAGGGTGGAGAAATTCTGTATGGAAAAGCGTCCCGTTGAATCCACGGTAAAGGCCGACTTGTTGGGGGCAAATTTGTCCGATACTGTGAGCACGCGCCCTTCTTTGATGAGAGTGCCCAGGGGCATATAGGAACTCATGTCGAAAAATGCGGCGTTTACTGCAATATAGGCCCCCGTGCGGCTGACGAGAGAAGAAGAGGACTCCTCGCCGTCCACCAGGTCACGGCCCATGACCAGATTGGCGGTAAGGCCTTCCGGGTCGAATTCCACGGCCCGCACCGCTGTGCCGTTTACCCGTTTACAAATGACGTCGTAGTTACCGGTCACGCATTTTTTCAAAAAATTGGAGTAAAGAACCGCCGCTTCCGCACGGGTGGCCAGCCTTTTGGGCCGGAACGTATTGTCTTCTTTATAGCCGTTGATGACTCCGGCTCTCTGACAGGTCAGCACGCTGGCCGCCGCGTATTTTGAAATGGAATCGCTGTCGGCAAAAGCTACGGCAGCGTTTACGGCTTCCATGCACCGGCCGGTCACATTGGCAAACCGGACCACCATTGCCGCCATTTCCTCGCGGGTGATCGGCTTATCGGGGCGAAAGGTATTGTCCTCATAGCCGCTGACAATGCCATTTTCCGTGGCCCAGTTCACATAGCGGTTAGCCCAGTGCTTTTGAGTCAGGTCTTTAAAGCTGCCCTGAAAGTCGTACTGGTTCAATTCGTCTCTGGTCAGCACCGTGTTTGCCAGCATGGCGGCGAAAGCGCCCCGGGTCAGGTTAGATTGCGGTGAAAAGGTGGTAGGGCTGGTGCCGTTTATCACACCTCTCTCTACAAGGTCATAAACATGGTTATAATACCAGGAGCCTTCCGCCACATCGCTGAATACCGTTGTGGCTGCCGCAGGCACAGACATCGCCGTGCAGAACAGGGCCGCCGTCAGCGCCAGGACTCCCAGCTTCTTCCTGAAATTCTTTCTTTTCAATTGTCATTCCCCCTTACGGTGCAGACTTTACATAATATACCACCTTTTTCGAGGAATGTCCATACAATAGGGGATTTTGTAAAAAATTCCATTTTTTTATGGAAATATTTGCATTTTCCGACCGTTTCCTGTAAAATGGAGGGGAACCGGAGAAAAGCCGTTCTTTCCGTTCTCCCGGTCTCATACATATTTTCGCCTGACTGCGTACATCTTTTCCTGGGTACTTTCCGCCGTTTTTATTGGATTTCTCTCTCAGGGTGCGGAGCTTTCTTACCAGATTGGTATGTGATGTCTGCTCCAGGCGGCCCTCTCTGTTTTGGTGAACGTACTGACAGACTGGCACAGTAGAGATGAACCGGCTGCTGTTTTTCCCTGTTTAGGAGTAATGGTCCAGGGTACGAGTCCCCTGTTGCCTTTTCTCAATATATTTTGCTTGATGGCATAATTATGGAGGTACTATTATGAAAAATCTATCGTCCAACCCGGCGGTGAATGTTCTGAAGAACATTGGATCCTCCGGCAAGTTTCTCGGCGCGGCTGTCTGTTATACGGCAGCGGCGGTCTTGTCCTTTATTTTCGCTTTAACGCCAAACGCCAGTGCGGCTCAGCTGCTGCAAAGCCTGTACGAACTTACCGGTATGGACACGTCCGCCTATTCTGTCATGACCTCTGTCTCTTCAAGTGCGGTGGTGGGGGCCCTGATCGGCCTGATCCCCACCATACTGATCGCTGTAGCCTTGTGGTTGACCTACGCCTCCTGCCGCAGCGACAAAACCGGCGGCGTTTCCACTGCCGGCATGACGATCTGCAAGGTCATTGCCATTATTGGCATTGTCGGCATTTGCATTTGTATTGTGGTCCTGCTGGCTTTTGGTGTTGTTTTGCTGGCGGCGGGCGGCATGGCTCTCAGCGAGGACCGTTACGTATATCAAAATGCCGCTGTGGCTACAAGCGTCGTTGCCGTTTTGATGCTGGTGGTGGCCGTGCTGCTGGTGGTAGTGCTGTTCTATTGGATATTTGTTGTCAAGACCATCAACCGCATTAAGGCGACCGCCCTTACCGGTGTGCCTGATGACAGGGTGTCACAGTTTGTTATCGTGATGAACTGGATTTCTGCTGTTTGCGCCATCATAAGCGGTATTGCTATGTTGTTCTCCTCTCCCATAAGCGGGCTTTCCAGCCTGGCCAGCGCTGTCTGCGTCATTTTGGTCACACTTTGCCTGAGCCAGTACAAAAACCAGGTTCGCGTGGTGATGTATCCCCCTGTACAGCCTGTGTATGGCCAGCCTCTCCAGGAGGCGGTCCCACAGCAGCCCTATCAGGCTCCTGCTCAGCCCCAGGTTCCCCCTCAGCCGCAGGCTCCCGAACAACCCGTCAATTTCAATGACCATACTCCTCAGCAGTAAAAAAAGCACGGAAAACCCCCGGCAGCAACCGGGGGTTTCTGTTTTTTGATTTTACTCGATAACTCGCACCCGGATAATGGGCTCCAGGGCCTTCAGAGTATCCGCCGCACCGCTTGGAAGTTCTCCGGAAACATCCAGGATGGAGTAGGCGTATTCTCCCCGGGAGCGGCTCTGCATATTCTCAATATTTATCCCGGCTCCGCCGCAGGCAGCCGCCAGCACGGCAATGGTGTTGGGGATGTTCCGATGGATCAGGCAGATGCGTTTGGTGCCAGGGTCCCGGGCCATAAAGATGGACGGCATGTTCACAGAATTTCGAATATTGCCGCTTTCCAGGTATTCCTTGATCTGGTCCACGGCCATCACAGCGCAGTTTTCCTCGCTTTCCGGCGTAGACGCTCCCAGATGGGGAATGGCAATAACATTTTCCGCGCCGATCAGGCTGTCGTCGGGGAAGTCGGTGGCGTAAGCCGCGACCTTGCCGCTTTTCAAAGCGTCCAGCAAGGCAGGGGAGTCCACCAGCCCCCCTCTGGCAAAGTTCAGGATGCGGGTCCCGTCTTTCATTTTGGCAAGCGATTCAGCGCCCACCAGTCCTTTGGTTTCGGGAGTAAGCGGCAGGTGCAGAGTGATGTAATCGCAGTTGGCGCAGATCTCATCCAGGGAGGAGGCGTGCTTGACCTCACTGGAAAGCCGCCAGGCGGAATCGACAGACAGGAAGGGGTCGTAGCCCCAGACCTTCATGCCCAGAGCAGAAGCGGCGTTTGCCACAAGGATCCCGATGGCGCCCAGACCTACCACGCCCAGCAGCTTTCCCTGAATCTCCGGTCCGGTAAAGGCGGACTTGCCTTTTTCCACCAAACCGCCGATCTCGTCTCCCTTGCCCTTCAGGGTCTTTACCCAGTCAATGGCCGGAGTGATTTTCCGCGAAGTGAGGAACAGGGCGCACAGAACTAGTTCCTTTACGGCGTTGGCATTGGCTCCCGGCGTGTTGAAAACCACTACGCCCTTTTCCGTGCAATCGCTTACCGGGATGTTGTTCACCCCGGCGCCGGCCCGGGCCACCGCCAGCAGTTCCTTACCGAACTCCATGTCGTGCATTGAGGCGGAGCGGACCAAAACGCCGTCGGGTTTTTCCATCTCCGGGGAAAAGGTGTAGCCTTCCCCAAAACGCTTTGTGCCCACGGGGCTTATTTTATTCAGGCAGAGTATCCTGTACACAACGATCATCCTTTCAGAGGTTTTCCCGCTCAAATTTTTCCATAAAGTCAACCAGCTTCTCCACGCCCTCTACGGGCATGGCGTTATAGATGGATGCCCTCATGCCGCCGACGCTGCGGTGGCCTTTCAGGTTGACAAACCCCGCCTCAGCGCTTTCCTTTACGAACCTGGCGTCCAAGTCCGGGTCGCCGGTGACAAATGTCACGTTCATAATGGAACGGCTGTCCTTTTGGGCGCAGCCCTTAAAGAGTTTGGAGGAATCGAGGAAATCGTAGAGGAGCCCGGCTTTTTGTACATTGCGCTTTTCCATCTCCTCAAGGCCGCCTATTTCGTTTTTGATCCACTCCAGGACCAGCTTGCATATGTAGATGGGCCAGCAGGGAGGGGTGTTGTACATGGAATCGTTTTCCGCCATTACCTTGTAGCTGAACATGGTGGGGGTGCCATCCACAGGCTCGCCGATCAGGTCCTCGCGGACGATGACGATTGTAAGTCCGGCGGGAGCCACATTCTTTTGCGCCCCGGCGTACAGCAGGCCAAATCTGGAAACGTCTATGGGACCGCTGAGAATACAGGAAGAAACATCCGCCACCAGGGGCACGTCTCCGGTGTCGGGCAGATCATGCCATACCGTGCCGTAAATGGTGTTGTTCATGCATATGTGGAAATAATCCGCGTCCGGACGGAACTCTTTTTTATCAAGCTTGGGAATGTGGGAGAAGGTATCCTCTTTGGAGGAAGCCACCACTTTACAGTCGCCGTAGCGGCTGGCTTCTTTCCATGCCTTAGTAGAGAACTGGCCTGACAAAACATAGTCGGCCTTGTGATTTTTGGTCATCAGGTTCATGGGCACCGCCGCGAATTGAGAGGATGCTCCGCCTTGCAGAAACAAGACCTGGTAGTTTTCGGGGATTCCCATTACTTCCCGCAGGAGACTTTGGGCGCCTTTAATAATGCCGTCGTACACTTTGGAGCGGTGAGACATTTCCATGACCGACTGGCCGCTGCCTTCATAGTCCAGCATTTGGGCCGCGGCTTTTTCCAGAACGGGTTGTGGGAGCATGGAAGGCCCAGCCGAAAAGTTATATACACGTGCCATTTTGATTACCTCCCGGAAATTCATCACTGTAAACTGATAAAGTAATAACAACCATTATACCCTGACAAACGGGAAAAAGCAAGAAAAATTTTGGATCTCTCTGGAACTCCGGGAATCTATATGAACCTTTCCCGGAGTTTATGAATCACCGGTTTTGACCGAATAGATTTTGCGAGTTGACGATATTTTTCTTTTAATGTATAATTGAAAAGAAAAATTTGGGAAACGGAGCGGCTATGGATCGGGTGAAAAAAGCGGTCAAATATTTGGGAGAGACGCTGTGTGTTTTGGGATGTCTCTGGTTTTTGCTGCCCATTTTGCACGGGGGCTTTGCTCTGGGCGCGGCCTTTGGATTTTGTATTTGCGTACTGGGCCTTGTCCTGTTGTGCTTTTATCCCAGGCTGGCCCAAAAAGGCGGCTGGCGAAGGGTGCTGGCGCGGCTGGCAACGGTCCTGTACGGGCTGGGGCTTTTGTGGGCTTCTTTCCTTACGGTGGTAATGTTTACCGCCCAATTTCGCACCCCGCCGGATAACGTCAATGTGATCGTGCTGGGCTCGCAGGTGTACAGCGCTGAACGTATGGGAGTAAGCCTTACAAACCGGATAAACGCCGCTTTCGCTTATTTGACGGAACATCCCTGGGCCAAGTGTATCGTCACCGGAGGACAGGGCGGGGACGAGCCCTGTCCGGAGGCGCTGACGGAGAAAAATGCTCTGGTGCGAATGGGAATTGACGAGGACCGGATCTATATGGAGGACAAGTCCAGCAACACACGGGAGAATCTTGAGTTCGCAAAGGCGGTTGCCGATGAAAACGGCCTGGGCGTTAAATTTGCTGTGGTGACCCAAAGCTTTCACATGTACCGTGCCCTGGGTCTGGCTGAAAACGCCGGGTTTACCGCCTATAGCCTGAAAGCGGAGACAGATTGGGTCATTTTTCCCGAATATTATGGCAGGGAGCTTTTGTCCTTGACAAAATACTATGTGGAAAGGCTGGTGCTGCCGTGAATATTTTGCTGAAACGTGCCCGAATCGTAGATCCTTCGCAGGAATTGGACATGATCGGGGATATTTTGATCCGTGAGGGGAAGATCCAGGCCCTGGGAGAGGACTTGTTTGAACACGCCGCGCGGGCAGATGAGGTGATAGATTGTCTGGGACTGGCAGCCGCTCCGGGCTTTGTGGATATGCATGTTCATCTGCGGGACCCGGGCCAGACCTGCAAGGAGGATGTATATACCGGCTGTAAAGCGGCGGCCGCCGGTGGGGTCACCAGCCTGTTGGCCATGCCCAACACCTCTCCGCCCGTTGACAGCCCGGAAATGGTCCGAGCCCTGCTGCAGCGCGCCAGGACGGCCGATGCGGCTGTTTATACCGCCGCCTGCATTACAAAGGGGTTAAAAGGGGAAGAACTGACCGACCTGGCAGCCCTGAAAGAAGCGGGGGCCGTTGCTCTCAGCGACGACGGCCAGCCGGTGAAAAATACCGCGTGCCTTTTACAGGCCTTAAAGCAGGCTCCGGGACTGTGCCTCACAGTCACCGCACATTGTGAGGACAAATACCTGTCAGGCGAAGGCTTGATGAACGAGGGTGCCGTGTCAAAAAAACTGGGAGTGAAAGGAATTCCCAACGCCGCGGAGGACTGCGGCACCGCACGTGAGATTGCCGCGGCTGCTTCAATTGGGGCGCCTATTCATATCTGTCATGTCAGTACCAGGGGCTCGGTGGAGCTGGTCCGGGATGCCAAGCGCCGGGGAGTGAAGGTCACCGCCGAGACCTGTCCCCACTACCTGCTTTTGACTGAGGACGCGCTTGAAAGCCGTGACGCCGATTTTCGCATGAATCCGCCGCTGCGGGCGGAGGAGGACCGGCAAGCCGTAATCGAGGGCCTGTTGGACGGCACACTGGACGCTGTTTCCACCGATCACGCCCCTCACACGCCGGAGGAAAAGTCCGATTTTCTCACGGCCCCTAACGGCTCTATCGGTATGGAAACCTCTTTCGCCGCGGTGCGCACCGCTTTGGGAGACAGGGCAAGTCTGTCTCAGATCATCGAAAAGATGAGCCTGAACCCAGCCCGTATCCTGGGTATCCCTGCCGGGACATTAAAGCCGGGGGCTAATGCCGACGTGGTGCTTTTCGATCCGGACCTGAGTTGGACTGTGGACGAAAACAACCTGCACGGCAAAAGCAAAAACACTCCCTTTAAGGGTATGGCCCTAAAGGGAAGGGTGCTGGTCACTATCTTCCGTGGCCGCAAGGTATATGACGTCCGATAAGGAAAGGAACAAGTATCTATGTCTATGGACCGACTGATTGAAAAGATTGTGGAGAAGCAGAACCCCACAGTGGCGGGGCTCGATCCAAAGCTTTCCTATATTCCCGAATATATTCGGAAGGAAAGCTGCAATAAATACGGCAATACCCTGGAAGGTGCGGCGGATGCTTTGCTCACTTTCAACAAAGGCCTCATCGACGCTTTGGCGGATGTGGTGCCTGCCGTAAAGCCGCAGGCCGCCTATTACGAGATGTACGGCTGGCAAGGGGTACGGGCTTTGGCGCAAACCATCGCTTATGCCAGGGAGAAGGGCTTGTTTGTCATCACCGACGGGAAGCGCAATGATATTGGGGCCACTATGCAGGCTTACGCCGCCGCCCATTTGGGGGTGACCGATGTGGAAGGGGAACCTTTCGAACCCTTTGGGGCCGACGCCCTTACGGTAAACGGCTATTTAGGTTCAGACTGCATTAAGCCGTTGCTGGCGGTTTGCCAGGGACGTGATAAGGGCATCTTTGTGCTGGTAAAAACGTCCAACCCATCTTCGGGGGAACTGCAGGACAGAAAGTTTGAAAGCGGTGAAACCGTATACGGCGCAGTGGGCGGCATGTGCCAACAGTGGGGACAGGATCTTCCCGGCAAATACGGCTACTCAGGCGTGGGGGCTGTGGTGGGGGCTACCTATCCCAAGCAGCTGCGGCAGATGCGCAAAGCGCTGCTCAATACGTTTTTCCTGGTGCCGGGCTACGGGGCCCAGGGGGGCGCGGCGGATGACGTTGCCCCCGCATTTGACGAAAACGGTCTGGGGGCTGTGATAAATTCCTCCCGGGGTATAATGTGCGCCTGGCAAAAAAGGGGGCTGAACGGTCATGAATACGCCCAGGCCGCCAGGGAAGAGGCCTTGCGCATGCGGGGGGAAATTGTAGGGCGTATCGGTTCAATCAAACTGCCCGAATAAGAGAAGGGAACGGGTCTTTAATGAAAGCCTACGATACAAAACCATGCAGGCTGACAGGCGCAAAACAGCTTGCTGCCGACGTTTACGATTTTACCCTCCAATGCCCTGAATTGGCGGTGAAGGCCGTTCCGGGGCAGTTCGCTCAGGTACGCCTGCCGGGGCATACCTTGCGCCGCCCGATTTCCATTTGCGGTATTGACAAGGCCGCCGGGACTTTACGCTTGGTCTTCCAGATCAGAGGAGAGGGCACGGCGGAGTTGGCGGCGTTTCGGCCGGGAGATGAAATTGAGATCCTGGCCCCTTTGGGAAATGGTTTTCCGGTCGAACCAGGTAAAAAAACCCTGCTGGTGGGCGGGGGCATTGGAGTACCGCCCCTGTTGGGCGCGGCGGCGGAACTGGGCGCAGACGCCGCGGCCGTTCTGGGCTTTCGCAACAGCGGTGCTATGATTTTGGAAGAAGATTTCAAGACTGCCGGAGCCAAAGTCTCTATTGCTACTGACGACGGCAGCTACGGCTTTCACGGTCTGGTCACCGAACTGGCTGAGGAGGAGGAGTTTGAAACTGTGTTCGCCTGCGGGCCTTTACCCATGCTGAAGGCCGTAAAGGATTTAGCGCAGAGGCGAAACGTGCCCTGTTGGCTTTCTTTAGAGGAACGCATGGCATGCGGTGTCGGGGCCTGTCTGGGCTGCGCCGTGGCTTTGCTCTCTGAGCAGAGCCACGGGAACTTGCCCTCCGGGCAAGCCCCTGCCGGGTCTGCCGGACCCGGCGCGCAGCCCTTACCCGACGGCTGGTACTACGGTCACGTGTGCAGTGACGGTCCGGTGTTTGATAGCCGGAAGGTCATCTTGTAAGGGGGAGAGCGGCATGATACTTTTGTGTTCCAACGGCCTGACCAGCTACGATTTGCTGCAGGAGGCTAAAAAGTATGTAGGGGCCGTAAAAAAGGCAGCTTTGGTGGTCACGGCGGACCCGGAATTTAAGGAGGCAAATTATTATGTGCCCCGCAGCTTAAAGGAACTGGAATTTCTGGGGCTTCAAGCTGATATTTTCGATTTTGACGTACAGTCCGCACAGCAGCTTTTGCAGTATGGCGTGGTGGTTCTGATGGGCGGCAACCCTTACTATCTGCTCCACTCCATTCGCGAGCACCACGGGGAAGAGGCGTTAAGGCGCGTTGCGGAACGGGGCCTGCTTGTCGGCTGGAGCGCCGGGGCGCTGGTTTTGGGACCAACCCTTGCCCTGATAGACAGATACACCCCGGAACTGAACTTTGTTGGCCTGACAGACCTGACAGCATTGAGTTTGACGCAGACGCAGATTTTGCCGCACTATTCCAAATATTTGCAAAAGTATCAGAGCTTTGAGGAGATCTGCCGGGGGTACGAGGAAAAGAACCGGTGTTCCGTGATCCGCCTAAATGACGGGGAAGGGGTGGCCGTCGGTCAGGATGGGGAAGCGCGCCTGATACGCTCCAAAATGAAGGTCTCTGTGGCCGGGGTAGATTTTGCAAATCCGCTCATCGCCGCCTCCGGCACTTTTGGCTTTGGTCGGGAATATAGCGAATTTTACCCTCTCTCCGTGTTGGGCGGCATTTCCTGTAAGGGCGTCACCCTCAAAGAGTGCCCCGGCAACCCGCCGCCCCGGGTAACCGAGACTCCTGGCGGGATGCTCAACGCTGTGGGCCTGCAAAACCCGGGGGTTGACCATTTTATTGAACACGACCTGCCCTGGCTAAGTAAACAGGGGACAAAGATTATCGCCAACGTGGCGGGCAGTGCCCCGGAAGACTACTGCCGGACCGTGGAAAAGCTGAACGACACCTGCGTTGATATGATCGAACTGAATATCTCTTGCCCCAACGTAAAGCAGGGGGGCGTGCAGTTTGGGACCACCTGTGAAGGAGTGTACGGCATTACCGGTGAAGTGCGCAGGCACTGCAAAAAACCGTTGATGGTAAAGCTTTCCCCAAATGTGACCGACATTTCAGAGATGGCCGTTGCAGCTGAAAACGCCGGGGCAGACGCGGTATCCCTCATCAACACTTTAACCGGCATGCGGGTGGATATCGGCACCCGTCGGCCCATTCTGCACAACAATACCGGGGGACTTTCCGGTCCTGCCCTGCTGCCTGTCGCCATTCGCATGGTGTGGCAGACTTATCAAAAGGTGAAAATCCCAATTGTGGGTCTGGGCGGTATCTCAACCTGGCAGGACGCTGTGGAAATGCTTCTGGCCGGGGCTACGGCCATTCAAATCGGCACCGTGCTTTTTACTGACCCATACGCGCCTGTCAAGATTCTGGGAGGTCTTACGGAATATATGGAGAAAAACGGATTGAATTCCCTCAGCGAATTGACGGGAGGTTTGCGCCTGTGGTGACTACCCTGTACATCGTGCGGCACTGCCAGTCGGCAGGGAATATGGACCATCGGTTCCAGGGCCGCTTTGATTCCCCGGTCAGCCCGGACGGCGAAAAGCAGCTTGCCCTGCTGGGGCTGCGCTTCCGAAATGAACCAATTGACGCTATCTATACCAGCCCTTTAATCAGGGCTGAGCGGACGGCCCGGGCCATTAACCAGTATCACTGCCTGGAACTTCAGAAAGATCCTGGTTTACTTGAAATCGATGTGGGACTTATGGAAAATCTGAGGCTCACGGAAATTGCCCAAAAGTACCCGGAGGTAGCCAAAAATTGGGATGAATCACCAGACCTGTGCCGGTTTCCGGGCGGCGAAAACATGGTTCAGGTTTACAGTCGGGTAAATGCCGCCTTAGATAGGATCATCGCGGAAAATCCCGGCAAAAGGGTGGTCGTCGTTACCCACGGAGGAGTGATTCGGAACCTGTACGCCCGTGTCAGTTCCGGTTCTATCAAGGGCCTGCGGGAAAGCGTTGTGTTCGGCAATACGGGGGTAAGCGTGTTAGAGGTGAAAGATGGGAAATTCTCCTGGAAGCTTGTGAACGACCAGGCCCACCTGCCCGAAGAGTTGCGCCGGCCGCCTACAAAATATCAGTTTTACACGGAGGCCGTATGATCGTCTTAGCAGTAGATTTGGGAAAAGCCCGTACGGGCCTGGCGGTGTGTGACCCCTGTGAAATCTTGGCTTCCCCTTTGGCTGTTCTGCATGAGGGGGACCCGGACCGGCTGGCTGAAGCAATCGTTTCGGCTGCAAAAGAGCGGGGGGCACAGCTTTTGGTACTGGGCCTGCCGCGCAACATGGACGGCAGCGAGGGGGAGAGCGCCCAAAACGCAAGGGTAATGGGCGAGAAGCTTCACCGGCTTTCCGGTCTGCCCGTTGAATTTTGCGACGAGCGCGGAACCACCATTACAGCTCAAGGCTATTTGAACGATGTAAATGTACGTGGTAAAAAAAGGAAAAACACGGTAGACGCGGTAGCGGCCACCGTGATTTTGGAGGATTTCCTCCGTTCCAGGCGGCAGCGCCGCACAACTTGAGGAGGTACTATTATGACAAACTATCGTATCGTCACAGATTCCACTACCGACCTTCTGCCCTCCCTGATCGAAGAATTAGATGTCACGGTCATTCCGATGAATTACACCATTGAGGGAAAGACCTATCCGAACATTCCCGGCGGGGGCGCTATGACCGACCACGAGTTTTACGAAAAACTCAGGGCCGGTGCCATGTCCACCACAGCACAGATCAATATCGACGAGTTCTGCGGGGTTTTCGCACCTATTCTGGAGCAGGGGGAGGATGTGCTGTACCTGGCGTTTTCCTCGGGGCTTTCCGGCACCTGTCAAAGCGCAAAGCTGGCAAAGAAGGAACTGGAACCCCAATTTCCCGGCCGCCGGGTAGAAGTATTCGATACGCTGGCGGCATCTATGGGCGAGGGACTTCTTGTATATTACGCCGCTCAAAAACGGCAAGCGGGTGCTTCGATGGACGAGGTGCTTTCCTGGCTTTCTGAAAATGTGCTGCACTTGTGCCACTGGTTCACGGTGGACGACCTGCACCACCTGAAGCGTGGCGGCCGGGTATCAGCAGCCACAGCCATTATGGGTACCATGCTGGGCATCAAGCCTGTCCTGCATGTGAACGATGAGGGCCATCTTATCAATGTTTCAAAGGTTCGGGGAAGAAAGCAGTCTTTAGACGCGCTGGTAAAAGCTATGGAGGACACAGCTATAGACCCCAAGAGCCAGACCGTTTTTATTTCTCACGGCGACTGCGCCGAAGACGCGGCTTATCTGGAAAAACTGGTAAGAGAAAGGCTTAAAGTAAAAAAAATCTATACAAACTTTATTGGGCCCGTCATCGGCGCCCATTCCGGCCCCGGTACGGCAGCGCTGTTTTTCCTAGGCGAAAAAAGGTAGCTTGACAAACCCCGAAGAAAGGATTACAGTAGCTTTTGCAGGAACCCTTTTTGGGAAAGATATCTACTATAATACGGAACATAAAGGAGGGAGCAAAGTGAGCGTCCCGCGAAGTAACGACGGCATGATTCCTGAACGATCGCCTTTGGGCGCTTATTTTTGCGCCCTTTCGCGATAGTTTGGTTTTGTGCTGTCTCCCACACATTTCATCAAGGGAGGTATGGCATGATGACCGAAAAAATTTTAGAACTTTTGGAGGAACGGAAATATTCCGAGATCAGCGGCCTGCTGAAGAACTCGAACCCCGCTGATGCCGCCGGACTTTTGGAAGAACTCCCCGAAACGAAAATGCCCATTGTGTTCCGGCTGCTGCCCAAAGAATTGGCCGCCGAGGCCTTTTCTTACATGGACGGCGATTCCCAGGAAATTCTGATCCGGGGGTTCAGCGACAAAGAACTGGACGAGGTGATGGGGCAACTTTATCTGGACGACACGGTGGACATGATTGAGGAAATGCCCGCCAATGTGGTAAAGAAAATCCTGCGTCATGTAGACACCGATACCCGCAAAATGATAAACCAGGTCTTGAACTACCCCAAAGACAGCGCTGGCAGCATCATGACAATGGAATATGTCGATCTGAAGCGGAACATGACTGTAGAGCAGGCTTTCGAACGTATCCGCAGGACCGGGGTGGAGAAGGAAACGATTTACACCTGTTATGTTACCGACAGCCGCCGCAAGCTGGAGGGCATCGTAACAGTAAAAGACCTGCTGTTGTCCCCTAAAACGGAAGTTATTCGCAATATTATGGAGACAAACATTAAATTTGTCAGCACCCACACCGACCAGGAAGAGGTGGCCCAGGAACTTTCAAAATACGACTTTCTGGCCATTCCCGTGGTGGACGCGGAAGAGCGCCTGGTGGGGATTGTTACCGTAGATGACGCTATTGATGTTTTGCAGGAAGAGGCTACGGAAGACATTGAAAAAATGGCCGCTATCTCTCCCTCCGACCGGCCATATGTAAAGACCGGCGTGTTCGCTACCTGGAAAAAGCGCGTGCCCTGGCTGTTGATTTTGATGATTTCCGCAACCTTTACCAGCGCCATTATCTCCTCCTACGAAAACGCCCTGGCGGCCAGCATGGTGCTGACCAGCTTTATTCCCATGCTGATGGACACCGGCGGCAATTCCGGCAGCCAGTCCTCCATCACCATCATCCGCAGTCTGTCTTTGGGCGAAATCAAATATTCGGACGTGCCGAAGGTCATCCTTAAAGAGGCAAGTGTGGCTCTGCTCTGCGGCGGGACCCTTGCAGCCGCCAATTTCATAAAGCTGATGCTTATTGATCGTATAACCATTGTGGTGGCTCTCGTGGTCTGCCTGACCCTGGCTCTGGTGGTGCTGGTGGCAAACCTGGTGGGCAGCACCTTGCCCATTCTGGCAAAGCGCTTGGGCCTTGACCCCACCGTTATGGCCAGCCCCTTTATCACTACTATCGTGGATGCTGTGGCGTTGGTAATCTATTTCAATATTGCCAAACTTTTGCTGGGGATTTGAACAAATAAAAAAACCCCTGAAACGGAAGACCATGCTTCGTTTCGGGGGATTTTTTATTTGGCGAGAACGGTGGTATTACTCAAAGTCCACCACGCAGCCTTTTTCGTCAGATTCCAGGGCGGCCTCCATCAATTTGAGCACCCGGAGGGCCTCTTTGTTTTTGATGATTTGCTCCGCCTTGCCGGTCACCACATCGCAGAGGTTGGAATACAGCTGGTTGCGGTCATACTGGAAGTCGGGCAGGGGCAGTTCGTCTACAGAATCCGCGTTTCGGGGCGCCATTGTTTTGGAAAGGCCTTCACCCATTAGGATAGGCGTGGCGTCCTTATCCTCCCAGCTTTTTAAAACAACCATGCGGCCGGGGTCCCGAAAATCCCTGATTTCTGCAGTGCCCTGATCGCCGCACATGTACCAGTGGGGGAGGGTGATAAAGTTACAGGTGCCCACCTCTACCGTGGCAGTCAGGCCGCTTTCAAATACCATGTTCATAATAAAGCCGTCATCCACCTCGTCATTGGTGACATGGGTCATTTTTGCGTACACTTTTTTGATTTTTTCCGGGATCATCATCACCAGCCGGTCCAGCAGATGCACGCCCCAGTCAAACATCATGCCGCCGCCCATAGTCTTAATGCCACGCCAGTCGCCGGGAATACCCCGGGAGCCGTGGTAACGGGACTCAATATGGAACACATTGCCGATGAGCTTCTCGTCATAGATTTTTTTCATGGTCAGGTAGTCCTTGTCCCAGCGGCGGTTCTGCCGGGGATAGAACACCTTGCCGGTCTCTTTTTGGACCTCCAGCACGTCCTCCAGGTCCCTGCTGGTCATCATCACAGGCTTTTCGCACAGCACGTTTTTGCCGGCCCGCATGGACCGGATGGCCAGTTCCTTGTGGCTGTCGTTGGGGGTGGCAATCAGCACCACGTCCACCTGTGGGTCCTCTAAAATCTCCTCAAAGCTGTTATAGGTGTGGAAGCCCTGATTTCTGGCCCACTGCTGCCGTTCTTCCCTTATGTCGTATGTACCGGCCAAAACCATTTTGGTTTTCAGGTCGGTGTCTCCGGGCTCTAATTCCCTGCCCTTCGAACCGTCGGTCATCCACAGGGCCTGTCCGCTTCCGGTGGAGATAGCCACTGCGTGGCCGCCCCCCATGCCGCCGCAGCCCACGATTGCTACTGCAACTTTATTGCCGATCATACTAAATTCCTCCCGAACAACATTTTCTTATGGTACAGTTTACTCTGATAACGGTGAAGATGTCAAGAAAAATGTCCGTTAAAAAGATTTCCCGGAAGATTTCCCGGAAGATTTCCCGCTGCGGGCGGGGAATTACTCCTGCCAGCCTGCTAAAAAGAAGAAATCCCGCCCGACCGTAATGCGCGCCTCAATAACCTGCTACAAAGTAGACAGGTGGGTGCCCTCCTACATGGTTCTCGCTCCCTTCGTCCGGCACCGGTCGAAGCCGGGCCGGGAGGTCTGCAGTCCGCATACAGAGCGGGGCTCCCTAAAATTTGAGTGTAGGGTTATTTGTGCGCAGTCCGCGTGTCGGGCAGGACATGTGTTCCTGCTTCTTATTCGTCCTCTGTTTCGTCGTAATAAGCGTCGTTAAAACGTGTTTCGAAAATATCCGCCAGTTTATCGAGAAGTTCGTCGTCGTCGACTTCCTGAAGCTGTTCCTCGCCGTCTTCTTCCACTACCTCAAAAATATAGTAGGTTTCGGCGTCGGAGGAAAGTTCCTCCGGATCCTGCTGGGTGGGAACAAGGGCCATATAATGCCCGTCATCGTTTTCCAACTCGTCGATGATCTCAAATTCATGTTCCTGGCCCTCGTCATCGATCAAAGTCAGAAGGTCAGCCTCATATCCGTTGTCCATTGCCGCGCTCCTTTCTGAAAATACCAGCCGTTGTGATTCACATGTATTGTATCGGAAAAGGGGGAGGAAGTCAAGTGAAAGAAATTCCAGAAGGGGATTTCCGGTCTCAGTTTATCCAAAAACAGAGCAAAAATAGATATGAAAAGCAATTGCCGCAATATGAATAAAAATTTTCAAATTTTTTTAAAAAACCTATTGACAAACTCCAACTGACCAGCTATAATTAAAGCGAAGATAAGGGATAGAGAAATCTGGACAAGGTCTTCAAAAGGCGTTTCCGCAAGCCGGAAGTAGCCGGGCAGCTTTTAAAATACCGCTGGTTAAGCGGAAAAAAGTAGAAGCAGTTGTGGCTCGGATGAAAACGGCGGGGAGAAGAAACGAACGGGAATGGGCCGAAGCGGCCGGACCCGGACAAAGGGAGATGCGGGACGCGAAAAATCTTGAAAGAAAGGCGGGTGGGTCCAATGGATAATAATGAACCGCAGCAGTGTGCAATCTGTGGGCTCACGGCCCGCAGATAGATACAACTGAGAAAGAAGGTCCCTTTTCTGAAGCAGTTTCAGAATATGGAAAGTTCACAGGCATGGCTCTGATTCTCAACCGCGTTTTCATAGCTTAAAAAAGCGGGTCCGTATAAGACGGGAAAGAAGCGGGAAATGGAAGACAGACACGATATGCCGGAAATGGACGTTAAACCAATGTACTAAGTATCTTGTCAAAAAGGATGGCTTCGGTTTTCAAAACAAAATATGGTTTTTGATTTAAAAATCGAAACGTCGTGAGGTCGTTATAAGCAACTAAACAAGTCACAGAAGGGCTTTCGGTATTTCCGAAAGCCCTTTTTGCTGCTCTTCGGAGGATTTATCACAACTGCCGGCGGGCGCTGTTCCTGAAGTCATCTTTCCACTGGACGCTTTTCTTTTTCTTGAATTTCCGAGTTTTTTGCAGTATACTATAACAGCCGGAGGTATGCTGCGGCTGAGCCTTTGGGACATCACATCTGGGAAAGGCCTGAATCTGGCGTTGAAATCTCTGTTTTTGAAATATAAAGAGCCCATCCTTTACATTTTTTTCGGGGGCCTTACCACTTTGGTAAACTGGGGGGTCTACGCTCTGTTGGCCGATGTGCTCCTGGTACCTTATCTGTGGTCCACAGCTGCCGCGCAGATCCTGGCCATCCTGTTTGCATATGTAACCAACCGTATCTGGGTTTTCGAGAGCGGAGTGAAAGGCGCAAAAGGTATTGCGCTGGAACTGCTGAAATTTTTTGGGTGCAGGGCCTTCTCTTTTGTGCTGGACTTGGGTTGTATGTACGCTGGCGTCGATCTGCTGCGCGTCAACGACAAGCTTATGAAGCTTCTTTCCAACGTGGTGGTCGTTCTTGTAAATTATGTGTTCAGTAAGGTGTTCATTTTCCGTAAGCCCGCCGGCAAAAGCGAATGAGGATTGACGGGAAGCCGTTAAAACGGTATAATAGGCGCAGAGCGGCTGTGGGGAAAAATGCCCGGACAGGAAACATCCGCCTTTTTGGGAGCAAAAAGTACCGCATTTCTCCCGCCTGAGTGGAAACCACAGGCGCGGTAAATCCATTTCGGCAATAGGGGGTGGAGTCATGTCTCGCGGAAAGCGGAAAGGCGATCAAGAGTTCGAGAATCTTTCCAGCTACTCTTCCGCCACAGCGCGTAAAAGGCGCGGTTGGAACCGGCGCGGGCGCACCATAGCTATTGCCGCGGCTGCGGTGGTCTGTGCCCTGCTCTTGGCCGCAGGCGGCGTGATGATTTACATATCCACCGTCCTTTTAGAGGGACTGACTACTACCAGTATTACCAAAGACCCGACAGAACTGGGGATCGACCTTACGGACGAAAACATCGTGCGGGACGAGAGCATCAAAAATATCGCTCTGTTTGGCATAGACGCCAGAAACGATACCTTTGAGGGCCAGTCCGACATTATTATGGTACTTACGGTGGACAATAAGCATGACAAACTGAAAATGACCTCTATACTCAGGGATTCCCGTGTGCCCATCGAAGGGGAGACCCTGCAAGGCGAATATATGGACTGGGACACCAAGATAAACGCGGCTTATGCGTACGGCGGGCCGGAGTTGGCTATCCGCACCCTGAACCGGAATTTTGGGCTGGACATCACCGACTATGTCACCATCAATTTTACAAACATGGCGGCTATTGTAGACGCTTTCGGCGGCGTGGATATGCAGGTGACGGCGGAGGAAGTCAGGGAGATCAACAAAAACCTTTGGGCCCTCAGCCAGGAGGTCCAGGATCAGATTGCTGAAGACCAGGAGAAGGGTACAGCCGGAGAGCGGAAGTATTCCGTTATTCTTCATGAAGACTACATCCCGGACGCCAGCGGAGAATACGTCATCGAGAGCGGTAACTTTGTAGGCGGAACTTACCATCTGAACGGGAACCGGGCTGTGGCTTACGGAAGGATCAGGGAGATCGACAGCGATTTCGAACGGGCCCACAGACAGCAAAAAGTGCTTCGGGCGCTGTTGGAAAAGATCAAAGACCTGAGCTTTTCCGATTACCCCGGTCTGATTAAGGATATGATGCCCTACTGCGAAACTTCCCTCGATTTGGGCGAGGTGGTAAGCATGGCTTCTATCCTTGCCAGTGATTTTTCCATCGAATCCATCAATGTTCCCAATGCCGACTATGAGACCGACCTGTTTGCTGGCACGGTGGACAATGTGTGGTATTATATTTATGATGTAACGCAGGCCGCCAAACGGATCAGCGCATTCATCTATGAGGATATGTCTCCTTATTGGGACGCTTACGGCAGTACAGCGGAAGATCCGCGCGCAATATTACAGGAATGACCAGGAGGTCTGGAAATGGGTAACAGAGAAGGCCGGAGACCGGCCCATATGGCATCTTCAAAAAAAGGGAACAAAAGCGGCTCCAGGAGTGGCCCGGAACGGACCAGCGGTGGGCGCGCCTCCCAACTTTCTTCTGAACGCTCCGGGAATGCCCTTCAGGACAACTATTATTACGAGGAACCAAATCAGTTTGAGGATATGTCCAGCTACTCTTCTTCCAAACGGCAGAAGGGAGACCGCAAGGAACTGGAACGCCAGCGGAAAGGGAAAAAATGGAGCAAAGGGAAGAAAGCCGCTGTGATCATCGCCGGGGTGGTCGTCCTGCTCGTCGCCGCGGGACTGTGGTATGTTTTTGGATATATGCTAAATGGGTTGACCGTCAAGAACATTACCCGGGACCCCGAAAAGCTGGGGATTAACCTGCAGAATACTTCCGGTACCGACAGCGAAGCCGATTTTGACATGGTGATGGATGACAGCATTAAAAATATAGCCCTGTTTGGTGTGGACGCCCGGGACGACTCTTTTGAAGGTCGGTCCGATGTGGTCATGGTCCTCACAGTTGACAACAAGCACGACTCTGTAAAAATGGTTTCCATTCTTCGGGATTCCTGCGTGGATATCGACGGATATGGATATGACAAGCTTACCCACGCCTATGCTTATGGCGGGCCGGAATTGGCAATCAATACCCTGAACCGGAATTTCCATCTGGACATCACCGACTATGTTACAGTAAACTTTACCAGGATGGCGGAGATTGTAGACGCTGTGGGCGGCGTTGAAATGGAACTGACCGCCGACGAGGTCCGGGAGGTGAACCGTAACCTGTATGCGCTGAACCAGGAGATTCAGGACGAGATAGAAAACGACCAGTATAATGGCACCTACGAGGAAGACAACTACGCAAAGATCTACGCCAGCGACTACTTCCCCGACGATGACGGCAACCTCATTATCGAAACAGACAACTACTCCGACGGAACCTATACCTTAAACGGGAACCGGGCAGTTGCCTATATGCGGATCCGGTATTTGGACAGCGACGACGTGCGCACCGAGCGCCAGCAGAAGGTGCTTACCGCTTTGATCAACAAGGTGCGGGGCAAAAGCAAGTTGGAATACCCCGAGATGATACGCAAGATTATGCCCATGTGCGAAACATCCCTTTCCTTTTCTTCCATTGTGGGGATGCTGCCCATTATGTTTACGGAATTTGATATCCAGACCATGCGGCTCCCCAGTGAGACTGAGTCCCCCTCCGGCGCCTATATCCGTTCCGATTGCTGGGTCTACCTTTACGACCTGTCGGCGGCGGCAAAGCATTTAAGCCAGTTCATCTATGAAAGCGATTCTCCCTATTTTGGTCAGGAAATCGTCGCCGGCGATCCGGGCATCCCCACAGTAGACAGCGTCTACTATAATGATTTCACCGAATACAGCGATGGAGACGGTACAGAGGATCCGGTTTCCAGTACCCCGGAATCCTTCGATCCTGTTTCCAGCTGGACGGAGGACCCCGGCTGGACAGAAGATCCCGATCCCGGTTGGGAGGCTGAGGACCCCAGTTCCAGCGGATGGACAGAGGATCCGGTTTATGAAGATCCGGGCTACGAAGATCCCGGCAATTGGACCGATCCGGGCACAGATGGGAGTACCTCCGGGGGAACCGGTTATCAGGAAACCACCGAATTTCCGGAGGAAGGCGTTGTATATGCGGAATAGGAAAGGATGAAAGTACATGAAGGAACCAGTTCTTGTTATCCTGGCGGCGGGTATGGGTAGCCGCTACTCAAAGCAGGCGGGGCTTAAACAGGTGGATTCTGTAGGTCCGTACGGGGAGAAGATCATCGATTACTCTCTGTACGACGCCGGACAAGCCGGGTTTCGAAAAGCGGTATTTGTCATTAAAAAGGAACATCTTCCCATTTTTCAAGAGACGGTGTTTCCCAAAGTGGAAAAGTATATGGGCGTGGGTTATGTATTCCAGGAGCAGGATGACATCCCTGCCGGTTTTTCCGTGCCTGAGGGCCGGGTAAAGCCCTGGGGTACGGGCCATGCTGCCCTTGCCGCCGCCCGCACTTTGGGCGATGCGCCCTACGCGGTAATCAACGCCGATGACTTTTACGGCAGGGAGGGTTACCGAAAGCTTTATGGTTTTCTCAAAAACGCCCAGGATGGTGAGAAGAGCGTATTCGCTATGGTGGGCTACTATCTGAAGAATACCGTTACTGAAAACGGTTCCGTCAACCGGGGCGTTTGTGAAGTGGAAAATGGCTGCCTTACGGAAGTGACCGAGCGGATCGATATTGAACAGCGGCCAGACGGCATCGCCTTCCCCGAAAACGGCGGCCAGTCCTGGACCTACATGCCGGAGGATACGGTTGTATCCATGAATTTCTGGGGCTTTACCCCCAGCTTTACCACGGCGCTGGAGGAGGCCTTTATCCATCTGTTCCGCGAGGATATTCCCCGTGACCCCTTAAAGGCCGAGTTGTTCCTCCCATTAGTGGTAAACGATTTGTTAAAGGAAGGCAAGGCCCAGGTGGAGGTCCTTTCTTCGGACGATAAATGGTACGGCGTTACCTACCATGAGGACAAGCAAGCTGTGATGGATGCCGTCAGGTTCATGACCGATCAGGGGATATACCCTTCTCCCTTGTGGAAATAAAAAAATCGGCCCTTTGGCGAAACGCGTCCGGCAGTATGCCGAACGGCGCCAAAGGGCAGCGGCCGGGGCCCGGCAAATGAGGATATTTCACAAGACCCGCCGGGTCCCGGTCCTGACGGACCATATCCAGATTTTTCGGGCGTGCAAACGCAGCCCAACCGCGTGATAGTATTATTGCCGCAGTTTCCCGACTTATACAAGGGGAGAATGGAAAAATTTTGAGAATTTTCCGTTCTTCTCTTGCAAACCGCCCAAGCTTGTGATAAAATATAACTCGCTGTTTTGAAAGTCCATTTCAGGAGGAATTGATAAAATGACCGCACTGGAAATTGTATTTGGCATTGTGCTGCTTTTGTTCTCCCTCGCTATCATTATTGTGGTTTTGCTTCAAGAGGGCAGCCAGAAAAATGTGGGAGTGGTCACCGGCGGCGCTGACACCTTTCTCTCCAAGAACAAGGCCCGTTCTGTGGACGCTTTTCTGTCCCGCTGGACGAAATTTATTGCCGTTGGCTTTTTCATCTTCGTCATTGTAGTGAATGTGGTCATGTACTTCGTGAAGTAAGTTTCTTCACACTTAAAACAGGGATATTTTCTAAACTAGGCAGTCGGGGATCCGGCTGCCTAGTGGGTTGATAGGGAGAAAAGGGGAGAACGGCGTGATCGCTTTGGTGGAACAGGAACAGGACAGGGCGCGGCTGCGGAAGCTGTGCGAGAAAACAGCTTTTGGCTGTAAAATCGCTTCTGTCATCAGCGCTTATGGGTTCGATAAGAGTTTTGCGTGTTTTTGGCTGGATACAAATGCGGACGTCGCTTTCTGCCAGTCTGATGGCCAGATGATCCTTTCCGGCACTGTGGTCAGCCCAAAAGAGACCAGGGCTTTTATCCGCGCTGTGGGTCCCCAGGCAATTATTTGCGCCGTGCGCAATGCCGAAGCCCTGTCGCTGCCTGTGACCGATTCCGGCGATGTGCTGAAAAAGCAGCTGGCACCGGGAGATGCAAATCCCGCCGGCGATTACGACGTGAATATCCGGGAGATCTACAGCCTGTTGGAAGAGGCAGATATGGTAGAAGAGTTCGAACCCTTTTATCTGGATCTTTCCCACAAACTGCGGCATGGGGCTGCTCTTGCCCTCACTGAAAACAGGGGAGGGACCCTTGCGGGGTGTGCCCTGGTATCTTCCATCAGCCGAAAGGCGATTTTACTTTCTGCTCTGGCGGTAAGGGAACAGTATCGCCGTCATGGGATCGGTTCCGGACTTGTCCGCAAGGTCGAGTCGCTGTTTCCCGGAAAGACTGTGTATGTGTTCCGGGACAAGGAAAAGAATCGGCTATTTTATAAGGAACTGGGATATGCAAAAACTGACACCTGGGTGTATTCCAGGCTTCGGTGATTCCATTAAGGGAGGAAACGGGTGTGGATATGTATCCTTATTTTACCGTGAGCCCCGCTTTACTGAGGTCATCTGAACAGGCGGAGGGGCGGGCTGCCGGGCAGTTCCGGCAGATCGAAGCCATCCAGCGGTACAATCAGCAAAAAATGCTGGCGGCATTTAACCGGGCGGGAGTCAGCGAAAGCCACTTTGCGGGCAGCACCGGCTACGGTTACGGCGACCGCGGCCGGGACGTGCTGGACGAGGTTTACGCCTATGCCTTTGGGGCGGAGGACGCCCTTGTGCGCTGGAATTTTGTCAGCGGTACCCATACCTTAACGGTGGCCCTGTTCGGCCTTTTGCGTCCGGGGGACAAAATGCTGTGCGTTACAGGGACCCCATATGACACAATTCAGGGGGTTATCGGCATACAAGGCCGGGAAGAGCCGGGATCTTTAAAAGAATTTGGCGTCGGCTATGAGCAGGTAGAACTTCTGCCCGACGGCACACCTGACTATCAGGCTATAGATGAGAGAATTTCTCCGGCTTATAAAATGGTGTATATCCAGCGGTCAAGGGGCTACAGCCTGCGGCCCTCGCTGCTGGTAAAGGATATTGAAAGAATCGCGGAGATTGCCAAGCGCAAAGCCCCGGACTGCATTGTGATGGTGGACAACTGTTACGGCGAGTTCGTCGAGCGGGACGAGCCAACCTCTCATGGCGCGGATATTATGGCGGGTTCCCTTATCAAGAACCCCGGCGGCGGTATTGCCCCAACAGGCGGGTATATTGCCGGAAAAAAAGATTTGGTGGAATTGTGCGCTTATCGCTTGACCACCCCGGGCACAGGGCGGGAGATCGGCTGTACCCTGGGGGTCAGCCGGGAGATGTTTTTAGGTGCGTTCCATGCTCCCCATGTGACGGGAGAGGCGTTAAAAACCGCTGTGTTCGCTTCGGCCTTTTTCTCTCAGCTTGGCTACCGTGTCACGCCGGGGACTGAGGAAGTTAGGGGCGATATTATCCAGGTGGTAGAACTCAAGACCAGGGAGGCTCTGATCGCTTTTTGCAGGGGCGTGCAGAAGGGAGCGCCTGTGGATTCATTCGTCACCCCCGAGCCCAGCCCCATGCCCGGTTATGACAGCGAAATCATCATGGCTGCCGGGACCTTTACCCTGGGCTCGTCTATCGAGTTTTCCGCTGACGCGCCGTTGCGGGAGCCCTTTGCCGTTTGGATGCAGGGCGGCCTCAATTACCACAGCGCCCAGTTGGGCCTTTTGCTGGCCGCTCAGGAAATGCTGGACAGCGGGCTCATCTCTTTGCAATGATATACAAGGTGCCCGGGGCGAAGACTCCGGGCGTTTTTCTGGTAAAAATTTTGTAAATCCCTCTTGACTTGGACACGGTGTCGTACTTTATACTGGCCCCAGGAAAAGAAAGGAGGACGTGGCGAAGCTCCGGCAAGTGCTGATCCTGCGGAAGCTGCGCATTCCATTAAAGTATATCAGGGAGATTTTGAAGGACCCCCATGCCACAGCGGCCATCGGGATATTTGAGAAGAATATTGTCCAGCTTGACCTGTTGATCCCGGTCAAGCGCCGAAGCTGAAAACAAGCGCCAGAAGCTATGCTTCTGGCGCTACCCATTTATTCTTCTCCGTCCCATAAGCACTGCGTTAAATCCACCCTGCCGTCAGGCAGAAAGGATACGCCCTCCGATTCCAGCATACCTCGCTGAATATCCTTGCCCCCAAAGGCCTGATTGCAGCAGAGCCTTCCGTCGCTGTATAACACCCTGTGGCAGGGCAGCCCGCCGGGTGCCCGGTACATGGCCGCGCCCACAATTCGGGAAGCTCTGGGGCTGCCGGCCATCATGGCAAGCCTTCCGTAGGTGGTCACCTTCCCTCTGGGAATGCAGTTTACAAGACGGTAAATTTTTTGAGGAAAAGTTTCTTCCAATAAAAGCCGCCTCCTTTGCCTGTCGCTTCCTTTTTGCGAGCCGGGAGGTAAGAGCGTTACAGCTTCAATCCGAAGTATTTTGCGGCGTTGCCAAAGCAGATATCGCGGACCATGCCTCCCGCCGGTTCTAGGTCGCCGGGAATGTCTCCCCGCTCCATCCAGCTTCCAAGCAGGTCACACAGCACCCTGCGGAAGTATTCGTGCCGTGCGTAAGAAAGGAAGCTGCGGGAATCTGTCAGCATGCCGATAAACCCTGACAGGAGCCCGGTATTTGACAGAGCTTTCATCATCTTTTCCATGCCGTCCCTGTGGTCAGAGAACCACCAGGGGGCGCCAAGCTGCATTTTCTGGGGGAAACGGCCCTCTTGAAAGCACCCCAAAACGCTTGCCAGCTTGTCATCATCGTTGGGGTTTAAAGAGTAGATCACCGTGGGTGGCAGTTCTACGGTGCGGTCCAGGTTGTCGAACAGAGCAGCCACAGAAGCCGCGCTTATCCCGTCGCCCACGCTGTCAAAGCCGGCGTCCGCGCCGGTAAGGGAGAGCATACGGGAGTTGCAGTTGCGCAGCACCCCAAAGTGCAGCTGCATGACAAAGCCCATCTTATGATAGAGCCGCCCCAGAGAGAGCAGCAGCTGGTTCTGGTAGGCGTTCTGTTCCCAGGGAGCCAGGACTTCCCCTGACAGGGCTTTCAGGAAGGCCTCTTCGGCATCTTTCCTGGTACCCTGGGTAAAATCGGGGTTTTGCAGGCTTTGGTCGGCAATGAGGCACCCGTTTTCCCGGAAGAAGACAGCCCGTTCCTCTAAAGCCTCTTCTAAATCAGAAAGGGACCCGACAGGCCTGCCGCAAAGCCCTTCCAGCTTTTTCACCCAGTCCCGGAAATTTTTCTGCTCCGGGTGCAGGGCGGTCTCCGGTCGGAAGGCGGGCAGGACCCTGACGGGAAAGCTTTCATCATTTTCCAGGGCACGGTGGTACTCCAGACTGTCAGCCGGGTCGTCGGTGGTACACAGTGCCTTTACTCTGCTCCGAATGATCAGGCCTCTGGCGGAAAAGCCGGGTTCCCGCAGCTTTTTGTTGCATGTTTCCCAAATCTCCGGGGCCGTGCGGGTGTTTAGCAGTTCCGTTACCCCAAAATAATTTTTCAGTTCCATGTGGGTCCAGGCATATAGGGGATTGCCGACGCTTTTTTCCACCGTGCCGGCCCAGCGCAGGAACTTTTCATAAGGGTCGGCGTTTCCGGTGATGTATTCCTCCGGCACACCGTTTGCCCGCATAAGCCGCCATTTGTAGTGGTCCCCCGAAAGCCACACCTGAGAAATGTCCTCGAAACGGGCATCCTCCCAAATTTCTTTGGGGCTTAAATGGCAGTGGAAATCGAAAATGGGTTCCCCCTCGGCGTAACCGTGGTATAGCTGAGAAGCGGCCCTGCCGTGCAACAAAAAATCGTCGTTGACATATTCCTTCATAGTACAGCTTCCTCTCCAGTAGATTTCCCCATTATCATAGCACGGAAACAGGGAAGAGGAAAGGGTTAATTTTGGCTTTTCCGCTCCGGCTTGAAGAATTTCAACCGCAAGGCGTTCGTTACCACACACACACTGGAAAGACTCATGGCAGCGGCGGCAAACATTGGGTTCAGTTTCAGCCCCAGTCCGAACAGTACCCCCGCAGCCAGGGGAATCCCGATAGAGTTATAAAAGAAAGCCCAGAAGAGGTTTTCCTTGATATTCCGCATGACGGCTCTGCTCAGACGAATGGCCGTCACCGCGTCCAGCAGGTCGCTTTTTACCAGCACGATGTCTGCGCTTTCAATGGCGATGTCAGATCCGGCCCCAATGGCGATACCCACGTCGGCTCTGGTCAAAGCGGGGGCGTCGTTTACCCCGTCGCCGATCATGGCCACCTTTTTACCCTGAGACTGAAATTCGGCGATTTTTCGCTCCTTGTCCTGAGGCAGCACCTGGGCGATGACTTGGGGAATGTCCAGCTTTTTGCGTATGGCCTCGGCCGTCCGGGCATTGTCGCCGGTAAGCATGACGGTTTCAATGCCCAATTCCTTCAGCCTGCGGATAGCCTGCGCGCTGGTGGGTTTGATTACATCAGCCGCAGCAACAATGCCGAGGAGCCTTTCCCCGTCGGCAAACAACAAGGGCGTTTTTCCCTCGTCAGAAAACCTGGCGGCCATTTCCACCGCCTGCTCCCGCTGGGGCCCTGTTTTCAAAATGCCCAGTTCTTCCAGCCAGGCGGCGTTCCCGGCGTAGTAGGGGACACCATCTATCCTGGCGGTCACCCCTTTGCCAAACTCTGCCCGGAAATCTTCTGTGGGGCGGCAGGAAATTCCACGCTCTCCGGCGCAGAGAGCCACAGCCTCAGCCAGAGGGTGCTCGCTCTGCTTTTCCAGGCTGTATGCGACGCCCAGCAGTTCTTCTTCGCTTACAGTCAAGGGCAAAATGTCTGTGACCTTCGGCGTACCCTGTGTAACGGTGCCGGTCTTGTCCAGCACCACGGTATCTACGGAACGGGCGGCCTCCAAAGCATCGCCGGATTTGATGAGTACGCCGTTTTCCGCACCTTTGCCTGTTCCTACCATGATGGCCACCGGGGTAGCCAGTCCCAAAGCGCAGGGACAGGAAATGACCAGAACGGAAATGCCAATGGAAAGGGCGAATTCCACCGTGGACCCCAATAAAAGCCAAACTGTGGCGGCGATTACCGCGATGCAGATCACCGTGGGAACAAAGATCCCGGCGATCTTGTCGGCCAGCCTGGCGATAGGTGCTTTGCTGGCGCTGGCCTCCTCTACAAGCCTGACAATCTGGGAAATGGTGGTGTCCTCACCCACTTTGGCAGCCCTGAAGCGGATCGCCCCTGCCTTGTTCACTGTGGCGGATATCACCGAATCACCCTCCGATTTTTCCACCGGGATGCTCTCGCCGGTAATGGCCGATTCGTCCACACTGGTAAAACCCTCCGTCACCACGCCGTCCACCGGGATGGAGGCGCCGGGCTTCACGGAAATGATATCCCCAACCGCGATGTTTTCCACGGGAACTTCAGTCTCTTGGCCGTCGCGTACCACCAAAGCCGTTTTTGGGGCCAGGTTTATCAGCTTGGTGATTGCCTCGCCGGTGCGGCCCTTTGATTTTGTTTCCAAATATTTTCCCAGAGTGATCAGAGTCAAAATGGTGCCTGCCGACTCAAAATACAGATCCATTGAATACTGCTCCACTATCTGGGACTGGCTGTGGCCCAGACCGTAGCCGATGCGGTACAGGGCAAACAGGCCGTAGGCAATAGCTGCCGCCGATCCGATAGCTATCAGGCTGTCCATATTAGGCGCGCCGTGAAACAGGGATTTAAAACCGTTTCGGTAATATTTTTGGTTGGCGAACACAATAGGCAGCAGCAGCAAAAGCTGGGTCAGGGCAAATGTCACGGCGTTTTCATTGCCGTGAAAGTATCGGGTGATAAATCCCGGTACCGGCAGACCGAACCATTCCAGGAACATATGGTGCATCGAGAGGTACATCAGGGGAATAAGGAAACAGAAAGAAACGATCAGGCGCATCTTCATCAGCTTTAGTTCATCTTTGCTCTGAGAGGCAGCGCCCCGCGGGCCATTTTGGCTCATGGCGGCGGCCCTGTCCGGCGCGGCGCCGTAGCCGCCTTTTTTTACAGCCTTGATAATATCCTTTTCCGAAACGGCAGCTTCGTCATACTCAACCTGCATGCTGTTGGTCAGCAGGTTCACGGTAACATGTTCCACCCCTTCCAAAGCGGCTACACTCTTTTCCACGTGAGCCGAGCAGGCGGAACAGCTCATGCCGGTAACGGCAAATTTCTCTTTTGTCATCCCGTTCTGACTTCCTTTCCATTACTTGCGCATATGAAGAGCAAAGAGCGAAAAGTATACTAAAATAGTCCACTTTTTATAAATCTAGCACCAATGCGACCGCTTGTCAAGAGAAAACGGGAAAATGTAAAATCCTCTTGAAATAAGCGCCCGTATTTGTTATAATACCCAAATGTAGCGGGGTTACCCGGCTAATGGGCGTTGACCCGCAAGAAAATACAATAGGGGTAAAAATCCAGGAGGAAAATTATCATGAAGAAATTGCTTTCCGTCATTTTGGCTCTGGCGCTGCTTTGCGCATGTTTTGCCGGCTGCAGCGGCGGCGCTTCTTCCAGCGGTGCCAGCGTGGCATCTGTCGGCTCTGTCAGCGGCACGGTCTATAAGATAGGCGTACTTGCTCCGCCTGTCACTCACGGTTGGGTTTCGGGCGTGACCTACTGTGCCCAGAAGCGCTGTGAAGAACTTCAGGCCGCCGGTGAGATTGAGTTTAAGCTTATCACCTGCGACAATGCAGAAGATATGACATCCGGTATCGACGACATGAAGACTTGGGGCGCCCAAGCCGTTGTGGCTTATCCACAGTGGCAGGGCATGGAGGCCCCCATCCAGGGCCTGATCGACGAGGGCGTCAAGGTTGTCAATTTTGATATCGAGATCGACTGTGAAGGCATTTACCGTGTGTCCGGTGACAATGAGGACATGGGCATCCAGAGCGCCCAGTACATCGTCGACAAAATCGGCACAACCGGCAATGTGATCATGCTCAATGTTCCATCTTCCGGTTCCGTTTCTGAACTGCGGCAGAAGGGCTTTGAGGAAAAGATTGCCGAGATTGCCCCCGACATGAAAGTTGAGACCTATGCCACTAAATTTACCCGTGAGGACGGCCAGAAGGATTTTGCCGACATCCTTGCCACCCATGACCAGATCGACGCCGTGTTCTCTATGGATGATGAAACATCTATCGGCGTCCTCAACGCTATTAAAGAAGCCGGCCGTACTGACATCAAGGTGGTCACAGGCGGCGGCGGGTGCCAGGAATACTTTAAAATGATGCTCGAAAACGAGGACATCTGGATTCAGTCCGCCCTGTACAGCCCCACAATGGTGGAGGACGCTGTGGACAATGCTCTGGCGCTCTTAAAGGGTGAAGACGTGGAGCAGATCAAGATTATCCCTACTACCGTGGTGGATCGCGAAAACTGCGAGGGATATCTGGACGAGACCTCTCCTTACTGATATTTTTTAAGGGACCCTGAAAGGCTATGGCGTTGGCGTCATAGCCTTTTTCCAAAATAATCGCAGGAAAGGAGAGGGGCGCGGACATGAAAGCAGAAGTAAAACTCATCTGTAAATCTTTTGGGGCAAATGATGTGCTGAAAGATATTGACTTTGCCATTTCCGGCGGGGAAATTTCGGCCCTGTTGGGAGAAAATGGAGCGGGCAAATCCACCCTGATGAATATTTTGGGCGGCATTATCCCCGCTGACTCCGGCGCGATCCTGATTGACGGGCAGCCGGTCCATTTCAGGACCCCTACGGAATCCCTGAACGCCGGTATTGCCTTTATCCACCAGGAACTGAACCTGGTGAACGACTTGGCCGTTTACGAGAACATGTTCATTGGCCGGGAACTGAAAAGAAAGGGCTGTTTTCTTGACGCCGGAGCCATGTGCGCCCGCTGCGCCGGGGTTTTTGAACGAATGGGCGTAGAACTGGATCCCCGTATCATGGTGCGGGAACTGGATGCCTCATATAAGCAGATAGTAGAGATCGCCAGGGCCCTTTTGATGGAAGCTTCTGTCATTATCATGGACGAACCCACCACATCCCTGACAGAACCGGAGATCCAGCGGGTGTTTGATATGATGCGCACCCTTAAGGGTCAGGGGGTGGCTATAGTATTCATTTCTCACAAGCTGAAAGAGGTCATGGAGATCTGCGACAATTACACGGTCCTGCGAGACGGCAGCGTGGTGGCCTCGGGGAGAGTAAATGACACCAGCGTCGACGAGTTGGCCCGGTACATGGTGGGCCACGATGTGCGTACCGAATCCCTGCGGAAAGAAAGAAAGCTGGGGGAAACTGTGCTCAGCGCAGAAAATCTTTCTCAGGAGGGCAGTTTCCGGGGCGTCAGCTTTTCGGTAAGGTCCGGGGAGATTCTGGGATTCACAGGCCTGCTGGGAGACGGCAGAAGCGAATTGTTCCAAACCATTTTTGGCAGCGGCGGCAGGTACACTGGGCAGATCTCCGTAGACGGCGTTCCTGTTAAGATACGTACCACCCGCCAGGCCATGTCCCTGGGTATTGGATATGTACCCAGGAACAGGAAGGAAAACGGCATTATCAAAGACATGAACATTTTGGAAAACGGCTCTATCGTCACCTGGCCAAAGCACAAAAAACTGGGCCTGCTGGACTGGAGGGCTGTGGGGGAGGAGTTTTCCGGGCAGGCAAAGTCCTTGCGAATCAAAATGGACGACCCACGCAGCCCGATCGGCAGTTTGTCCGGCGGCAACCAGCAGAAGGTGGTGCTGGCGAAATGGCTGAATACCGGGCCAAAGGTGCTGGTCTTTGACAATCCTACCCAGGGAGTGGACGTGGGTGCCAAAGAGGATATTTACGATACGATTCTTTCCCTGGCCGCTCAGGGCGTAGCCCTTGTAGTGCTGTCCAGCGAGGCCCAGGAGATCATCCGGGTCTGTGACAGGGCTCTGGTGCTGTACCACGGAAAAATTCAGGGTGAACTTCGCGGCAGCGAGATGACCGAACAAGAAATCATGCGGCTGGCAACAGGAGGAGAAATGAGAGAAAGGGCGGTCTTATAAGTGGAAAAGACGCAAAAAAAAGGAGCAAACCCCTTTGCTTGGGCTGCGAGAAAGTGGAAGACCAGCCCCTTGTTCAGTACAGGTGTGGCCCTGGTGGTCATGGTGATTCTGCAAACCATTGCCATCACCGTAAATTCCACCTTTGCTTCTCCGGCGGACTGGTTTGCCAAGTGGCTCTCTAACTGGCTGAATATTCTTCGCGGCAACGCGGGCATTGGGATTATTTCCCTGGGAATGACGTTTGTCATCATCTCCGGGGGAATAGATTTGTCCGTCGGGTCACTGTATGTGGCGTCTGGCGCATTTACGCTGGCCTTGCTGGATACCGGCGCGGTCGGGTGGTTCAACAAGATCGGCCTTACCGGCGTGCCTGCCATTTTACTGGCAGTGGTTTTAAGCCTCGTCTTCTCCACTCTGCTGGGTGAGGGCAACGGTCTGCTTATCTCTTACGGGAAAATGCCGCCATTCATTGCCACCCTGGGCGCTATGCAGATACTCCGCAGCGTGACCCAATATTGCATGAAGGGCCAAAACGTAGCTCTGCCAAAAGAATTCATGGCAATCTCCCAAACCTCTGTGGGCGGGCAGGCGCTTTTGCCGATCCTTTACTGGGCTGCGGCGGCTGTAGCCATGTACATTGTTTCCAGGCATACTGCTTTTGGCAGGTATGTTTACGCCGTCGGTTCAAACGAGCGGACCACCAGTCTTTCCGGAGTGAACGTGAAAAGCGTCAAGCGCCGCGTGTACGCGGTGATGGGCCTGCTGGTGGGCGTGGCTTCTATTTTGCAGCTGGCACGTATCGGTTCCCTTGACTACGCTTCCGGCGGCAGCGGCTATGAAATGGATGCAATCGCTGCCGTAGTTGTGGGCGGCACCAGTATGGCGGGTGGCCGGGGCTCTATTGTGGGCACTGTGTTCGGCACGCTGATCGTGGCCGTAATGAACAACCTTTTAAACCTGATCGGTGTTGACCCCTATCTGAACGCCGCCTTCAAGGGCGCCATCATTATCGGGGCTGTGCTGCTGCAGCGCAAAGAAAAGGCCTAATTGGCGGTTGATTTTTCCTTTTTCGTCCGCTATAATAGAATCAGTAGAAAATCTTTCTTTGGAGGCTATCGTTATGTTGGTTTCTGCAAAGGACATGCTCAACAGGGCAAAGGCCGGCCATTATGCTGTCGGCCAGTTCAACATCAACAATCTGGAGTGGACAAAAGCTGTCCTGCTGACGGCACAGGAGAACAGTTCTCCTGTCATCCTCGGCGTTTCCGAGGGCGCGGGCAAGTACATGTGCGGCTTTGAGACCGTAGCCGCTATGGTCAAGGCTATGGTTGGTACTCTGGGTATCACCGTGCCTGTGGCGCTCCATCTGGACCACGGTACCTACGAGGGCGCGTTCAAGGCTATGGACGCCGGGTTCTCCTCCGTCATGTTCGACGGCTCCCATTATGGGATTGAGGAAAACATCCAAAAGACTAAAGAAGTCATTGCCGAAGCCGGCAAGCGTGGCATTTCCGTAGAAGCGGAAGTGGGCGCTATCGGCGGCGAGGAAGACGGCGTGATCGGCGGCGGCGAAGTGGCCGACCCCGACGAATGTGAAAAAGTTGCCAACCTGGGTGTGGACATGCTTGCTGCCGGTATAGGCAACATTCACGGCGTGTATCCCGCCAACTGGCAAGGTCTGAACTTTGACGTTCTGGCTAAGATCCAGGAAAGGACTGGCACAATGCCCCTGGTGCTGCACGGCGGTACAGGCATCCCTGACGAGATGGTGAAAAAGGCCATTTCTCTGGGCGTTTCCAAAGTCAACGTAAACACCGAGTGCCAGCTTTCTTTCGCTGCCGCCACCCGGAAGTATATCGAAGAGGGCAAGGACAGGCAGGGCAAGGGCTTTGACCCCCGCAAGCTGCTCGCTCCCGGCTTCGAGGCCATCAAGGCCACTGTGAAAGAGAAAATGGAAATGTTCGGTTCCATCAATAAGGCCTGACTTTAAGAGAAAAGTGGGGGACGGTACGCAAAAACGTGCCGTCCTTTGCCTATTTTTCCTGCTTTTCTTGTTTTTTCCATTTGCTTATGCTATAATGACTGCAAGCAGTCATTACAGCAGTCATTATGGAGAACCGCTCGGACGCGAAACGCCCGCCTTTTGGCTCCGCCAAAAGTACCGTGTTTCTCCCGTTTGAGTAAAAGTCGCATATGTGCCATGACTGTGTTCAAATTTGAGGCTGGACGGCGGCACTGCCCGCCGGAAGAAGAGACGGTACTATTGGGGGACCTGCAGTGCGTCGCTGCGCCTGTGTCTGCTGTGGGTGGGAGGACTATATGGAAAGCAAACTGTGCATGAACTGTTTTGCCGGGTACCATCCGGAAGAGGGGACCATATGCCCGGTGTGCGGCTGGGATAACAGCAGGCCCCAGGTCCGGAACGGCCTTCCGTATCATACAACGCTTGCTTCCCGATATGTGACCGGACGTGTAAAGTCCGTGAACGGGGAAGGGGTGACATATGCAGCCCTGGACCGCACTACAAAAAAGGTGGTGGAGGTACGGGAATTTTTCCCCGTACCTGTCGCGTCCCGCAATTCCGGCAGTTTGATCGTGTCTCCCGTTCCCGGCAGCGAAGCTGTTTTTGAAAAATATCTTGAGGATTTCATCCAGCTTTCAAAGGGCGTCAGCCGTTTGCGTGAGCTTACTGTGGTCAATTCTGTTTTGGATATTTTTGAGGAAAATGGTACGGCCTACGCCGTGTATGAATATGCTGCGGCCCCCACTCTTCGCAGATATGTGGAAAACGCCGGGGGAAGCATCTCGTGGAACGAGGCTAACAGGATGTTTGCGCCGGTGCTTACCGCGCTTGGGCTCATCAATTCTTTGGGGATATCCCATCTGGGCGTGTCTCCCGATACCTTGCGGGTCACCCGGGACGGCGTTCTGCTGATTACCGGTTTTTCCATCAGCGATGCCCGGCGTTCAGGCACACCTCTTCGGGAAGAACTGTTCCCCGGTTATGCCGCAATTGAGCAGTACAACGAAAAATCGGTTTGCGGTGAGGCCAGCGACGTGTACGGTTTTGCCGCCACCCTGCTGTTTGCTCTTACCGGCCAGTCTCCCCAGGAGTCACCAGAACGCCTGCATGACCAGCGTCTTATGATTTCAAAGGAAGTACTGAAGTCTCTTCCGCCTTTTGCGGTTACCGCTATAGCCAACGCCCTGCAGGTTAAGCCAAACATCCGTACCTCCAGCTTCGAACGTTTCAAAACCGAGCTGGCTGCGGCTCCCACTATCGTCAATGAGGTCGATCAAACCGACGCGATCCGCCGTCTGCCGCCTATTGATATGGATTTGCCCAGAAACAGGGGCTTGCCGCCTGTTGTATGGCTGGTGGGTTCCCTGGTTGTCACGTTGATTGCTCTTATCATTGTGGCTTCCATGTGGCTGGGAGACAGGGGTATGTCTTTTACAGACTTGGAAAAGCTATTTGCAGACAGCAGCGCGGCTGCCGAGACGGTCCAGGTGCCCAATATGGTGAACCAAAGCTACGAGGAATGGGCCCAGAGGATAGCGGATGGTGAATATGACTTTGAATTGAAGGTTTCCGACCGTGTGTTCAGCGATACTGTGGCCGAGGGGAACATTGTCAGTCAAAGCCCCTTCCAGGATGAATCCATCTCTCCGGGCGGTACTGTGGTGGTCACGGTGAGCAAGGGCAGTTCCACCAGGGTCTTGCCCTCTTACAAGGGCGTGAGCTTTGCTGACCTGCAGGACATTCTTACCAAAAACGGGTTTGTGCCCGTAAAGGAAGAGGAACCCAGCGATGATGTGGAACCGGGCTATGTTATCCGCTATCAGGATCACGAGGAAGGGGACTCTATGGATTACGGTTCCACCATAACGGTTGTTGTCAGTTCCGGCCCGGAGGGCCAGTGAAAGGAGGAAAGAGCCGTGCCAAATGTTTCGGAAAAGAAAAAAAAGACGCTTTATCTTTTAAAGATCCTGCTTGAAAAAACAGACTCCCAGCACGCTCTTACCCTGCCTCAAATGTTGGAGGAACTGGAAAGTCTTGGCGTTTCCGCGGAACGCAAGAGCATTTACGACGATATCGAGACTTTGCGCAGCATGGGAGTCAAGATTGAGACCAGAAAGTCCCGTACGTTTCAATACTATGTGGCAGCGAGGACTTTTTCAGTGCCGGAGATCCGGCTGATTGAAGAAGCCCTCCGGTCGGCCCGTTTTATCTCCGACGAACAGGTATCCGAACTGGCTGGTAAACTGGAAGGCCTGTGCAGCGCCTACCAGGCGGCGGAATTGCACCGTGCCGCGCCGGATAGTACCGGGAGCGAAGAGGAAAACGCCGCGGATGGGGCGGCGATTTTGCGCCGGGCTATTGCGGAGAACCGACAGGTCAGCTTTCAACTGCTGGAATGGAAGCTTTCTTCTGACCACAGGCCTGAACGGGGGCCGAAAAAAGGCGGCAAGACCCTGACAGTCAGTCCCTGGAAGATTTTCTGGAGCAGGGACCATTATGAACTTACCGCTTATGACGCCGCCCTGAAAAAGGTCAGGCGGTTTCGTATGGATGAGATTGCTTCTCCGAAATTGCTGACCATTAACAGGGAGGGCGGCGACATGGCCGCCGTACCTGAGACGTCCGGTCACAGCAGACAGGAAGAGAAGATCGTTTTGGAATTTCCCGCGGAGTTTTTGGGCCCGGTTGCGGAACATTTCGGTCCCGGATTTTCTGCCGAGCCGGTTGGGAAAAACCGTCTGCGCGCCGCTTTGCAGGCCGAAGTTGGGCCGGAGTTTTTTTCATGGCTCTTCTCATATGGTACCGAAATTAAGCTGGTATCTCCGAAAAAGCTTGCGGAACGCTTCCGGGAGAGAGCAAAGATGGTGGCAAAACTTTATAAAAACTAGCGGCCCGCCCTGTTGTCCCCTGAGGAAAGCAGGGCGGTTTTCCGTGGGAACAGGGGAAACATCTTTTTATCTGCGGTATCCAGTTTGCACAATTGGTAGTACCCGGCGGCGAAGAGCAGCCCCGACGCCAAAATTTCCAGCCCGATTTGAAGGAACAGGTTGGACATGGATATCCTGTTGGTAAGCCAGCTTCCCAGAGCTACGGAGATGACGGCGCACAGAAGGGGCAAAGCCACATGGCGCAGGAGGGATAGCCGCACCTCTGTCACCTTTAAAAGCCTGTGAAGGCTCAAAGCCGCGTTGAAGATGGTGCTGAAAAACAGGATGCCCACATAGCTTTCCATGCCGAAAAACCGCAGGAAGCAGAGAATAAGGACCACCCGGATGAAAGAGTCGCTGAAATTGTATTTCATCGAGTTGAACTGTTCGTCCATTCCTTTCAAAAGGCTGTCTACCACCACGTCCAGGTAGATTAAGGGGACGATGGGGGCAAGCACCCTGAGATAGGCCCCGGCACTGCGGCTGTGGTAAAAGGCCTCTCCCCAGATGTCTCCAAAGGCCGCAAACACTGCGGCGAAGAACATTCCGTAGGCCAGGGCCGACCGCACCGCTTTGCCAGTGATGTAGGCGACCTCCCGTTTGTGGCCCAGTTCCCGCTCTTTGGTAACCTTTGGAATGAGGAGGGATGCAAAGGATGTTAGAAAGGAAGAGGGAAAATACAGTATGGGCATGGCCATGCCCTGCAAAAGGCCGTATTGCGAGAGAGAGTCGGCGTAGTTTAGGCCAAATTTGCGCAGTTCTTGGGGAATGAGCAGGTTTTCCCCGGTATTCAGCATACTTTTCGCGGCGGAACTTAAGGTGCAGGGCAGCGCTATATGGGAGAGTCCCTTCAGCACGCCCCGGCTTTTTTCTTTTTGCTTGGGCGTATTTTTACGCAGACTGTGGCGGTAGGCGGTCCAACTGGTAAGAAAAGAGGCCATTTCTCCCAGGGTAGATGCCGTCATGGCCGCCAAACAGGCGGACTCAATGCTTTCGGGGGCGTAATGCCAGAAAAAGTAAACGGTGGCCAGAATGGTTAAAATCTGTTCCAGAGTGTCCGAAACTGCGGTGGAAAGAGATTCGTCCACTGCCAGAAAGTAGCCCTTCATGCAGGTGCAAAGGGACATAAAGGGCAGACCTGCTCCCAAGATCCGCAGGCAGGGGGCGGCCTTTGGATCGCCTAAAAAAGCGGAGGCGGCAAAATCTGCCAGAAGAAAAAGGCATAAGGCGATACCCAGACTGATGGACAGACAGAAGGCAAAGCATTTGGCTACGGTAGAGCGCACAATCTGCCGCCTTTCCCCGGCGATAGCAGCAGAGACCATACGTGTGACAGCAAGGGAGATACCCGAAGTGGACAGCGTTACCGTAAGCATAAACACGGAAAAAATCAACTGGTAAAGCCCCATGCCCGCCGGCCCGATTTTTTGGGACAGGTAGGACCGGTAGCCCATATTGGTCACCCGGAGGAAGAACGACACCGCCGTGAGAATGGAACCTTGAATGAAAAATTTTTTCTTGTTCATTTTCAGCGGCTCCTTTCCGGTAAAGCGGCTTGCAATCCGGGCAAATATCAAGTATAATGGCTGGTATAATTCGGGGGGGAAAGAGAATGGGTGAGAATTGGACAGAAGTGAAAATTGAGGTCCCGGCGGACCAGGTAGATATGGCTGGGAACATTGCGAACATGGTTGTGCCCTACGGCATCTATATTGAGGATTACTCCAATTTAGAAGAAGAGGCCATGAAAATTGCCCATATTGATTTGATTGACGAGGACCTCTTGCGGAAGGACAGGACTAAAGCAATTGTACATATATACATCAGCCCCGGGGAGAACCCCGCCGAGGCCGTTTCTTTTTTGGAAGAGCGTTATACCTCGGAAGGCATTGATCACACCATTACCTGCGATACATGTGTCAAAGAGGACTGGATCGATAACTGGAAAAAATACTTTAAGCCCATCCCGGTGGGGGAAAAGCTTTTGATCCGTCCCGTTTGGGAGGATGCGTTTGACAGTATGGGCCGCACGGTTCTGAACCTGGAACCGGGTCTGGCCTTTGGCACCGGCACTCATGAGACTACCCGGCTCTGTCTGCAATTGCTGGAAAAGTATGTACGGCCCGGCTGTGATTTTCTGGATATGGGCTGCGGCAGCGGCATTTTATCTGTGGCGGCCCTGTTGTTGGGGGCGGGAAGCGCTGTGGGTGTTGACATTGACCCTCTTGCAGTAAAGACTGCCGCCGAAAATGCCAAAATGAACGGCGTAAACGACCGCTTCACTGCCATCTGCGGTAATTTGGCGGACCAGGTAACGGGTAAATTCCATGTAGTGGCCGCGAACATCGTGGCCGATACCGTCATTGAGCTTTCAAAAGACGCTCCCCGGTTTTTGTACCCGGACAGTGTATATATCGTAAGCGGAATTATAGATACCAGGGAACAGGATGTATTAAACGCCACTGGCGCTACCTTTGAGGTGATCGAGCGCCGGGAGGAAAAGGGCTGGGTGGCAATGGCCCTGAAAAGGAAGGGATAAAAATGGAACATACGATTTTGGAAACAGACAGGCTCATCCTCCGCCCCTGGCGGGAGACGGATGCGGAGGACCTGTTCGTCTACGCGCAGGACCCCGACGTGGGCCCCAACGCCGGGTGGCCTCCCCACAGGAATGTGGAGGAATCGAGAGAACTCTCCAGGAAGTGGGAGGAAAACTGGGAAAAGGACGGCCCTGATTACGACTTGGGATTTGCCCTGGAATCAAAAGGAAGCGGCAAGGTGATTGGCTCCCTGGGGCTGGGCAACAACGACTGGCGGACTGACGCACCCAACGCCTGGTGCATGGTATATGCTCTGGGGAAAAGCTACTGGGGCCGGGGCCTGATGACCGAGGCCGTCCAGGCCGCTATTGACTACGCTTTCGGCCCTCTGGGGGCAAAGTTGCTCTGTATTACCCACTACCCGGACAACCTGCGTTCCCAAAGGGTCATCGAGAGATGCGGCTTCACCTACGAGGGCACTCTGCGCGGAAAGAGTGTGCGGTTCGACGGCACGGTGAAGGACCTGTGCTGTTACTCCATAACCGCCGCTGAGTATTGGCTTCTCCGGGCCAAAAAGCTGGGCTTCTCTCTGGAACTGCCGGAAAATGTCCCGTTGGAAAAAATAGGGACCTATCAAACCGAATGGGGTGACAGCCGGATGATTCCCGGCGCCCTTTCCGCGAAAAAGGAGGGCGGCGACCTGGAACGCTGGTTGGAGGGGGTAATCGCCCACAGGTGTCACATCCGGGAGCCCCTTGTCACCGCCGACACCTATCTCTTGATGAAGGACGGGGAAATCATCGGCGCTCTGTCCCTGCGCCATTACCTGTCGGATAATCTCTTAAAAACCGGCGGGCACATCGGCTACGGGATCCGGCCCAGCCAAAGGGGAAAGGGCTACGCCCCCTGTATGCTGGCGCTGGGCCTGGAAAAGGCTAAAGAGCGGGGGATAGACCGGGTGCTTGTCACATGCGACGAAGACAACCCGGCTTCCGCCCGCACCATCGAGGCCTGCGGCGGCGTGCTGGAAAACAGGGAGCAGGGAGAGAATGGTGCCCTTGTGCGCCGGTATTGGATCACAGTATAAAGGAGGAGTTTTCGATGAACAACACGCCTTTGATTTTGGAAATGTCCGAGTATGAGGAGGGCTGCGTAGAGAGGGTCAACCACTTTCTGAAGGTTTACGCTTTCGCCAAGTCCATTGGAGAGGGAGAGGGCTTTTCTCCGGAACTACAGGAAACTGCTGAAACTGCCGCTATTGTTCACGATATCGGAATCAGGAAGAGTCTGGAAAAATACGGGAATTGCGACGGTCCAAACCAGGAGAAGGAGGGGGAGCCTATCGCCCGGGAAATGCTTACAAAATTGGGTTATCCCCCGAAAATCACAAATCGGGTGGCCTTTTTGGTGGGCCACCACCACACGTATGGCCAGATCGACGGCCAGGATTACCAGGCCCTGGTGGAGGCGGATTTTCTCGTCAATATCTTCGAGGGAAAAATGGAGCGTTCCGTCATTGAGAACGTGCGGAAAACGATTTTCAGGACCGCCACCGGGACCAGACTGCTGGACACGCTGTTTTTGAGATAAGGAAAAGCCCCCTGTTTTTGACAGGGAGCTTTTCTGTTGTATGGATATTCCTTACAGGTTGGCTTTCAGCCAGTTAATGTCCTCCTGGATGCATGCGGCGCGGTCCTTGCCGCCATAACTGGCTTCTCGTTCTACCACATAGATCACGTCGTCCCACTGGGCGTCAGCGGCGGCCTTTACGGCCTTCCAGTCCACAATTCCGGACCCGGTAGGTACGTTAAGCTTGTCACGCTCGGCCATTTTTGCCAGGAACTCAGGCGGGAAAATAGGCTTGCCGTCCTCATCCAACTCAAACTTGGGCCACTGGGGCGGGTTCTTCCGGGACTGAGCCGGGTCGGGGCCGATGACGGCGCCGTTTTCCTTGATGTGGATAGCGGCAATACGGCCGGCGTGCTTCTGGATGTATTCCACAGGGTTTACGCCCGCGGCAGAGGCCCAGCCGCAGTCTATTTCAAAAGCAACAGTTTCCGGGTCGGTGTTCTCCATAACCCAGTCGTACAGGTACTTCCCCTGGTCCACGTTAAACTCCTGGGTGTGGTTGTGGTACCCGATGATGATGCCGTAGGGCTTGGCAAACTTGCCCCACTTGTTCAGTTCTTCGGCAACCTCTTTGGCTTCCTCCGCATCGCAGAACGGAGTCATAGGGCAGGCAACGTACTTGACGCCCAACTTTGCCAGATAGGGGATATCCTGCTCCATCTGTTCAAAGCCCACATGGGCGGACACGGCCTTTAAATTAGCGTCATGCAAGGCCTTTTCTACATCTTCCACCGGAATGCCTTCATAGTCGTGGGCAAATTCCACGCCGGTATATCCCATTTCACTGGCCTTCGCGATTTTCTGCAAAGGGGTGAATGGGGAATCGTGCCCAAACGAATATAATTGTAAATTGATATTCTCCACGGGAAATCATCTTCCTTTCCATTTCTAAAAGAATTGCGGTCCCGCCGCAAAGCGGACGGAACCGCAGCCACTTACAGCAATAATTTCTTGGCTCCAGATCAGTCGAAAATAGGCATTCCTTCGGCGTCAAAGTACACGGGCTTGTTGTGCTTGGAGGAATAGTAAATAGAATCCAAAATCTTCGTAACACAGAAAGCCTGGTCGGCTGTGACGAACAGATCGCCTTCGCCGCGGAGGGCCTTTACCCAGATGTCATGCTCTTTGGAAACGGGAGCGGGGCCCTGACTGAAACCGGGAATGTAACCGGCAACTTTTTCGCCTACCCAGGAAATGGTGGGCTGGTTCGCAACCACATGGTTCAAACGGACGCGGTCCTCAAAGGTGTCCAGGCCGCCCTTAGTGCCGGCCAGCATAACATGGGCCTGGTTGTTTGCGCCGCGCGCCTCAGCCATGTTGATGGCCCAAGAAGCACGCAGGTTGATGACGGCGCCGTTCTTCATCTTGATCTGGCCTACAGCGGAATCCTCCACATCGTAGGTCT